>NZ_CP157743.1:1800000-2065000 GCF_030717995.2 Methylomarinum sp. Ch1-1 | reverse complement strand
AACAGGTCGGCTTCGACAATTCTTTCATCCGAAGATGATGCAGGCACCAATCCTCGTTCCGCCTGAAATTCAGATTTCATCCTCAGTCGGCCGACCAACGCGTAGACGAGCCGACGCCCGAAATGGATTCTGACAATGGAACCAAATTGTCCGATAGGATAGGTTTCTCCCGCATACACACGCGAGAGTTCCGAGAGAGTTGGATTCAACTCGGCTACAAGGCGAGATCCATCAACCTCAATTATCTGGCCGATTGCCAGATTCTCAATTGGCTCATTGGGATTACGGGTCGACATGCTCATCTTTTACCTCCAAGCAGGCGGGTCAGATTTTCAAACTTCCACCAAAGTAGGTCGGCGTCGGATGACGTTTTATTGCTGCCATGAAAGAAGCCACGATTTGCGAAAATGAGAACCTGTTCGGTGATGGCGGGATCATCATGCCACCCCTTCAGTTGGCCTTGTGGATCATTGTCAGAAGTAAACACTACGACAGTAAGCCGACCATCCGATTCACGCAGCGCACGGTCAATTTCGAGGTTGATGTGTGAATCTCCAAAGCGATACCCGCAAGTAATGAGAATTTTCTGTGACCCCGGAGCAGCCCTTAATGCTCTTCTCCCATGTTCGGCCAATTGAGCGTAGGGATCTCTTTGAGTCTCGCGGTATTTGGTTGACGCAGGCCAAATGAGGATTCTTTTGTCACCCTCGGATTGAACATTGACATTACCGGCGACACGGCGTGGAAGCGGATCGCCATCGAACTCACACCAGTTTATGGAGCCGTGCAATTTGAAGATCCTCGACGAGATCCCGTCACGCTCAAAAACTGTAGGGTTCCACCATCCGGTGACTCCGCCATCCAGACCATCTGAGAAAGAAATTCTCTCAAGCGCGAGGGTATCTTCAAGAAGCGTGTCGTAGTTGAGGCAGAGATAATCCACGCAACCAAGGCCGTCTGTTTTGCCTGGTCGAATCGGGCGGTGAACCGCTTTTACGAATTCTCGATGAACCGCCACATCAATTTTCTTGTCGCTACACTCAATGATGTCAGAGATAGTGCGCTTTATTTTTTCTGCAGATTCCCTCAGCTGCTGTCCAGAATATTGCTTGTCTTTGATAAAGACCTGGTTATCAGTTGCGCCTCGTTCAGACCTTCTCTCAGCAATGGCCAGAAGGTCGATAATTTCACTAAGGTAGTCCTCAATATTTGGACCACTCGCGCCAGCGAAGCTGACCTGAATTCCCTTGAGAATATCTGTGGTGTCAGCGTCCAGCACACCGCTACCCAGTACCTTAGCAGTAAGTTCTTCCATCAACGGTAGGCCTGCGCATTTGCTGCAACCCGCACCGATCAGGAACACTCTCCCATGCTGTGCCATAAGCGCGTCCAGGGCATCCAGAGCGTCACCAAATGGAGCAGTCCATATTGCTTCAAGATTGTCAGATGCGCTCATACGAAACCCTCCTCAACTTTTCTGTTCCGATTTTTTGACTTCATTCCTTGCCATGTGTCGCTATGCCTTCAGTTTCAACAGCTCATCGTCCAGTCCATAGCGAACCACGTCGATCCGCTCGCTGCGTTGGGATACAAAGTCTCCGGTCATCACGGGGAGCTGGAATGGGAAGAAAGCCGGATTGTTCAGGAGCAGCCCCAATGCGCCCTTGGCCTCTGGGGTGGCCAGGAGTGCGGATTCGAACATCAGGATGGCCAAATCCGAATCAGCAATGCTCACCGGAGCGACTTTCTCATAGCAGCCCTTGGCTTCGGAATCCTTCAAGGCTCCCCAGGCGACAAATGAGCGGATAACATATTGTGCACAGCGGCTGACAGTCTGTCGGTCGCCATATTGTTCCTTGAGCCGGTTAACGATCTGCGTGTGGGTGACCTGGTCCTGCAGAGCCAGCAGACGACCGGTCTGCCGGGCCACATTGAACCAAAAAGGATAGACCGCCGAGATCATCCCCCAATGAACCGCAAGACCCATCGAAGGGTGCTTACGCAAAAACGCCAGTGCCGCATCCCGGAAAGGAACCAGTACCGGGTCCGGAGATACCCAAGTTTTCACCAGGTTATCAACGACAAAGGTTCGGGTCTGGTCGCTTCGTTCGCCTTCGGAGCCGTTGCCTTTCCTGTCCGCGAGAAATTCGTGCAGCTCTTGACGGATGGTTTTGGCGTCGAGTCCCGCCAGCAGCAGATTGGCTGCTTTCTGCATCCACTCGAAACGGATCGCCTGTTTGATACCGATGGCTTCGTGTCTTTTGCCCATCACCGTGTCCTCCTTTCAAACTTCACAAGGGGCACAATGACTTCTTCGATGGCTACACCGCCGTGACCTACGATGGCATCTCCCGGGTTCACGAATGCGTCGCGGCCACCGGCCACCAGGGGGAAATAATCTGCGGGCAAACCGACCGGCTGCCATTCGTGGGCAAACGGGAAGGCCCCGGCCACCTGAGCGCGGAGTTCCGGCGTGGGATAGACACGAACCCGCTCGCCGCGAGTTTCGGCAATCACACCTTCAGACGGGCGGCCTTTGCCTTCGCATTGGATGTTGCCGTGATCGGCCGTCAGCCAGACCTCATAGCCGTAATCCAGCAGTTGGCCGACCATCGCGGAAAGAAATCCTGCATGGCACCACTGCTTGATCTGGTTGTGCATCCCGGCCGAGCCGAGTTGCATGCCGTGCATGATCTTGTCCACCTTGTCCACGACCAACCCCACCACCTTGGTCTTCCCGGGGTGGATTGCGGAGTCGAGGACGCCCGCAGCATCGCCGTCGCCAAGACCTCGCTGGTAAGCGACATCCAGCCGGGACAGACCATGGCCTTCCCAGAACTGCTTCCAGAGTTTCTCTTCGCTGTTGGTCGAGTTGATGGATGACGGGAAATAGAGCGGCGGCTTGCCCGAGAAGATCGATTGCCGCGATACCGAGGTCAGCGTCGGAATCCAGGCGAAGGTCGCGGATTCGCGCATGACCAGATTGGCGTCCTGCTTTTGCAGAAGCTGGCGAATGGTTACCCACTGATCCAAGGCCAGGCCGTCAACCACAATCAACGCCGCACGGCTGCTACCGGAGTCCTCGATATCCCGAGCCAGGCGGCGCGGCACATGGTGGAGCATGGCCGGATTGGTCGGCGGCAAGTTGATCAGACTGGAGTAGTGGTCGGCCAGCCAAGCGGCAAAGATCGTGTTCAGTGCATCGCCGATTTCCCTGAGCCGGGTCTGATACTCGGTGCTGTTGCCACAATGAACCAGCGAAGAAAGTTCGGCCCATTTCAATGCAAAGGCGGTCCAGTCCGAGTAACGCGCTTCCGCAGTGGGCAGTTCCTTCTCGACAAGGCCAAACAAGCGAGAGATCCGCAGCTCGTCATCGTCCACGCCGGACGTGGCGATGCCGCTTCGAACCCAGGACCCGGCATCCACTTCAATGCCTTTGGCCTCGACAGGGGTGAGTTTCCCCTCCAGGAACAGGTTGTCGATGTAGACCTTGATGTCCTGATGGTCGAACGACAGGCGATCAGGGCCGGGATACTTGAGACCGTATTCCGGCGAATCCTCCCGTAACTGATGAGCGCTGCCGAGCCTGGAAAGAAATAGCGGCCAGCGTTCCTGCAAAAAGGCGAAAAAGGCCTCATCGTCCGGAACGATTTCAGAGAGCGGCCAAGCCTTGAATCCATCATGCCCTTTGAGAACCTGGATAAGCCGCTCAGCCAGCATCTGCGGGATCTGTAGCTTCCCATAGTGCAGGCGAAGCAAGGCGCGAAGCAGTTCCACCTCGCTGGCAATCAGCTCAGCGGCGATGCCGAACACATGGCGGAGGATGAAATCCTTGGTGGCGTTATCGCCCATGCGATCCGGCGGCGACTTGCGTTGAGCCTCAAAAAGTGCGTCCAGCAGGCTTCGGTCGAGCTTCTCGATCACCGGATAGCTAAGCGTTGGGAACAGATCCCCCAGATTGAATGAAAGCTTGCGGCCTGCTTGGAGCAGGTCGTATGGCAGGGATTCAAGCTCCGCATCCTGCAAGCGGAGGACTACCACCAGATCGGTGTGCTCACCCCGGTCCCAGATCGAACGGTACTTTGACTCATAGGCGTATCTGAATTCGACCGGATCACTGAACTCGATCAGGTCGAACCCGCGCCCGCGAAGCTCCAATGCCAGCTTCTCCTCGGTCAGCAGACAATCCGGGTCCGCGACCAGGGTCAGCTTGCTGACGTTGGGCACAAAGTCGTTCAGGATGGCGTCTCGCCAACTACTCATTGAGCGCCTCCCTTGATGATCCGCAGCATCAGCAGCGACCGGATTTCCGGTACGATCTGCCGCGCTGATTGCAGTTCATGCCGCCACTCATTTTCCTCGGCAGCGCAGCGGGCCAGACGGTACTGGCGCACTTCGGGCAGCCCCACCCGTTCGATGGCCTTGCGCCGTGAGGTGAAGGCGACCATGCCGCGTTCCTCTTCCCTGTTCACCGAAGCGAGGTGCGCTTGCTGCAGGGCGTCGAACAGCTCCTGTCCGGCCTGTTCGGCAGCAATCTGCAAACGCTCATGGGCGGTGATAGATTCATCCTGCCCGAGGGTGGATTGCACCTCGGCTTCCGCTGTCTGCAACGCATCCCAGATATGCCGGGCCGTGGGCAGAAACAGTTTGCCTTCCTCGCTCAAAAACACGCTGACATAGCCACGCCGCACCATGGGGATGCGCAGGAGTTGTGTCTTCTGGTGCATTCCGGCCCGAAGGCGGATCTCAAAGAGCCCCCAGAGCCCGGAGATGCTCGCTGGCAGTCCGCTCACGGTTACGCAAGGCAATGGCTGACCTGCCGCGACCTGGGGCAGGTTCAGGGCAAGACCACGGACACGGCTATTTTCAAGGTTGAGCAGAGTTGCGTCGGTCAAGCGATTCGCTTCTCGGGCGCTGAATACGGCTTTGCGGTGTTCCTGACCGTCAGGCCAATTCAGATCCCACCAGGAGCGCTTGCGACTGGCCATACCGCCATGGGAGTTGAGGTAACCGACCGTCATCCGTTCCACCCAGTGGGGCAGCGGATGCGAGCGCAGACGCTCAGCGGTTTGCACATCCGGCTCTTCGGAGATGCCATAGATGGCGGAGGCCTCGCGCACCTGCTGGATCTCATCCCGAATCCTGGCCACCGTGTGATCGACGGAGGTTTCGATGCCGTCAGGATTAAGGATGGCCGAGGCGAACACATCCTCGAACAACTCACCGGCCTGGGCCGAGTCGAGCACGTCGCCGGTCTTGTCGATGCCGAACTCGTCGAAGATCACCGAGAGCTTCTGCTCCAGAACTTCGCGGACCCGGAACTCGACTGAATCCTCAAATACGAAATTGATCGCCTGTACGGTTTTTGGCTGGCCGATACGGTCCACGCGACCGATACGTTGCTCCAGCCGCATCGGGTTCCAAGGGATGTCGTAGTTGATGATGACGTGGGCGAACTGCAGGTTCAGACCCTCACCGCCCGCATCGGTGGAGACCAATACGCGGTGCGATTTGCGGAAGGCATCCTGGGCTGCCCCACGTTCCTCCATGGCCATGGAGCCGTTCAGGGTGACCACCGAGATTCCCCGGGCTTCCAGAAACTCCTTCAGCATCTGCTGGGTCGGCACGAACTCGGTGAAGATCAGCACCTTCAGATCCGGTTCGTTTTCCTCGGCTTGCAGCTTGTAGATCCACTCGATCAGCGCCTCGGCCTTGGCATCCGGACCCGCCTGCTCACAACGGACCGCCGCGTCAAGCAAGGTCTCCACATGGCTGCCTTCGCTCTGCAGAGCCGACACGTGGGATTTCAGCAGCTCATCGAGCAAATCCTGGCCGTCCATGTCGTACAGCTCGGCTATTTCATCGTCTGGGCTTTCCGATCCCTCCGCGCCATTTTCAAGTTCCACCAGGCGCAGGCTGGCTTGTTGCTCGCCATCCTTGAGCGCCACGAGTCGCCGTTCCAGCGTGGTGCGGATCGCCCGGGTGCTGGAGACCACCAGGCGCTGCATCAAAATCATCAGAAAGCCGATGTGGCGCTTCTTCTCGCGCAGGGCCTGGTTGTAGCCCTCGCGCACATAGTCGGTTACTGCCTCATAGAGGAGCTGCTGCAAGTGGTGTCGGCTTTCCCAGGCCACCGGGGCCATCTGCGTGCGCCGGGGTTTAAAGAGCGGCTTGCCGTCGGCATCGATGGCCTTGCGCTTCTCGGTGCGGATGACATAAGGAGCCACCCGCTCGCGGGAGACGCTCTCCATATCCGGAAAGGCGTCGTCATCCAGCAGGCTCATCAAACGATGAAAGGCATCGGTCTTGCCCTGGTGAGGCGTGGCCGAAAGCAGCAGCACATAGGGTGCGGCTTCCGCCAGCCCCTTGCCGAGTTTGTAGCGGGCGACCTGATCGGTGCTGCCGCCCAGCCGATGCGCTTCGTCCACGATCACCAGATCCCAACCGGCGGTAATCAGATCCTCGAACCGGCTGCGGTTGTATTCGGCGACGCGCTCGGCGGTCCAGCCGCGC
Organism: Methylomarinum sp. Ch1-1; assembly: GCF_030717995.2. Classification (NCBI taxonomy): domain Bacteria; kingdom Pseudomonadati; phylum Pseudomonadota; class Gammaproteobacteria; order Methylococcales; family Methylococcaceae; genus Methylomarinum; species Methylomarinum roseum. Next base: position 2,058,487 of record NZ_CP157743.1, on the reverse strand, counting down.
CGCTTGTCCATGGGTTTGACCGAATCCAGGGAGACGATGACCTGATCGAACATCGACCAGGCGGAGTTCCGGTGGTCCGCTTCGGGTGCCAGCCGCTGCAAAGTGCTGATATCGTCGCCCAGCACAAGCTGGAACTGTTCATTGAAGTGGGTCTGCATTTCCGCCACCCACTGGGTGGCAATACCTTTGGGAGAGACAACCAGAGTTCGGCGCACCAGCCCGCGCAACTTGAGTTCGCGCATGACCAGCCCGGCCTCGATGGTCTTGCCGAGACCCACCTCGTCGGCCAGTAGGTAGCGCACGCGGTCGCCGGAGGTGGCCCGGAACAAGGCGTGGATCTGGTGCGGCAGCGGAATGACGTTGGACTCCATGGGAGCCAGCAGCACATGGCCGTCGGTAGCGCTGGTGGAGCCTTCGAGCACCTCGGCCACCTTGGCTGCGGCGGCCACATAGGCAATATGATCAGTGGTTAGTGACGAGGGGCGAGAGGCGAGTGGAATCAGACCGGAAGCCGGGATTCGTACAACAGAATCAGAATTCGGCAACCAGACACGGCACACCGTCTGCCCCCACAAAGTCTGTTCCTCGATGACCTTGCAGGCGCTGTTATGAACGGTGCTGTATTGCCAAGGGGATTCCATCAGGCCGGGGCTCCAGCGAGTTCAAGCAACTTTTGGCGGAAATAAGCAAAACTTGGGGAAGCGTTGTTTGTTACATCCATGTGCGGGCTAATCTTTTCAGCCCACTGCGATTTCTCGGCACCGACAGCCTGCCAACCTTTTGCTGAAAGTGCGGCAAAGCCTCCGCTATAGACTGCCTCTGCCAAGCGCTCCCAAGTGCCGCAAATGGAATCATTTACGTATGTATTCAGGACAGCGTCTTTGGCTTTTGGATAGGCAGATTTGACCGCTGGGATGTCGCCAAGAAACCAAGCCTCACCTTCTTCAATGGCAATGCAAAACCGGGTATCTGGCTGGGAATTGCAAGCATTCAGGATATTGAAAAGCTCTTGGCGAAACGCTTTCAGGCACTTGTTATCAAGATCGCAGACAAGGATTACAGCCGCCGGATAATCAGCTGGATAATTGGCGAAAGTGTTACCGTATCCACGGAGAAGCTTTGGGAGCTGATCGAGCAGGATGCGTTTGCTTGCATCTGCCTTGTTGCCGAGATTCTTCGGAATGCGGCCTATGCCTTTATAGGGATGAACATTGAACGTATGGTCATCACCGATGATTTTCGGGACAAGGATATCGAGCGCTTTCTTGCCGGACTGGTCTTCAACGAGGATCTCAAAATGCATCCGATCACCTCGCGTCCAGATAATCGCTGTACCAAAGGCCACCCAGCGGTAAACCTTCGGCCACCATGTTCTTGACGATGGCATCATCGCTCGCTCTGCGGATTACTGAATAGCCATCCGATCCCTTTTCCAGAATCCAGACCTCGGCAGGTTCCAAGGCATCAACCAGATAGGGCTGATGGGTCGTAATGAAAATCTGAGATCCACCCTTGCGGCCTGTCGCATGCTCACGGAATTCCTTTGCCAAGGATTCGAGAAGTTTATGGTACAAGCCATTTTCCGGCTCTTCGATACATAAAAACGGCGGTGGTGTCGGGTCTTCGAGCAACAGGAGGTACGCGAACACTTTCAATGTGCCATCGGACATTTGTTGCGAATAAAAAGGATCTTGAAAACCTTTGTCATTGAACCGCAGCAGCAAGCGGCCATCGTTTGTCTTTTCTGTATCAATCTTGTTGATGCCGGGAATTTTTTCCGCAATCCGGTTCAAAATAGCCTGGAAACGCTTTGGATGTTCCCGCTCCATGAATTGCACAACGTTTCCGAGATTGTCGCCATGGATGTTGAGATGCTTCTGAGGACCGGCGAGCGGCAGGCTCCTCGCTGCGTCTGGAGTGAAATAGCTGAGGTACCACCCTTCGATAAATTTGCGGAACGCGGAAATCCTCGGATGTTGTTTCAACGAACCCAGCGTGGCAATCCCAAGCTTGCGCATGTCGTCAAGCTCGACAACATCGGTTTCTTTAGATTCTTTAGACTCTTCTTTCGCCTCACCTGATTTAATGGACTCCATCAAACCAAGCAGGTCAAACTCACCCTGTTCTTCATCGATCTGACGGCCTTCTTGATCGCCTTTCCAAACAACACCTTTTCCACTGTTCAACACAAGAAACGAGAAGGGCCATCCGTGCTTCTGGCCCTTGCGCCTCTGCCGGAGACGTTCTTTCAAGACATACGGACGACCTGAACTATCGACATCAATGGAAATTTCGTAGGTGATGGGGCGGGCATTCCCATCTTCCTTGTAATAGACCTCGAATTCGATTGGCCCTTTTTGACCTTGCGCCCGGATTCGCTCAAATCCTCCCCTGCCGCGAGAGTCGCACGCCTCTTCTACACCAGACTTCAAAGCATCCGCAAGAAACCCGAAGGCGTCAAACAGCGTGCTCTTGCCAACACCGTTCTTGCCAATAACCGCCGTCATGGGTGTGAGAGGCTCGGCCTGCTGCTGATTCCAGAGGCGACCAAGTGTGACATCTTTTAACGCCCTAAAGTTCTTTATTCGAAAACCTTCTATTTTTGCCATTACTCGCCTCCCACCTTTCTTCTATAAACCGATCTCGCCTTTTCAAGAAACTGCTCTTTCGAACTATCGCCGGAGACGGCGTAATCGTACTCATGGAGCAGTTCTTGGAGTCTGTACAGCTCATCAACCATAATTTTCAGGTATTCCATTGTCTCAGGCTGATGCTGAAATCCGTAAGGCGTATCTATCGGTTTGGAGCTGTCATACTCGACATCGTTGAACTCGATATCCTGTTCGAGTTGCTCAGCGATGTATCCCAAATAGTTTTCTTTGTAGTCAAAATGTCCACCGCTCATTTCATTCCCCTCCGGTCAAAGTGGTGAGGGGCGAGTTTGTTCATCAGTGCGTTCGTCATTTTGTTGATTTCACCCTGGATATTCAGAATCTCATCCAGTTTTTTAGAGTCGATATATTTCAACCGCTCGGCAATAAGCAACTGGGTTTCGACTTCAGCCAGCGAGCCACGAGCTATGGAAAGAAAATTCCTGAATTCAGCGGTTGAATTTCTGGCTTGTCCCTCAGCAATGTTGGATGGAATGGAAACGGCGGCTCGCCGAAGCTGATTCGTCAGTCCATAAAGCTCTTCCTTCGGAAACGTCTTGGTCACCTGGTACACCATTGCCACTAAATCCATCGACTTTTGCCATACGATCAGATCTTTATAACTTTTTACCTGCATGCTCACTCCTTTCTCGCCCCTCGCCACTAGCCACTCGCCCCTGCTTTTCCTTTCTCGCCCCTCGCCACTAACCACTCGTCCCTAGCCTTGTAACTGCTTGATCAAACCACATGAGCAGTTTTGGATCTTCTTCCAGGACGTTGTTGGAGATCTTGTCGGCCACGGCGACGATGACTGCGTAGTCGCGCTCCTGCCAGGCTTTCTTGAATCCGGCGCGGACAGCTTCCAGGCGGAAGACCTTGAGCTTCTTCTTGACGTGTTTGTACTCCTCGAACTCCTTGAGCAACGCCTTCTCGCGCAGTTTCTCCAGGTCGCCTGCCTTGTTGGGGTCGGGCACGTACCAGCGGTCGCGTGCTTTGGTCACCAGCGCCGGGGCATCCTTCGGCAGGTTACGCAGATCTTTCCAGTTGGTGGAGAGGTAGGCATGTATTTGCTCGGGCACAGGGCCTTTTCCGTCGTAGCAGAGGAAGTTCTGGTTCAGCAGTTCGCGCAGATCCAGCTGGGCCTCGTTCTTGCTCCAGCCGCCGAGCTGCTGCATGAACTGCGGATTGATGTCGGAGAAGGTCTGCGGCTTTTCCTTGATGAGCTGGCGGAGCCACTGGATGGCGGATGCTTCGTCGGAGACGAACATCGAAAGCTGCTGTGGGGCACCGGAGGTCATCTTCTTGCGGTCGTATTCGGCCACCTGGTCCGGCAGGAAATACATGCCGTCACGCTCAATGAAACGCTGCGATAGTCCGACCTGGAACTCCTGGCTGGAGATCGGCACCGGGTAACCCTTGCGGACATAGAATGCGATCATCTGGTCGAACAGGATGCGAGGGTCGCGCTCGGGGACAAAAAGCATTAGTGGCCCTTGGCGCTTGGTGACTGGCAGATACTTTAGGTGGGTTCGGACAAAATCCCACACGCCTTCTTCGGTTTGTGCCTCTTTCTGGAAGCGCTCTTCAAAACCGCCATTGGGTTTGTATGCTGAGATGACAAGGTCTTGCTTGACTGCTGTAGGTGTGGTTACTGCCTTAAAGCTGCCTTGTTTTTTATCTAGAGCCGAGACATTCGCTACAATGAAACCAACTTCAGTCAGAGCGGTTTGGATGCTGTTCCATACGGATGCATTGGTATTAGAAAATTCAACAGTAAGCCAGCGACCCGGCTTAAGTAATCGATATGCCTCCTCAAAACAAGCCGCCATCAACTGGCGATACTCATTCAAACTTTTACCTTGGGAGCTATTTTCCACAGCCTCAGGCTTATTGTTTGTTAATACCTTTAACCAAACCTCCCAGAGTGAATTAAGCTCAGAATAGTTGATGTTTGCCCCAAATGGTGGATCGAAGAAAAAATAGTCCATAGAATTGTCTGGCATCAGCATCTTCTCTGATGATGACGTAAAAACAATCTGCTTGGTTTTACCGTCTCTTTTGCTCAAATACGAGGAAACGTCTTTGATTCTGAATCCGATCATCGCGATCAGGCAGTACTCAATTTGGTTGGACGGTATATACAAAGTTCCCGCAAGAACGCCTGCTGTTTTGGAGAGATTAGTATTAAGGCGGCTGACAGCGATTTTGTGCATTTTGCTTGCTCTTGGGAGTTGGTCACCCACGAGGCAAAGCAACTGGCTTTCCATCTCTGAGGTCGAAAGGATGTGCCGGAGTGTTGCGAGCACGCGCAAATTACGCTTTGTGTAAAAGTGATGAACATGCGTAATGCCGATGGGATCATTTCTTCGCGTTTCGCGTCCCTCGATCATGCGTAAAGATGGATGCCAGTATGGAATGTCCTCATTCTCAATTTTAGCTATTAAAGCAAGATCACCTTCGTCAGGTTTTTTTTCAAAACGGCCAGAAACTCCAGCGACAGAGTAATTGATCTGCACTGGAACTTGCTTGGCTTGTTTAATCGTTTCTCCAATAGCAACATCGTACTTATTTACCCAGGCCCGCTCGATACGTCTTTTGGTTAACTCGGCATTACAGTGAGGACAAGGAAAGCTGTCATGGACTTTGCCATTTTGCTCATCGACGGCTTCGTCCCAAAAAACGACCTCACCAGCACATTCATTACAGACAAAAACATCTGACCAAACGGTGTAATTTATTGTCCCGATTCGTCCATCCGAATGCCTTGTTTCATACATCCAACCGCATTCTTTTTCGACTTCTTTCAATATCCGGTAGGCTTCGCGTTCGAAAGAAGATGGATTTACAGGCGTGTTGTAGTTGTACGAGATGAACGTTGCTGCTGGAGACAGATCATTGAGAATCGCTCTGCGGACGCCTAGTTTTGAAAACGGTCGCCAAACCTTTTTGCCATCTTCATCCGCCTCTTCCAGCAAAATGGTGCCGTCCGGCTTCACTTGGTAGCCGAGCGACATTACCACTTCGCGGTCGCCACACATCTGCGCCGCTACACCGGTCATACCGGTTCCGCAGAAGCCGTCGAACACGATATCCCCCGGCTGCGTGTAATGGAGGATGTAACGCATGATGGCCTTGTGCGGTACCTTGGTGTGGTAGGAGTGCGCGTTGTAAATGGGGTCGTTTTTCCCCTCGCTCACATCGGTCGCAAATGGCTCACGGTGATAGTGATAGCCTTCAGGCTGTTTCGGCTTCTCCGCCTCCCATTCAGCTATGAAATCGGCAATCCATGGGTTCGGGCAGGCGGTGTAATACGGCGGATCGCTCAGGTTCAGGATGTCCTCGTCGCTGCCGATGGGAAAGCCTTCGATCTTGCGGAACTCCGGGTCCTGCAGCTTCTTGCGCAGCTCCTCGGTAAAGTGGGCGCGGCGGGCCTCATCGTTCTCGAAGGTCATGCCGAGGCAAGTCACCGGGCCGGAGGGCTTCTGCGGCTCTTCAAGCAGCGAGTCGAACAAACTGGTTTCTTTCATCTTCATAATCCTTGGCTTTCGTCTTGTGTCTCAGCTTGGTCACTTTGCGGGTGACCAAGCTCGGCGAAGTTGGTCACTCGCTTAGTCACTCTTATTCCATGACGATCCGCACCTTGGCCGGGTCCTTGCCCTTGGTGAGCTGATCGATGTACTCCTCAAAGCGTTTTTTCATCTCCGCTGGGGTGGCCGGGCCAGCGGTGACCTGCAGGGCCTGTTGCAGCTCCTGCGCCTTGACGGTGACCTTGACCAGGCCGGAGAGCACTTCCTTCAATGCATGGACAAAGTTGCTGTCCAGCGGCACCGGCAGTTCCTTCGACTTGATGAAGGCTTCCAGGGGTTCGCGGTCATCGATCTTCAGCAGGTCCATGTTGGCCTGGGTGATCGGGTCCTCCAGGTTGCTGAGGATGGTCGAGGTCCAGGCCGTCACCATGGCATCGAGCTGGGCGTCCATCTGGTCGATCATCTGTGAGCCTGCCGCCGCACCGGTTTCCACCGAAGGCCGGAACCCGCAATGCGGGCAGATGGGCGAGGCGTCGAGGTTTTGCTCGGTCAGGGCAAAGCAACTTTTCAGTCCGGCCAGGCGGTTCTGGTAATCGGTGAGCTGCTGCCGGGGCATCAGGTCGATACCAGCCAGTTTGAGCAGGGTTTGCAGGCGCTGGTCGTTGAGCAAGCCTGCCTTTCGCTTGTCGTCGTTCACGCCCAGCCGCGCCTTGGCGTGCAGACCGATGTAGGCGACGGTGTAATCCTTCTTCAGCTTTTGCAGCTTGGCCCCGATGGACTGGGACTGGCTGGCCAGCTCGGTCAGGTCGGCCTGCTTGAGGGCATCCAGCACGTCCTGCCGGGTGGTCTTCATACGATCCACCCAGTCGTGCTCGGCGGGCAGCACCGCCTCGGCGGTGGAGAGCCAGGACGCCGTCGGGCTGTGGTCCATGATGAACTCGCGTAGGGCGTCCAGCTCATCCAGGGCCTTCACGGCCTTTTCGTGGGCCAGCACTTCGGGAGCGCTGTAGCGGAAGTTTTTCAGCTTACCCGGCGAGGAGTAGGCCTGGAGCGATTCAAAGAAGCTCTTGGCCTCGTCCAGCCCGCTGGCCTGGCTGGCCAGATCGGTGCCCGCGAGCAGGTCCAGGCCCCAGAAGGAGAGCCCTTCGCGCAGGGTCTGCTGGGTCATGACGATGCGCTTGACGATCTTGCCCACCGCCTGCTGCAGGTTCTGCACCGGCTCGTCCTTGCCCTGGGTGACGAGCTGAGCCATGCCCGGTGTCATGCCGAGCAGTTCGAACAACGCTTTGAGCGCGGGCAGGTTCCATTCTTTCGGCTGCTCCAGGTGCTTGAAGCGGACCAGCTCGTCCATGCCGGTCGCGGCAAGCTGCTGCAGGCCGGTGGCGTCAAACTTTTTGCCCGGAATGGCGAGCACGATGTCGCCGGAGTAGACCAGCGCCGCCACCAGGACGGTGACCCATTCGGGCTCCAGACGCGAGCCGCCCGGGTTCATGTACTCAAGCCCGTGGTCGTCCTGGATGATCTCGCTACGGTTGACCACCTGGCCGTGGCCCTTGGCCTTGACGGCATCCTGGATGAACTTGGTGTACTTCGATTTGTAGGGATCGATCTTCTCGCCGTCGAGCAACTCCAGGGCGTCCAGCACGGCGGTGGCTTGCTTGGTGCGGTTCTGCCCGGCAATGGCCCGCAGGGCGTCCTGCGCTGCCTGGGCGCGGTTGTTGCCGGTGATCAGGACCGAGAAGAACGGATAGTCCGGGGCCTGGTTCTCGAAGTTCGGTGCCAGGCAGACACCGGCGATGGTGTTCACCAAGTCGCGGAAGTTGATAGTCTCGTGAGGCGACAGGCCCGACAGGTCGCGGATGGATTTGCCCTTGGCCCATTCGGTCATGGACTTGGCACGGCCCTGATAGGTGACCTCGAAGGCATCGCTCATGTGCTTCTGCAGCCACTGGACCAGCTTCTTCAGGAAACCGTTGGCCTTCGATTCATAGGTGGCCTTGGCATGGCCCGATGAGGTGGCTGCAAGATCCAGTGCGGCCGCATAGCTCTTCAGCGCAGTCTGGAATTCCTCGTCGGTGCCTTTCAGGCGGAAGAAGACCTCGTCGTTGACCTTGTCATCCTTGAAGCGCGGCGGATCGTTGGGCTGGATGAAGTAGAGGTAAAAGTCCCGCTGCGGCACGGCGGTGGAACGCTCGTTCGGTGCCCCGAAAAAGAGGTAGCCGGAGCGGGCTGCCTTGTGCTCCTGCCAGACCAGTTCGTGCTGCCAGATTTTGTAGCCGGTCACATAGGTGGCGTCCTGGCATTCCATGACCCGCTTGAGCGCCTCGTAATAGAAGCGGTCGAGCTGAGCCTGGCCCAGGCTTTCGGCCCGCTTGTCGATCAGGGCGTCGAAGTCGTCGGTCTTCTTCAGGTCGAGATAGAACTGGCGGTTGTCAGCATTAAAGGAGATGAACTGGCCGCTGACTGTCTTGTGGATCTCGCGCAGGACCGTTTCCACATGGGTCTGGAGATCCTTGTCGGGTTCGTCGCTACCCAGCTCGGCGATCAGCGGATCAAACAGGCAGAGACGGTCGCGCAGTTCCTCGGCGGATGCGCCCATGGGGGCATAGATGTCGCCAGTGGTAAGGCGGTGGACGGACAGAGCATGGATCAGGCGTAGCGCCATCGGCTTGTATTGTTTGCGGGTGATGGCGTTCTCGATGCGGGATTCCAGAACCTGGCTGCAATCAATGACTGCCCGGATTTCGGGAATGGCGCGGAACGAAGCGTTCTGCTTGAGGGTACCCCAATAGCTGTCGAAGGCGATCAGGCCGGGTTCGTCCTGCGGCACGTCCTTGCCAAGAATGCCTTTCATGCCCATGGACAGGGTCTTGAGCACCTCGCGCTTTTCCACCACGGTGACCCGCTCGAAGGTGTCGATGTAACCGGGATGCACCGGGAAGAGCCGGACAAACTCGTCCATGCGCTCGTTGAGCCCGCCATAGTATTTGGCAAAGGGCATAAGATAGTCGCGGATCTTGGCCTGTTGCTCGGTGGTCTTCTTGAGCAGGCGCTCGGCCACCACGAATTTCACGTCGCTGCGGGCGATAAGGATCTGCTCGAAGCGGTCCTTCACCCGGCGGATGCTGTCGGCGACAAAAGCGAAGCGGGGGCTGTCGAAAATGGCTTCCTGGACACCGGCCATGAAGCGGAAGCGCAGGTCCTTGCAGACCTCGCCGACCTCGCGGAGGAAGTTGAGGTCGAGGATCAGCTCCTGGTCCTTGCGGGTGCGCAGGTAGTCGAGCAGCTCATCGACCACCAGCAGCAGGCCGTGTTCGGGGAAGACCTCGCCGAACTTGGCCATCATGTCTTCGAAGGCCCGTTTGTGGCTGGTGATGGTCCCGGCTTCGGGGAACACATACTCCACACCGAGTTTTTCGAGATGCTCTTCCAGTTCGGCCACCAGGATGTCGCGCAAGGACATGGTGGTGGCTCCGATCTCGGTACGGATGACCTTGAAACGCCCGGCGATCTGAGAGGCTGCGTCGCGGACACCTTCGCTTTTCAGCCCTTCCAGCAGGGAGGCGTCTGCGGCAAGGCTGGAGACCACCGACATCAAGTGCGACTTACCGGTGCCGTAGTTACCGACGACCAGCAGGCCCTTGTTGTCGACCGGCTGGTCGAACTGCATCTGAGGAATGACAAGCTGCGTGAGCCGTTCGGCCATTTCCTCGGAAATGACATAGGTGTTCACGAGGGTGTGTGCGGCGCTCGATTTGTCCGCGTCACGCAACTGAACGACCGACTCAATCGGGTCGAATTGGATAAGGTCTCCGTATTTCATGCTTGTCCTGCCTCTCTATTGTTTTTTGCCGAATCGACAGTGGCCGTGCCATCCATGCCCACAATCAGCGCATCGACCGAGTCATAGCTGCGGTACTCGGGATGGCCGGTTTCGGCGTACAAAAGCCTCCCGGAATTCATGATTCCGTTCCACGAAGCCACCACGGCCCGATTTCTCGAAATGGACTGCAGCAGGCGCAAGGGGTCCTGCTGGAGATCCTTGTCGAAGAGGATCTCGAGATTATCCAGCACCACCGGTGCTTGAGCCTGGTCCGCGATCTGATCGAGGATGCCCGGCAACCGAAGCGACCGCTGCTTTGCCGTCAGCTCAAGCAGTTCGCCTGAAAGCGCCAGATTGACGTTGACGACAGATGAGCCGAATTCCTCGGCAATATCCCGAAGAACGCCGGTCTTGCCGGAACCGGTCTCACCCACCAGCAACACCAGGCGGTGATACAAGCCTTCGGCTGCCTGTAGGGATCGTTTTATCTTGTCGTGAATCGGCTCGGCCATGGTCGCTCCTTATTGCTCGGTGTCCGGCTTATCGGATTTATCAGCCGCACCGCCGGAGCGGACCCATTCGTCCACTTCGTCTTGTTTGAACATCCAGCGACGGCCGACACGGTGACCGGGCATAGCCCGTTGCTCGATCCACTTGTAGACCGTCTCGTTGCTTACATTCAGATACTTGCAAATGTCATCGACCGTCAGCCATCTCTCATCCATAGCCTTCGTCCTTCGTTCATCATGTTTTCGGTAAAAGCCCGAAGGTCTCCGGGAAACCCGAAATCCGGACACAGTGCCTCAAATTAACCTCTATAAACTACTTTAATGGATTGCCATAATCAAGCGTTTTGTGCCGAATAGAGACGACTTTTCCAAAAAACGGCCTGATTGTCGTTTGTGATACGTTCGCCGTTCTGAGGCGCATACATGGTGTAAGTCCATACAGCACAGGCGATTGAGCCCCTGGCTACCGCCACCATCACCCGCTGGTACATGCTGTGGCCGCCGGGCCGGAAGCCTTCCAGCTGGTCGATGGGCGGCAGGTCGCGCTGCGGGTCGGAGAAGGTCATCAATTCCCCATGGATCAGATCCCAGTCGCCGGTTGGGCGACCGAAGCGAGGCGTACCGATCTCTTGCTGCCTGCGGGCGTCGGCCAGTGGATCGGCGGTGCCCCTTGGCCAGGATCAGCCCTTCCGGCACTTCCAGGGCCGGGAACCCGGCATGAAGGTGATAGAGCCTGCCCCAGACCACGGCTGGTTCGATGCTGCGGACCTGGGCGCAGAAGCGTTGATGGTTCCAGTAGCCCCGTTTCAGGGTGCCGTAGACGAAGAGCCGGAGGTTGGTCTCGGGACTGGTCCTCCGGGTTTGTGTTCAGCTTCGAGGGAGTACGAGCGGGAGGTCATCGCAGAGCGTATCCGGGACAAGGTGGCGGCCGCCAAGCGCCGGGGGAAATACTGCGGCGGTGTGCCAATCCTCGGTTACGACGTCGACCGAGAAAACAAGAAACTGCTGGTCAACCCGGATGAAGCCAAGACGGTGCAGTACATCTTCCGCCGGTTCATCCAGATCGGCTCAGCCAAGAAGTTGGGGCAGGAACTGAACGAGCAGGGATACCGCACCAAGGCCTGGACCACCAAGAAAGGCAAGGTGCGCGAAGGCTCCGAGTGGAATACCGCCCATATTTACCGGCTGCTGAACAACCGGATCTATATCGGCGAGATCGCCCATAAGGACCGCAGTTACCCCGGTGAGCAGGATGGGATCATCGACCGGGTGACCTGGGACAAGGTTAAGGCCATCCTGGCAGACAACAAACCGGTCAAGATTTCCATGGCCAGAACCAAAATGGTCGCCCCTCTGAAAGGCGTCATCCGCTGCGGCCACTGCAGATGCTCGATGGGGCCGACCTACACCCGCAAAAACGGTCGCCACTACACCTATTACATCTGCGAGAAAGACAGCAAACGGACGGTGAGCCGCTGCCCGCTCAAACGGATTCCCGCCGGGGACATCGAGCAGGCCGTGGTCGAGCAGTTGAGCGCGGTGTTTCGCACGCCGACGCTGGTGGCCAAGACCTACTTCGCGGCCCGTGACATCGAGCAGGCGGAGCGGGAGCGGCTGTTCAAACAGAAAACCCAACTCGAAAAGGAACTGTCACAGGCTCGGGAGCAAGCCATCGAACTGATGAAACCCGGCAACGATCAGCCGGGCAAGGCCGAGATGCCGACGACCGTCAACCGCCAAGCGGTCGAGCTCTCGAAACAACTGACGCATGTGAGCGAGCGATGCAAAGCCTACCAGGGGAACAGCATCACGGAGCTGGATGTCTCGGAGGCCTTCCAGAATGTCGAGGGCTTCTGGGAGGACCTTTTTCCGATAGAGAGGAACCGGCTCATCCGCCTCCTGGTAGACAGAGTCGAGATTCGCGAGACCGGAATCGACATGGAGCTGCGCACCAACGGGCTGACGACACTCATCGCCGAGCTGGCCGGTCTGGCATGCGAAGTCACTGAACGGAGGGCAAGCCGATGAAAATCAAACCGACCATTACCGTGGCCGACAACGGCAACCTGCAGATCCACATCCCAATGCTCATCCGGCGTATGCGCGGCCGCAAGACGGTTATTGCTCCCCAGGCGCTGGATGGAGAAATAGCCGGGGCGCAGGAGCCGGTGCAGTCAGCCATCCTCCAGGCGCTGGCAAGGGCCTTTTCCTGGGCCGACATCCTCGAATCCGGCCAGATCAAGTCCATCAGCGAGCTTGCCCGTACCCTCGACGTCGACGGCTCGTATGTGGCCCGCATCCTCAAGCTGACGACCCTGGCCCCGGACATCGTCGAAGCCCTGATCAACGGCGAGGAGCCCAACGGACTCTCGCTGGCCAAGCTGACCCAAACCTTCCCCGAGGACTGGGCCGAGCAGCGCCGTCAGTTCGGGTTTGTTACCGACTGACGACCGGACCGGAGACCACCCCCACAGCCGACCATCAGCGTCGGCTTTTCTTTTGGCTGAGACAGGAAGCCGGAGTTGACCACACTTCTTTTCATCGCCGAGGAAGGCTATTTCGAAAAATACGTCCGGTTGGGGCATCGAACGAAGACCTAAGACAACCGCCCAAAACGGCAATATTCAGAAAACCCATATCAATCAATGATGTAGCTTTCCGGACGCGCTTCGGACTTGGTCCGGAGAAAACAGAGAATCTGGGGGCAAACAGAGAAAGAATGGCTGGAGGATGGGGAGAATCGATGGTGCACAGAGGTGCTTTGGAAAGATGTGAAACGGGCGCAAACCCTTTAGAAACAAGGGGAAAAAGAAAACCCGTCACCCCGGAGAATGACCCCAGAGAGACGGGTTTGTCTTTTGTTGATGGTGGAGGCGGCGGGGATTGAACCCGCGTCCGCAAGCACTCCGCCATAAGGTCTACATGCTTATCCCGCGCTTTTGATTTAACCGTTGACTACCCGACGGGCCAAGAAAATCAGCGGCGATTTCGATTGGTTTTAACGCTTCGGACTCCGAACAAAGTCGTGGCGCGATCTTATGTGAGATGCCCCCTGAATGTCTCTCCCTAAGGATAAACGCTACACGCATAAGCACATGTAGTCAGAGGAGTGGTGCAGGTTTTAAGCTGCTAAAGCCACTGAGTAGTTTTCGTCGTTTGCGAATACTTTAATATCAGTATATTTTACGAGATGTACTGTCCTCGGCATGCACTTAAGGTTTTGCTACCCGCGTCGAAGCCAGGTCGCCCCCTTTATGTGAACTATCAGTTAGGTTATGTTTCTGTAAAAAAGTTCAAGTCTTTACTGAAAATAAACCTATCAGTTTCACATTATTTGGCGAGCCGCACTATTGGTGCGCAGCTCGCCGGTTTATCGTTTAGATAACAGTTACTTCTTCGGCTTGTGGACCTTTTGGGCCACGAGTGATTCTGAACTGTACGTGTTGACCGTCGTCCAAAGATTTATAGCTGCTGTTTCCGCTCAGGATATTTCTGAAATGCACGAAAACATCCGGGCCTTGTTGTTGTTCGATAAAACCGAAACCTTTATCGGCATTAAACCATTTAACTGTGCCAGTAGTCATTGTAGACATGATGTGTCCTATATAAATAAAATAATTGTAGTAGCCTTAATTGCAGGCAGATGAAGCAGATAATGAAGAAATTACGAAATGAAAAACAGGACGAACAACTACAGGAGAGATCGAAATGGTAAACAAAGGTAAGTCATATTCTCTAGCTGGATTCTATTGTACGCCGATTAGCATCATTGTCAATTTATTATTGCCTAGCGGCGTCTTTTTACCTAATCAATTCTTGCTAGCAGCCTAAGCCATGAGACCATGTCCCGCTTAAAAATCGTTTCCGGCGGTCAAACCGGCGTTGATCGTGCGGCCCTGGATGCGGCGCTGCGATCAGGCGTAGAGTGCGGCGGCTGGTGTCCTGAAGGCAGAATGGCCGAAGATGGAACGATTCCTACCCATTATCCTGTCACCGCGCTGACAGGGGCCGGCTACCGGCAAAGAACACGGCAGAATGTCATCGACAGCGACGGGACCGCCATTATTCATTTTGGCGCCCTGTCTGGCGGCACCAAGAAAACCCTACAATACTGCCGCCAACTGCATAGGCCCTATCTATTAATCGATGCCGACGCATGTTCAGCAGAGTATGCTTCGCAAAGGATCGCGGCATTCATTGCCGAACATTCCATCAAAACCCTGAACATTGCCGGCCCCCGGGCAAGCGGTGAACCGATGGCCTATGCTTATACGCTAAAAGCCCTGCTCTGCTTCCTGAACAGATTCTGAAAAATTCCATATTCATCAGCCGTCTGCCCAGCATCAGTTTGAGCATTTTTGCTGTGTTTAGGGCATGGGATGTGTCTGTCGAGGAGCGCCGTTCACCCAGCACCTAAATTATGCTGGAATGTAAATTATAGTCCAGTAGCCATGGAATTTAGGTGCTGGGGGCTTTACGGCAGCATCCTTGCTGCCGACATCCTCGCCAAACGCTCCCCATGCCCTTTTTGAACGCCAAAGTGGGAATTGCTGCCGTCTGCCTTGCGGGCTTACGCCGTTAAATGATTGCTGACAGCAGAATCCAGGAGTACACTGAGCATTAAAAAACAGCGGATAAAGCGTTATGTGGATTGCTCGAAGCATACGATTGATTGTGTTGGTTTTGCTGACTGTCTCCGTCGCAGCGGATGCCGAGGAACAGAGTCTAGCGAAGATCCCGTCAACATTCCTGATGCAACTGGAGATTAACGATGTGATCGGCCCGGCAACTACCGATTATATCGAGCGTAATCTGCAAAAAGCGGCCGACACTCAGGCTCACGCGGTGTTAATCCGTCTCGATACCCCCGGCGGGCTGGACACCTCGATGCGCCGGATCATCAAAAAAATCATCTCCTCCCCGATCCCGGTAATCAGCTATGTCGCACCGGGCGGCGCTCGCGCCGCCAGCGCCGGCACTTATATACTCTATGCCAGTCATATCGCCGCGATGGCCCCTGCGACCAACCTAGGCGCGGCGACGCCGGTGCAAATCGGCGGCTTCGGCGGTTTTGGCGACGACAAAAAAGACCAGGACGATAAAGAAAATGGTCCAGACAAACCGTTGTCCGATCCGATGACCCACAAGATGGTCAATGATGCGGCCGCTTATATTCGAGGCCTGGCGAAAATGCATGGCAGAAACGAACAATGGGCGGAAAAGGCGGTGCGAGAAGCCGCCAGTCTGTCGGCCGAGGAAGCGTTGAAACTGAATGTCATCGATATCATCGCTACCGATGTCCGTGATTTACTCAACCAATTGCAGGGACGAAAAGTCAAGGTCTCAGGCCAGGAAGTCATCCTGAATACCGAAGGCATCGCCATTAAACGCATGGCTCCCGACTGGCGCAGCGAGTTTCTGGCCGTCATCACCAATCCCAGCATCGCCTATATTTTGTTGATGATCGGTATATATGGCCTGGTGTTCGAATTTGCCAACCCCGGCAGCATCGTTCCCGGCACTATCGGAGGCATTTGTTTGTTGCTGGCCATGTACGCCTTGCAACTGCTGCCGATCAACTATGCCGGCATCGCCTTGATATTGTTAGGGGTGGCGCTGATGGTCGCGGAAGCCTTTGTGCCCAGTATCGGCATCCTGGGGCTGGGCGGCGTCGTGGCCTTCGTCATCGGCTCGATCATCTTGATAGATACCGATGTGCCCGGCTTCGGCATCGATCTGGGCTTGATTGCCGGCTTTGCCTTGAGCAGCGCGGCCTTCTTCATCATCGCCATCGGCCTGTTGATCAAATCCAGAAATCATCCCATCGTCAGCGGCAAGGAGGAAATGTTGGGCCGCATCGGCGTGGTGTTGGATGACTTCGACGGCATGGGGAGAGTCCGCATTCATAGTGAAAACTGGCAAGCGTCTTGCAACCGGCCGTTGCGTAAAAATGAAAAAGTGAGGGTCACCGCGATCGATGGCCTGCTGTTAAAGGTTACGCCTATTCAACTACAAGGGGACGAGTGATGTTTACAAATTTCGGTTATATCTTCTTCAGTATCCTGCTGGTCTTGCTGATCAGCGCGTTTCGCGTCCTCAGGGAATATGAACGCGGCGTCATTTTCATGCTGGGGCGTTTTTACAAGGTCAAGGGACCGGGGTTCATCATCGTCATCCCGCTGATCCAACAAATGGAACGCGTCGATCTGCGCACTATCGTCATGGATGTCCCCACTCAGGATGTCATCTCCCGCGATAATGTCTCGGTCAAGGTCAATGCCGTCGTCTATTTCCGCGTCATCGAACCGGACAAGGCGATCATACAGGTGGAAAATTTTTACGACGCCACCAGCCAATTGGCTCAAACCACCTTGCGTTCGGTATTGGGTCAGCATGAACTCGATGAGATGTTGGCCGAGCGCGAACGTCTGAACATCGATATTCAGACCAACCTGGACCAACAAACCGATGCATGGGGAATCAAGGTCTCGAATGTCGAAATCAAACATGTGGACCTGGATGAAAGTATGATCAGGGCCATCGCCAAGCAAGCGGAAGCCGAACGCACCCGACGCGCCAAGGTAATCCATGCCGAGGGGGAGATGCAGGCTTCCGAAAAACTGTTACAGGCGGCGAAAATCCTGTCCGGGCAATCGGAAGCGATTCAACTCAGGTATATGCAGACGTTGACCGAAATCGCCGGCGACAAGTCTTCGACCATCGTCTTTCCGCTGGACATATTGAAAAACTTGAAGTCCTGACCCGGTTATTTCGCCAAAACGGTCTAATTTACAATAGACCTTAACCGCCCACGAGCCGCGGCCCTAGTGGCCGCGTTGATAAGTTCCGACCAGTTCAGTCTGTTCGATGACATGTCCCTGCATGGCTTGTTCCAGCTCGGCTTTGTTGGGCTTTTTCAGATCCGGCAGCACCACATCGAGGGCATATAGTTTGTGAAAATAACGATGACGGCCCTTAGGCGGACAGGGTCCGCCGTAACCGCTACGCCCCCAATCGTTCTGCCCCTGCAGCGCGCCTTCCGGTAATTGTCCGCTTTCAACGGCTTGTGGCAGGCCAGTCGCGCTGGTCGGTATGTTATACAGCAACCAATGAACCCAGGTCATTTTTGGCGCAGCCGGGTCCGGCGCATCGGGATCATCGACGATCAGCACCAGGCTTTGCGCGTTTGCCGGGATGCCTGTCCAACTTAATGCCGGCGAAATATCATCGCCGTCGCAAGTCAAGCGTTCGGGTATTTCCCCACGGTCGGAAAAATCGGATGAATTAAGCGTTAAAGGCATGACAGCTCCCCCCCTCCGCGGCTTGAACCGCTGCAACATAAAAAACGCCGAAAAATACCAAGATAAAACGGATTAAGATTTGTGGATTGAATGCAGTCATCAGGTCACCTCATCGAATAAATGGGACTTTTTCCGACGCTTCAACGATAAACTGAACATCTGCTGCTGGCAAGCTCTAAATTTTGCCGCGGACCATCAGTCATCGGGACTTAAGGACCGAACTCCTGCATCACCGTCGCCCCCTTGGCTGCTATTATCGAAGACCGGAACATAAAAACCTGACAACTATTCTGATTCCAAACGTTGCTGCGCCCTGCCCTAGTCAGAAAGCTTTTGATCGAGTTTAACGTTCAGAAACTCCTGACTGTTTCTACGCCGGGCGATATCGAAAATCTAATTGATCCAATGTCGCGTAAGATTTTAGTTTGGCGGCCAGAAATAACAATGACTAAATGCATCCTATGTTGCAAAATCAGGCAATTAGGTCTATTTATTAAGAGGGCCATTAAAATAACAACAAGCGACTTTACTCCGTAAAGAGGTTTACGGCACAAGGACCTATTTCGCGCACGACCCATTTCCAAATGAGGCAATAACTGTCGCCTTGCATAATAACAACAATCAATGAGGAGGTATTATGGTTAGCAAAAACCTTGATTATGAAGCCGTCGTCGTCGGCAGCGGTTTCGGCGGATCAATCAACTTTTGTCGGTTAGCTCAAAAATGGGGCGACAAAGTTTTGCTGTTGGAACGCGGCAAACGTTATCCAATGGGTTCATTTCCTAGAACGCCACATCAGATGCGCGATAATTTCTGGAACGTCGAAGGCGATGCGGTTAAACGCCCTCGCCATATCCGCAAAAGAAATCTGCGAGGGATGTTCGATATCCGCACCTTTCATAAAATCGATGCGGTTTTTTCGGCCGCTCTCGGTGGGGGATCGTTGATCTATGCCAATGTGTTTTTAGAGCCGCCTGAGCATGTTTTCGAACAAGGTTGGCCCAAGGCGCTAAACAAATCGTTGTTGTCGCCTTATTATCGGGTCGCGCAAGAAGTGCTAGGGGCGCGCCCCATTCCTTCCTGGGAACAAAACCCAAGACGCCGCATTGTACGCACCGAATTGTTTCAGGAATTCGCCAAAAACGAAAACCGCACCAGCACCTTGGCCGATATCTGCGTTTTTTTTGGCAATGACTATAGCTATAAGGGGAAAAGCGAAGCGCTGCCGATTGGTCAACAAGAACCCAATCGCTATGGCGCCCTACAAACCTCCTGCGTCTATTGCGGCGAATGCGACGTCGGGTGCAATACCCATTCCAAAAACACCTTGGACTTGAACTATCTGCATGTGGGCGAAACCCAACACGGTGGAAAAATTTTGACCGAGTGCCTGGTAGACAAAATCGTCCCGTTGAATGCGGAAGGTGAAGACGATAGCGCAGCCGACGGTACAAACGGCTATAGGATCGTCTTTAACGACCTTGAAAAAGATGAGACCCTACAAGTCACGACCCAACGCGTCATCATCTCCGCCGGCACATTCGGCAGTAACGAACTTTTATTCCGCTGCCGCGACGTACACAAAACCCTGCCGAATCTTAGTCAAAAACTGGGCCATTGGTTCTCCGGCAATGGTGATTTTCTCTCTTTCGTCGCCGAAGGCCAAAAACCAGCCGACCCTAATTACGGCCCGGTGATTACCCAGTACACGGACTATAACCTGTATTCCGACTTCAAGCGTAATCAAGCGTTTATATTCGAGGATGCCGCCTACCCCGGTTTTGCTGCCTGGTATATCGAGGGCTTCTATCCGATGGGCTGGATACGTAAAGCCTTACGAACGTTAAAAATAGCCTGGGACTGGCTGAAAAAAGGCCTTTCAACCGGCTCATGGACCGGCATGCTCGGTTCGGCTTTTCATCAACTACTGAAAGGCGACATATCCTATAAAAGCAGCGTGCTGTTATGCATGGGCCTGGACCACGGCGACGGCAAATTATCGTTAAACAAACAGGGCCGAATCGATTTGCATTGGCCGCAGAGCACCAGCATGGCGCTTTATCAGGCCATCCTCGATACCGGCAAACGGTTCCAGGAATTTGTCAAAGGGCGTTGCTTTATTCCACTGCCGACCTGGGGTTGGCCGGTATTCCGCAACATCACGTCCTTTTTTCCTTACCGTCACAACATTACCGTACATCCTTTGGGCGGCTGTATTATAGCGGACTCACCGGATCAAGGAGTGGTCAGCGGAAATCCGCAAAATCGCGGTGAAGCCTTTGGCTATAAAGGCCTCTATGTCGCGGACGGTTCAATATTGCCCAGCGCGGTCGGTTCCAATCCCATTGCGACCATTTCCGCGACAGCCGAATGGATTGCCGAAGGAATTACCGGCATTAAACCGAACGCCGATTTGGGCATCAACGATCAACAATAACGCGACCTCGAGACAATCATTATGACTAACAATTCAACAGCAATCTCATTCCAATTCACCGAAGAAATGAAAGGCTATATGAGCGCGGACGAGACCGCGTTCGAGGACGGTTTTCAACGAGGCCGGGAACAAAACCATTACTTCATGTTTCATTTGACCATCCGTAGCGAAGACCTGGATCAATTTCTGCAATCCCCGGAACATCAAGCCGAAGCCATAGGCTATGTCGAAGGAGACTTGGTCGGCGGCCGCTGTACCGTCGAAAAAGGGGTTTTCAATCTATTCGTCGACAGCGCCGATTTGAACCGCAAACAAATGCGTTATCGACTGTTTTTTAATGACTCGGCCGGCCAGCCGATGACTTTCAGCGGCGTCAAGGAAATTCAGGATAACGTCGGTCCCGATTTATGGCGCGATACCACGACGTTATTCACCAATCTGTTTCGCGGACATGTAGCCGCCGAACAAGAAGCTAAGGCCGAGCTGTACGCGGTCGGTATTCTGCATATCGAAACGATGGATTTCATGAAACAATTGACCACGATACGTAGCGGCGGCGGCAATCTCGCCGAACGCATGCAAGGCATCGAACGCTTCGGAAAGTTTTTCATGGGAGGACTCTGGGATATTTACGGCCCCTCGTTGATGCCGCGAATGGGGGCCTTCGAACGGGAAATCCCGCTTTATACCACCGAAGGCGTCAAAGATGCCGAAATCACGACCCACCCCTTCAACACGACCGACAAACTGGGCTTAAGTTTGCTGCGTTATCAACGTGCGGCCAGTGATGACGTCGTCGTTATCCTGCACGGTTTAACGACCTCCTCCGATATGTTCATCATGCCCGAACATAATAATCTGGTTCAATACCTGCTCGACCATGGTTTCGAAGACGTATGGACGCTGGATTATCGGATGAGTAATCGCTTTTCCTACAACCTGCATCGGAACAACTTCAACATGGACGATATCGCATTATACGACCACCCAGCCGCCATCGCTAAAGTGCGTGAAGCGGTCGGGCCGAACCGCCGCATCCATGTGATTTGCCATTGCCTGGGCTCGGTATCGTTTACGATGGCGTTGTTTGGCAAGACCGTCACCGGTATCCGTAGCGTTATCGCCAACAGCGTCGCATTAACGCCGCGAATTCCGAAGTGGTCCAAGGTCAAGTTATCCCTGGGACCTTTCTTATCAGACTATGTTTTCAGTCTCGAATATCTTAATCCATACTGGCGGCGCGAACCGGGCTGGTCGATCGGCAAAGCCATCGGCTGGGGCGTCTCCTTATTCCATCGTGAATGCGATGTCCCGGAATGTCATATGCTGAGTTTCATGTGGGGGACCGGTTTTCCCGCGCTGTACAGCCATGAAAATTTGCTCGATGTGACCCACCGCCGCGGCGGCGACCTTTATGGCGGCGTCAGCGTCAACTATTACCGGCATGTCAATAAAATGGTTAACAACGACAATACCGCGGTGAAATACAATACCGAAGACCCGCGCTATCGCCCCTTGCCCGACAATTATTTCCAATATGCCGAGGAAATCGAAACGCCAGTGTTATTCGTGACCGGAGAAAAAAACAAGGTATTCACCGACTCCAACATCGTTTGTCACCGTCGTTTGGAAGAAATTGTTCCTGGACGCCATCAGCTGCATGTTTTCCCCGGCTATGGCCACCAAGACGTGTTTATGGGTAAAAACGTCGATAAAGACATTTTCCCCCGCTTCCTGCAATTTTTAGAACAAAACCGGGATTGAGGGACAACATTATGACTACATCCGAAAGCCTCAACATCACGCTGGAGACGCTGCAACCCGAACGCAAAGCGCCGGCAAAACAGAACCGCCTATGCGTCTGCATCAGCGACGTCCATTTCACCGACGGCACGGCCGGTACACAAAGCGCCGAGGAAACGGCCTGGGAAGATTTTTTCAATGAAATCATCAGCACTTGCCGGAAAAATACCATTGAAGAATTGACGCTAGTGGTGGTTGGCGATGTTGCCGACATGATCCGTACTGCGGTCTGGGCTCAAAAAGGCGTGTACCCCTGGGAAAGAACCGAGCCGGATAATCCCGAACAAGCCAACCCTAAATTCCATGAAGCGCTAAACGAAATCATGCAGGGTATTGTTGAATTGCATGCCCGGAAACCGCAAACGGGTCAAAAAGACGAGGCGTCTCAATCTCATCGACACGGTAGCTGCGGATTTTTTTATCATTTACAAAATCTGCGCAGCACACTCAAACACGATGGCACAGAAACCAATGTCATCGTGCTGCTCGGCAATCATGACAAGGAAATGTTGACCGACGAGCGGGTTTTGAGATCCTTTTACGAGGATTGCCTAGGCCAGCCGGTTGCAGAACTGTCGCCAGAATACCGACGCTGGATCGGAAAAATGTACTTCGCTAACGAAAACCATTTTATCGACCCCAAAACCGTACCCTGGCTCCCATTCTATTGGGGAGATGAGGATTTACGGTTATTTCTCACTCATGGCCAATGGCGCGATTCCAACAACAGCCTTGCCGTTAACCAGGAAAACGATCAATTGGGGTGGGCAGTCGGCGACGGTTGGCGTACCGATATTTGGCAAACATTGCAATATCAGCCCTTTACCGCGGCGTGCTTCGGCGACAGCGTCGCGGCCGGTGTTTTATCGACGTTTATTTTTCAAGCTAAAAACCAATTGGCCGGAAGGAATGAACCCGAAATTTCTCGCATAAAGTGCATTTTGGATGAGCTGGATTTGTACCGGCCTTCTTCCGCGGCGGTAACCCGTATATTGCAGGAAGCCCGGCGTGAAGAAACCAGTGCGGTAGTTCGTGACATCATAGAATCAGAACTGTATCAGGCGATATGCGAGTGGCTGAGCTGGGATTTTACGCTGGAAAGTTCGCCGAAGAAAAGGCGCATCATGTTAAAAGCGGCCCGCGCCTGGTTGAAGCTAACCGGTCCCTTTCGCTTGTTCCGCATTCAGTTGACCCTGGTCAAGGCGATTCTCAGCCTCATGGGATTTATCGACAAAAAACTGTTGCCTTTGACTGTCTATCACAAAGACGGCGCGAGCTTTAAGGATATTCAAAAATTCCCGACATTTCAAAAAGCCTTTTGGGAACGCGGCTTTCGTCTTCACGGCGAAGGTCATACCCATATACCACTGCAATCGGACGCCGGCATGGAATATGCTGAACCGAATTCATCCCGTCCGCGCAGTAATTTTACTTACGTCAACTTCGGCACCTGGCGCGACCAAATCCTCGGCAAAGAAAACGGCGGTTATCGGCGCCGTGGCGTAGGCCGCGCATTGTTTGTGTTGAGACGACAACAGGATGAACATCGAAGTTTCCGCTACTATGTCTCAGACAGCATTGATTGGGGCGATGAGATGGATCAACTGTGATCATTATCGCCGGCCGGATGGTGGCCGATGATATCCACATGCAGGTTTTGCAATAACGCCAAGGACGGCTGTAGCAAAGCAAACTCAAGGAGGTGGCTTACGTGGCAATCACCAGCAACCTAACGTGATTGCCCTTTCTCCGCTTTTCGAGATTAGGGCGGCGCTCCCACGTCAACCCTCTGCCTTCCTGCGTAGGATGTGCTGAACAGCGAGAAGCGCATCAAAAACCGGTGCGCTTCCTTTCGTCAGCACACCCTACCCGCCCCCGTGAGGTGGATCACGCGCAAGCGGATCCGCCAAAAGAATTCAATACACGCCCCTCCCTTCACGAGGCATTTCATAGCCATCCGGGGTTACTGGCGCGAACTCCAGCATCACCGTCGTCCCTTGGCCGCTGATGCTGTCGATGGAGAGCCGCCACTGATAATAATCGCAGATCCGCTGCACCAGCGACAAGCCCAAGCCCTGACCCTCACTATGCCGATCCTTATAACCGCGTTTGACCACCTGTGGCAAACACTCTTGAGGTATGCCTTTGCCGGTATCGGTCAACGTCAGCCGATGATCATCGATCTCTATGGTAATGGCGCCTTCAACGGTATTGGAAAAGGCATTTTTGATCACATTACACAACACGATCGACAACATCGCCTCCTGTGCCTTGATGACAGGCCTCGCCGCGAAATGCTTGACAATTTTCACCGCCGGCGGACGCAGAGATTCATAATCCTCTAATAATTGCTCCACCAACCTGACCAAATCCGTCGAGTCGGTCAATAACTGCGACCGGTCCGGTTCCCGCGACAAGATCAGCAACACCTGCAGACAATTGTTCATCTCGTTAACCGCCCGTTCTATCCTTAATAGCCTGGTTCTGATGTCTTCCGGCAAATTCTGCCGCAACAATAGCGCTTCGGTCGCCGCCTTGATAATCGTCAGCGGCGTTCTCAGCTCGTGACTGGCATTCGCAGTAAATTCCCGCTCCCGTTCGATCAACCTTCTGATCCGATTGATATAACTGTCAAATTCGGAAGCCAGAAAACCGACTTCATCTTGCGCATAGCTATCGACCTCAATCGCTTCGGCGGCGCCAAGGTCCAGCGTCCTGACTTCATCGGCCAATGACATCACCGGCTTCAACACCCGTTTGGAAAACCACAAACCGTAAGCGGTGGCGGCCCAGATGATCACGCATGCGCTAGCGACCATGAAGGCGATCAAATTGATTTCCAGCGCTTCCGCATCCTGATCGTTGTAGAGTATGTAATATCTTGCGCCATCGCGTTCGGCAATGCCGATATCGTACATTTGACCGCGTAATTCCACATCATAGGTGCCGGGAGAATATTGGGACAGGAAGTTGAGCAAGTCGAACGGGTGATCGTCATCGATCTTATAG
The DNA here is from genome assembly GCF_030717995.2 of Methylomarinum sp. Ch1-1. Lineage (NCBI taxonomy): Bacteria > Pseudomonadati > Pseudomonadota > Gammaproteobacteria > Methylococcales > Methylococcaceae > Methylomarinum > Methylomarinum roseum. Next base: position 2,033,427 of record NZ_CP157743.1, on the reverse strand, counting down.
ATTTCCCAGTGACTGGCGTGCTGTTCGGTCAACTCCGGATTCGACGTGCTGTTCTCAATAAAATGATCGAGTTCCTCCAGCAAAAAGTTATCCATATATTGCCTTTCCAACAGATCAAAGGAGAAAATAAAAAAGACAATGACCAGCACACTGATCAAAAATCCCAGCAACGGGTAGGTGAAAAAGATCCGGTATCTAAGATTCAGACGGTAGGGCATGTTCGGATTGTAGTTTGTAACCGACGCCTCTGACCGTATGCAATAACTGTTCGGCAAAGGGTTTGTCGATGGCGTTGCGAAGATGATGAATATGCACTTTTAATACATCGGCGTCGGGAGGATGGTCCCCCCAGATTTTAGCAGTCATTTCATTTCGGCTGACCACTTTCGGACTGCGCCGCATCAGTAATTCAAGGATCTGAAACTCGATGACGGTGAGTTCGATTTCCTTGCCGCCACGGCTAACTTCCCGCGTTTCGACGTTCAAGCGCAGATCATCACAATGCAACACCTGTGCCTGACGGGAACCAGCGCCGCGCCTGGCTAGTGCTTGAACTCGCAGTTGCAGCTCCTTCAACGAAAACGGCTTGACCAGATAATCGTCCGCACCGTGTTCAAAGCCCCGGATTCTATCATCGAGGGTGTCTCTAGCGGTCAGCATCAGCACCGGCAACCATTTGCCGGCATCTTCGCGTAGACGCCGGCAAAGCTCCAATCCATCCATGCCCGGCAGACTCAGATCCAGAATCAACACATCATAGACATTGATCACGGCCAAATGCAAACCAGTCACTCCGTCGCTGGCGCAATCAATGACGTTGCCCTGGTCTTCAAAATAATCCGCCAATTCCAAAGCCAAGTCTTGATTATCCTCAATAATCAGCAAACGCATCATAATTCATGATCATCCCATCTTTTATAAACCAAACCCGTTGTAAACCGCCCAAAGCCAGACGCCAAAAAAACGATCAAACCATCGAAAAGGCAACCAATCCCCGCTAATCCCCCTCTTCCTCCGCTCTTTTAAAACCGTGCCACATCGACCTGACCAGACTTTCACGATGCACGAAACTTTCAAGCAGTACGCCCAATACATGCAGAATAACCAAAAACACCGTCAAATTGGCAAAAAACTCATGGCTTTCCTCCCATAATTCTTCCTGTGCAGTCCCGACCAGTCCGGCCATAGGCCCGGCGCTCTGATCCGCCGCGTAAACGGCAACCCCGGTCAACGTCGTCAGCAATAGACTGAGCAGCAACAACACGATCATCCAGGCGCCGGCCGGATTATGGCCAAGATAGCGTTTGCCTTTCAACTCGACCACTTCCTGCAGGTAGCGCAGCCCCGCGGCCGGGCTGCAAATAAAATTGGCAAAGCGGGCGTAACGATTGCCGACAAACCCCCAAACGATCCGAAACAGTAATAATCCGCCAATCAGGTAACCCGCCCAAACATGGACCGTCAGCAAATCGTCTTCGCTGACATAAGCAATCAGGAAGGCCGCAACCAACGTCCAATGAAAAATTCTTAGCGGCAGATCCCAGACTTTAACTCTATTACTCATAAGTTCTCCTGATTCAGTTAATGATTATGTCGCCATGAGACGATGTCCTCTATCGGCTCCAGATGGGTGTCGATATCGATGCTGTCAAAACGGCGGCTGATTCGGCTTTCGATCAGCTCTAGCAAGTCGTGGCCTTGTTGCACGGTCCATACGCCAGGCACCAGTATATGCACCGAGATAAAACGACGACTCCCCGAATAGCGTGTGCGCAGCGCGTGGTAGGCGATGCCTTCTCGCCGCACGAACTCATCCAATATCGCGATGATCGTTTCCTGTTCCCGACTGTCCAATGCGACGTCCATCAATCCGGCAAAGGTGCGACGCATCAAACCGATGCCGGTCCAGACGATATTGACGGCCACCAATATCGCGATGATCGGATCCAGTCTTTCCCAGCCCTGATAGCCCAGCCATTGCAGGCCGGCAATAACACCCACGCCGGCGATGACGCCAGCCGTCGTCCACACATCGGTCAACAAATGTCTGCCATCGGCCTCCAGCGTGATCGATTGACGCCGCTTACCGACCCTGATCAATACTCGCGCCACCAGTAAATTAATTAATGAGGCGATCGCCGAAACGACCAAGCCGATATCCAACTGCCGAATTGGCTGCGGATGCAGGAGCCTTTCCCAAGCCACCCACATGATGCTGATCGCCGCCAACAAAATCAGTACGCCTTCGGCGCCGCTAGAAAAATATTCTACTTTTTCGTGACCGTAAGCATGCTTTTCATCCGGCGGCTTAGCCGCCACCGTTAAAGCCAGCAGCGCGATGACCGCCGCCGCCAGATTGATCAACGATTCCATCGCATCGGATAACAAGCCGACTGAGTCGGTCAGCCAATAGGCATAGCTCTTCAACGTGATCGTCGCGACCGCCGCGGCAATCGACAGCCAGGCATAAACGGTTAAAGAGCAGCTCGAATGATTGACAGTCATAGTTCAGCGATTTTCATGAAGAAAAACTTCCTCTGGTTTAAAGCCTGCGGCATTTAGCGCTATGTTCGCACGAAAATCATTGCCGACCGCTGTTACTGATAACGATTTAAGCGATGCGTCCAAATATAATCAGCCGCCTGGTAATACGCCATGTTTTCCTGCACTAATTCCTGCTCGTTTTCCGGCGACAGCAGTTCATTTTTATTCAGAGGGTCGTCAATCACAAACACCTGCTGTTGCGGCGCCAGATAGGTCAGTTTATTGTTTTTAAGCAGGCCCAGCTTCTGATAGTTGCCGATCAAAGCCCGCCCCTGTTTGGCCGGCATTTGCAGGATATCTTTGCCGAAGAAATGACTATCGTAACTAAAATTCAACAAGCCCAATAAGGTCGGCGCGACATCGATCTGGCTGGACAAGGTCGTTATTTTACCGGGCTTTACATGTTTCGGGGCATAAATAAATAATGGAATATGATATTTTTCCACCGGCAAGGCCGCTTTCCGCGCACTGCCTGCGCAGTGATCGGCGACAAGAACAAACACGGTATCATCAAACCAGGGCTTATCCTTGGCCGCCGCAATAAATTCCTTCAGCGCATAATCGGTATACTTGACTCCTCCTGAACGTCCCGTTCCGGAGGGAATATCGATCTTGCCTTCCGGATAAGTATAGGGGCGATGATTGCTGGTGGTCATGATATGAAACAAAAAAGGCTTGTTTGCGGCAAATTCCCGGTCCGCTTCCTTCAGGGCTCGACGCAGCAAATCGTCGTCGGCGACACCCCAGGCATTCTCGAAATGCACCTCCTCATCGCTCAGCTCGGTCTGATCGACGATGCGATAACCGTTGCCGGAAAAAAAGGCGTTCATGTTGTCGAAATATCCTCGACCGCCATATAAAAACACCGTCTCGTAACCTTTCTGCTGAAACACCCGCCCCAGACTGAACATATTGGCGTTATCCGGCCGTTTGACGATCGATCGGCCCGGCGTGGGCGGCACCGACAAAGTCAGCGCCTCGAGACCGCGGGTCGTGCGCGTGCCGGTGGCATAGAAATTCGTGAATAACAGCCCGTCATCCAGCCATTGATCCAGAAACGGCGTCAGTTTTTCCTCATTGCCGAAATGCGCCAGGAAGTTGGCGCTCAGGCTTTCCACGGTAATCAAAACCACATTCAGGCGCTTTTCGTCGCCTGAACGGCTGATATGTCTGTTGACATCATAGAGTCCCGATGCCCCTTTGTCACCTCCATCGATACCGACCAACGCTCTGATTTGCCGCGATAAAAGCCGATCATCGTCCAACGCATAGAAATGACGATAATCGATTTCATTATTTCTGAAGGCGGCGAAAAATTGATAAGGGCCGTTGGTGGCGATTTCATTAATAAAACGGTTTCGAGAAATCTCATGCAGGGACTGGTCGATCGCCGCATAGCTGACCAACGGCAGCACCAATAAAGCCAACGCCATTTTAGCGCGGCTGGCGAAGCGGTCTTCGACCATTAGCCTAGCGTGCAGTTTTTTTCGGGACAGCGCAAACGTCAACACCGCGGCGACGAATATCGCACTCAACAACCCGGTCAACGGATAGGATTCGATGATATTGTTGATCACCTCATGAGTGTAAATCAGGTAGTCGACCGAGATGAAATTGAAACGAACGCCGAATTCGCTCCAGAACAGCCATTCCGCCACCATGTCGAAGTAAAGGCCGTACAGGCACGCGAAAAACAACAGATAGATGATCGCCTTGTTGACTCGCGAACGGTAAAAACGATTCGGCGCCAACAATAAATACAGTGCAAATGGAATCAACAAATAGCTTAGAAAGGCGACGTCATGGATAACGCCTAAGAACAAGGCGATGACCACCTTGTAGGCTGGCTCATCGATATCCGCATAATGCCTAAGCAGCAACATCACCCGGAATAGCGCAAAAATAGGCAGACTGATGGCAAAAGCCAGAGTCAGGATGGAAAAACGAGATTTCATAGATGCAGTGCGACTTGAATTTATTGCCATTGCAGTTCTTTCCAAAAAAAGACGCCAAAAAGGAACAACGAGGAAAACCAACAGATTGCTAATGAGAAAATGTCATGACTCAAAAAGTGAGCGCCACGCATTTGTTGAGTCACGCCAAAAATGATGCCGATCACCATGCCGGCAAGCAGTCCGTAGTGCCGATAGTCGGGTTTTATGGCCAACAGAAAAAAATACAGACTGATGAAGGCGTAACCTCCGCCGGCGTGTCCGGCGGGAAAACAACGCCCAATTGCCAATGGATAGTTGGCGAAATCGAACAGACGGATATAAGGCTTGTCGCCGCCGAACAGGGTTAGGTCCCAGGGACAATAGATATGGGTATTGTTCTTCAATACCGCGATCAGCACCGGACCGGTGATGCTGGCGACAAACAGATAGGCCAATAACTTTGAATAAGGCCGTAAGCTCGCGTAAAAACGCGACAACAGCAAGGCGCCGAACACCAATATCCCCATGGCGATGCTCAATTTCTGCCCCCCGTCATGAAGCACAGTTTTGGTTAGCCAGTGATTGCGCCACGGCCATTGCTGTTGCAGTGAATCGTAAAAATACTGTGCGATTTGAAGATCCAGGCGGGAAAACTCCAGCATGGAAAAAACCAGCACAAACATCATGAACGGAACAATGAAGTGCGTGATGACGAAACGATCAAACTCACACCGAATTTGGGTATGCAAGACCATGTCTCCCGTTAATTAAACAACCGGCTGCAATGATAAAAAAAGCCAAGTTCAGTAAGGGTTAATGGCAGGTTAATTTTGGGTTAAGCGAAGACTATCGACTCAATTCTTTTTTTCCGGCGAACGTTTGGTTGATATCAACCAGTCAATATTGGTTTATATCAACCAACCCGCCTTGGCGTAGACTCCTTGCTCCGTCAACTAAAAAATAAATACCCAATAATTCAAAGCATTACGGACCGCCCCACCTCTGGCATAGGTTTTGCTGAAAGTCGATTGTGTTTCAACTATTGGGATCAGATTGTGAACAACGAATATTTGCAACAGACGACACCTGAATCCGGTTTAGCCGGCTTGAAAAAACACTGGCGCGATGACCTGCTGTCAGGTTTCTTGGTCTTTCTGATCGCCTTGCCCTTATGTCTTGGCATCGCGATGGCTTCGGGCTTGCCGCCGATGGCCGGCATCATCAGCGCCATCGTCGGCGGCATGTTTGTTTCCCGGATCAATGGTTCCTATGTCACGATCACCGGCCCCGCCGCCGGTTTGATCGTGGTGATACTGGACGCCGTTCAGACTCTCGGCGAAGGCGATGCTAGCGCAGGCTATCAATATGCCCTGGCTGCGATCATGGTCGCCGGCATCCTGCAAATGGCGTTGGCTTTTTTCAAGGCCGGCAGCCTCAGTTCGTTTTTCCCCAGTTCGGTGGTGCACGGCATGCTGACGGCGATCGGCATTATCATCATGACCAAGCAAATCCATGTCATGCTGGGCGTGACTCCGGACCCCGGCAGCCTGTTTTCGACGATGGCGCAGATACCTCACAGCATGTTCAACATGAATGCCGAAATCGGTTTGATCGGCAGCGCCGGTCTGTTGATCTTGATTTTGTGGAACAGATTGCGGCATCCGTTGTTGAAAAAAGTCCCCGCGCCGATCGTCGTGGTGTTGCTGGGCATAGGTCTGGGCACTTTTTTCGACCTGCAACACCAGCATATTTTCCATCTGCCCCGCCAGCTGGAAATGCTGACCGGTCAGGCCTTGCATGACGGCGAAGTCGGCCCCAACTACTTGGTTGCCATCTCCAACCATTTCCTGTCCAGTTTTTATTTGCCGAACTTCGGTAAATTCTTCACCGGAGAATTCTGGGTCGCGGTGGTCAGCATCTGCCTGATCGGCAGCCTGGAAAGCGTACTCAGCACCGTCGCAGTCGACAAGCTCGACCCCTACAAGCGCCATTCCAACTTGGACAAGGACTTGGGCGCGATCGGCGCCGGCAATACGCTGTCTGGTCTGATTGGCGGCTCGGCGATGATTTCCGAGATCGTTCGCAGCTCGGCCAATATCGACAACGGCGCCAAGACCGGCTGGGCCAACTTCTTTCACGGCTCGTTGATGCTGTTGTTTGTCGTCTTGTTTCCCCAGGTCATACACAGCATACCGTTGGCCGCTTTGGCCGCCTTGCTGGTGTACACCGGTTTCCGGTTGGCCTCGCCTAAGGAATTCAGCAAGGTTCTTAAAATTGGCAGCGAACAGTTTTTCATATTCATCGTCACCATCGCCGGCGTGTTAGCGACCGATCTGTTGATCGGCGTGGCGATCGGCATAAGCGTCAAAATATTTGTGCATCTCCTGCGCGGCGTGTGGTGGTCTAATTTGTTTAAGGTCCACTTCCACGTGATTGAAACGGACGATGGCATCGTCGTTAAACTGATTGGTTCCGTCTTGTTCACCAATTTTCTGCCGCTGAAAAAAACCTTGGATAACCTGCCTGACGGAAAAAATTTAACGCTGGACTTTTCTAACGGCTACCTTATCGATCATACTGTGATGGAATATTTCCATGACTTCATCCAGGCTTATCAAAGCCGAGGCGGAAGCTGCCGACAGATCGGCGAGCCGATCCATACCTTTTCCAATCATGCACTGGCGGCGCGCCTGATGACCGAGGACGAACGTCGGCACGGCAGCTCGCTTTAACAACTTTTTCGTTGGGAACTGACGATGATTCTATTCTTAGCTTATGCCGCCGTTTGCTTCAGTTTGCTATCGGCTTTGTGCGCCTTGCTGATGCGGCAACGCAACAATCTGATGAGTCTTACGCAAACCTGTTGCGCCCGCTACCCGGCGCAACTCCGGCATTGCAAAGACTGGTTGGAAGCAAACGGTTATCCGCGGCGGATACAACTGACTTCATTTGTGTTGTTAGGCATTAGCGCCGTTTCGGCGATCCTAGCCGGCTTAAGCGTCTTGCTAAGCCAAGCCGTCGTGACCGATCAACTCAGCCTGGGCTTGCCTTGGCTGCCCTGGCATGTCCGCTTCGACAGCTTGTCCGGCCTGTTTTATTTAATCATCGGCATCGCCATCCTGGCCGTTGCCTGTTATGGACCGGGCTATGTCAAGGATGACGACGAACAAGCTCACCCCTTTGCCGTGCTGGGACTGTTTACCGGATTGTTTATCGCCGGCATGTTACTGGTATTGCTAGCCGATGACGCCTTCTTTTTCATGATCGCCTGGGAATTGATGTCGGTGGCCAGTTATTTTCTGGTCGCTTTTCAGCATGAAAATTCGACCAATCGCCGCGCCGCCTTCGTCTATCTGATCATGGCCGAAGTCGGCGCGATCATGATCATCCTGGCCTTCGGAGTGCTGGCCGCTTTTGCCGACGGCTTCACCTTCGACGCCCTGCGTCGAATCGGCTTATCGGAGACCTGGTCCAGCATCGCCTTCGTGCTGGCTTTGCTAGGTTTCGGCATGAAAGCGGGATTGGCGCCGCTGCATGTCTGGTTACCGGAAGCTCATCCGGTAGCGCCATCGCATATCTCTGCATTGATGAGCGGCGTGATGTTAAAAGTCGCCGTCTACGGCCTGATCCGTTTCAGTTTCGACCTGCTCGGAGACATCCAATGGCAATGGGGAGTCGCATTGATGATTCTGGGGGCGTTTTCGGCTCTGGCCGGCATCCTCTATGCGATGATGCAAGCTAATTTGAAACGTTTGTTGGCCTATAGCTCGGTGGAAAACATCGGCATCATCTTCATGGTACTGGGTCTGGCGATGATCTTTCTGGCCAAAGGCCATCCGCAACTGGCCGCGCTGGGTCTGATCGCGGCATTACTGCATGCCTTCAATCATGCTTTGTTCAAGAATCTGTTGTTCCTCGGCGCCGGCATCATCCAGCATCAGGTGCATCAACTGAATATCGAGCTGATGGGCGGTCTGATCCAACGCATGCCCGATACCAGCAAATTATTGCTGGTCGCCTGCATGAGCATAGCTTCCTTGCCCTTGTTCAACGGTTTCGTCTCCGAATGGCTGGCCTTTCAGACCGCGTTACAAGTCGACGTGCTCGCTGACGGCGTGCTGCGCAGCCTGATTCCGGTCGCTGCGGCCGCGTTGGCGTTGACCGCGGCCTTGGCGGCGGCATGTTTCGTCAACCTGTACGGCATAGTATTCCTGGGACAGGCGCGTTCCAGCCACAGCGCCAAAGCGCAGGAGTGTGACGATAAAGGCATGCGACTCAGTCTTGCGCTGCTGGCGGCGTTATGTTTTTTATTCGGTATCTTTCCGGGCCTGATCATCAATTTAATCGAGTCGGTGTCCCTGCAATTGCTGGGACACAGCCTGCCCAATCCGAACGCGGCCGGTTGGCTGTGGCTGGCGCCGGTCGGCGCCGAACAGGCCTCTTATGCAGCGCCGCTGGTGTTGCTCGGCGTACTGATCGCCGGCGGCATCAGTTTTCGCTATCTGCGCCGCGACCCGGCCATGGCGCTACGCCAATCGGAAACCTGGGATTGCGGCTTTGGCGGCATCACGCCTCGGATGCAATACACCGGCGGCGCCTTCACGATGCCGTTTCGGCGCATCTTCGCCAAGGTCTGGCGACTCGAAGAACAAATCGACCGGCAAACGGACGACATCGGACTGCAGGTAAGCGATATCCATTATCAACTTCATGTCGAGGACCATTGCTGGCCGAGTCTCTATCAACCGCTGGAACGTAGCGTCAACCGCTCCGCTCGCCTGATCGGACGCATCCAAACCGGCAACATACGCACCTATCTGGCCTACTCGTTCGCCACCTTATTACTGTTGTTATGGATCATCAGCTGATGAATGTCTTACTCGCCATCCTGCAAACATTGCTGTTCATCATCTTGGCGCCGCTATTGGCCGGCTGGCTGAAGCGCTGTAAATGCTACTTACAGAACCGCAAGGCGCCCTCATTGATGCAACCTTATCGCGATTTGCTCAAATTGACGCACAAACAACCGGTAGTCTCCAAGCAAGCCTCTTGGCTGTTCGTGATCTCGCCCTACATTATCTTTTCGGCGATGGTATTGGCTGCCGCGGTGGTGCCGCTGATTGCGGTCGATCTGCCGACCGCCGCCGGCGCCGATGTCATCGTATTGGTCGGCTTCTTCGCCTTCGCCCGCTTTTTCCTGGCCTTGGCCGGCCTCGATGTCGGCACCGCCTTCGGCGGCATGGGCTCGTCGCGGGAAATGACCATTTCATCGCTGGCCGAACCGGCCATGCTGATGGCGATATTCACGCTGACGATGACAGCCTCGACCACCAACCTGTCCTATGCCATCGCCCACGTCTTGGGGGAAGGCATGGTGTTACGGCCCTCGTTCATCTTCGCTCTGTTCGCGCTAGTGCTGGTGGCGATCGCCGAATGCGGCCGCATTCCGGTGGACAATCCCGCCACCCATCTGGAACTGACGATGATCCACGAAGCGATGATCCTGGAATACAGCGGCCGCCACTTGGCGCTGATCGAATGGGCCAGCCAGCTGAAGCTGATGTTGTATGGCGTGCTGATCGCCAATATCTTCTTTCCTTGGGGCATCGCCGAAACATTGACGTTGCAAGATCTGGGCTACGGGCTATTGGCGATCGTCGGTAAACTGGCGCTGTTGGCCATCGTGTTGGCGCTGTCGGAAACGCTGTTCGCAAAAATGCGCCTGTTCCGGGTGCAGGAATATCTCAGTTTCGCCTACTTGCTGGGGCTGCTGGGAATGCTCAGTCATATCATTCTGGAGGCGTCCCGCTAATGAATATCGAACAATTGGATTTGTATACTCAAATCATCCTATCGTTGGCGGGATTAATCATGCTGACCTCGTTCATCATGCTGGGCCAGGGCCGCTTATTGCGGTTGGTGTTCGTCTTCGCGCTGCAGGGCTTGCTGCTGGTGCTGGCGACCGCGCTGGCGGCTTACAGTTTCAGCAATCATCATCTCTATATTTCCGCGGCGATCACGCTGGTGCTGAAGGTCTTGTTCATCCCCTGGATGCTCAGGGGGCATATCCTGAAACTGAACATGCACCGCGATGTCGAAGCGCTGAACAATAAAACCACGATCATGCTGGGCGGCGCCTCGCTGGTGATATTCAGTTATTACGTGCTGCATCCGATCCTGGCCGACTCGACCATCGTTCTGCTCAATGCCTTGGCCTTGAGTCTGGCCGTGGTGCTGTTGGGCATGTTGCTGATGATTTCGCATCGCCAGGCCATCGCTCATGTCGTCGGTTTCATGTCGATCGAAAATGGCTTGTTCTTCGCCGCAATCGTCTCCACCCGCGGCATGCCGATGGTGGTCGAACTGGGCGTGGCTTTCGATGTGCTGGTCGCCGCGGTATTGTTCGGCATCTTTTTCCTGCATATCAGCAACAGCATCGATACGCTGGATGTGGACCGTCTAAACCGCTTAAGCGAGGAGGATGAATGATTCCGGCTTATTTACTGCTGCTATTGCCCTTTGTTGGAATCATTTATTTCGCGATGTTGGGGCACAAGGAAGACATCGGTCGGCAAAACGTCTGGTTCAATGGCATCGCCTTGTTGCTGTCATTGTCGTTGGCGCTTAACGTCTTCAATTCAGGCGCACTGATTTCGACTGATCAGTATTTCATCGTCGATTCCTTCAATGTCTATTTGATCGTATTGACCGCCTTCGTCGGCCTGACCACGGCTATTTTTTCCGCTCCCTATATGGATCATGAAAAACAGCTGGGTAAATTGACCGACACCCGCCTGAAGTTGTATTACTCGATGTATCAGGGGTTCATGTTTGCGATGTATCTGGTGCTGACCACCAATAATATGGGCATCATGTGGGTGGCGATGGAGGCGGCGACGCTGGCGACCGTACTGCTGGTCAGTCTGTACCGAACCCCAGAATCGGTCGAGGCGGCCTGGAAGTATTTCATCCTGTGCGGCGTCGGTATAGCCCAGGCTTTGTTCGGCACGATATTATTGTATTATGCGGCGACCCAAATCAACGATGCCGAAAACGCGCTGATGTGGTCGGTGCTGTTAGATCATGCCGGCAAGCTCAACCCCGACATCTTGGAGATCGCCTTCGTCTTCATGCTGGTCGGCTACGGTACCAAAATCGGCTTGGTGCCCTTGCACAATTGGCTGCCGGACGCGCATTCCGAAGGCCCGACGCCGATGTCGGCGGTATTGTCCGGCCTGCTGCTGAACGACGCCTTGTATGCGGTCGTGCGCAACAAGATGCTGGTCGACGGCGCCACCGGCAGCGACATTGCCGGCTACCTGATGATGGGCTTCGGACTGTTGTCGTTTCTGGTCGCGGCGTTCTTCCTGCACCGGCAGAAAGACATCAAACGGCTGTTCAGTTATTCCTCGATCGAACACATGGGCATGATGACCTTCGCCTTCGGCATCGGCACGCCGTTTGCGACCTTCGCCGCGTTGTTGCACATGACCGTGCATTCGCTGACTAAGTCGGCCATCTTCGTGACCGTCGGCCATGCCGCGCAAATCGCCGGCACCCAGCGTATCGAAAAAATTCGCGGCCTGATCCGAACCCAACCCAAGGTCGGATGGGGCCTGTTGATCGGCACGCTGGCGATCGCCGGTTTTCCACCGTTCGGCGTCTTCACCAGCGAGTTTCTGGTATTGCTGGCGACGATGCGGAGTTATCCGTGGCTGACTCCGCTGCTGCTATTGGGCATCGGCATCGCCTGCGCCGGACTGTTCCGCAACATTCAACCGATGGTCTACGGCGAATGTCCGCAAGGTCAACAAGCCGTCAAGGCCAATCTATGGCCTGTGATCATTCATCTGGCGCTGGTGTTATGGCTGGGCTTGGCGATTCCCGATTCACTGGCCAACTGGTTTACCCAGGCCACTCTCTTAATTTCAGGGAGCGCACCACTATGAGTGAATTCGAGTCCGATTGGCGTCAGAGTTTATTGGCTCTGCTGGAAAATGCCGCAATCAACGTTCGGATCGCCGGCGCCGCTATTGAACAGTGGCATATTAGCGCCGAAGACTGGCAACGCTTTGCAGAACTGGCCAAACAACAGCGACTCCGCTGGGCGGCAGGCTGGGCCGAACATCTCGGCAGCGATTTTGTCGTCAACGCCTGTTTTGAAAAACAGGGTCGCTACCTATGGCTGAAAACGACCTTAACCGCCGACAACCTCGAATTGCCGTCGCAAGCAGGACTATACCCGGCCGCCAGCCGTAGCGAAAGACATAGCCAGGATATGTTCGGCGTCAACTTCGCCGGCCACCCCGACTCGCGGCCGTGGACACGGCATAAAGCCTGGAACAAACATCAGTATCCGTTGCGCAAGGATTTTCCGTTACCAGGCGAACCGGAGAAACAGACTCCGCCCGACATCGACTATAACTTCATCAAGGCGCGCGGCTCGGGCGTTTATGAAATTCCGGTCGGCCCGGTCCATGCCGGCATCATCGAACCGGGGCATTTTCGCTTTCAGGCAGTCGGCGAAACCGTGCTGCATTTGGAAGAGCGCTTGGGCTATGTGCACAAGGGTATCGAGAAGCTGGCCGAAGGCCGCTCCCCCGAAGCCTTGACCAAGTTGGCCGGGCGCATATCCGGCGACAGCACAGTCGCGCACAGCTGGGCGGCCTGTCGGGCGATGGAACTGGCCGCCGGACTCGCCATCCCGCCGCGCGCCGGATTCATTCGCGCCCTGCTCTGTGAACGCGAACGCATCGCCAATCATCTCGGCGACATCGGCGCGATCTGCAACGACGTCGGCTTCGCCTTCGCCCAGATGCAGTTCAGCCGCCTGCGCGAACTATGGCAACGCAGTCAGGCCGAAACCTTCGGCCATCGATTGCTGATGGACAGCATCGTGCCGGGCGGCGTGAACACGAATCTGTCTGACGAACATTGCGCGCTGATGCAGCAAGAGATACAGGCTTTACGCGCCGAGCTGGATGAACTGTTGCCGGCCTTGGACTTGAATTCGTCGCTGGAAGACCGCTTATTGACCACCGGCTTTCTATCGACACAAACCGCCGAGCTATTCGGTTGCCTGGGATATGTCGGCCGCGCCAGCGGTCAGGATTTCGATGTGCGACGCGATGCGCCCTATCCGCCTTACGACCATTTGGCCTTCAAGGCGGCGGTGGAAACACAGGGCGACGTCGCTTCCAGACTCTGGATCCGGGTCAAGGAAATCTTCGCCGCTATCAAGCTGATCGAACAAATCCTGCAACAACTGCCCGGCGGCGACATCATCGCGCCTTGGCGGCGCCCACCCGAACACAGCGAGGGGCTGGCGATGATCGAAGGTTGGCGCGGCGAAATCATCACTTATGTCCGCTTCGCCGACGACAATCGCGTCAGCCGCTTTTACGCTAGAGATCCCAGCCTACTGAATTGGCCGGCCCTGGAAAGAATCGTGCTGAACAATATCGTGCCGGATTTTCCGGTCTGCAACAAATCCGTCAACGGCTCTTATTCGGGCCATGACTTATAGGACTCGTCGATGTTAAGACTTTTTCTCAAAACACTGAAAACCGGCGTCATCACCGAACGGCAGAAACGTCCGAAAGATTCCGAATTGGAACGCTTGGGCATAGTCGTGAAGCGCCATATCGACAAACATTTCTCCGGAAGCTTGGCGATACGCGAAATCGATGCCGGCTCCTGTAACGGCTGTGAACTGGAAATCCATGCGCTGAACAACCCCTTTTACGATGTGGAACGCTTCGGCATTCATTTCGTCGCTTCGCCGCGACATGCCGATGTCTTATTGGTGACCGGACCGGTATCCCGACATATGCAAACGGCGCTGCTGCGCACCTATGAAGCGACGCCCAACCCGAAATGGGTGATTGCGGTCGGCGACTGCGCCGCCTGCGGCGGTGAATTCGGTGTTTCCTACGCCTGTTGCGGCGCGGTCTCGAACGTGATTCCGGTCGATGTCGTGATTCCCGGTTGTCCGCCTACGCCGGACGCCTTGCTGCAAGGCTTGCTCGGTTTAATGAAAAAAAGATGTAATTATTCAGCGTATTTTTATCAGAGGGAGTAGGCTATTGATTTATCGGGCTGTCTGCAACAGGACGTTGCAGTCAGAGCTTACATGGAAGTATTCACGCGTCCCGAGAAATCAATGGTCTACTCCCTAAACCCTGAAAGATACTGAATAGTTACAAAAAGATAATGAAATCTAACGGTCGCGACATTAGAGCCGGATATATTATGATAGGCTGATACGCCCTATCAATCAGGAGAAAATGAATGAAAAAAACAACGTCAATCTGGCTGCTCGCCCCCCTATTGGCCTGCGCCAGTCAAACCTTGAACGCCAAAGAGATCGCCCCGGCGCCGAACGGCATCGAGGTCCCTAAAGGTTATCAAAACTGGCAATTCATCGGCACTTCGCATCGCACCGACAACAACAGCCTGCGCATCATCGTCGGCAATGATATCGCCGTCGCCGCGGTCAAGTCCGGTAAAACCAAGCCCTGGCCCAAAGGCAGCATACTCGGCAAACTGGTGTGGAAAGACTCGCAACATCCCGATTGGGATCAAGCCACGGTGCCGGGTAAGTTGTCGCATATCGAGTTCATGATCAAAGACTCGAACAAATATAAAAAAACCGGCGGCTGGGGTTATGCGCGCTGGAAAGGCATGAAGGCCGAACCCTATGGTGAAAACGCCGAATTCGCCCAGGAATGTTTTAATTGTCACAGTATCGTCAAACAGAACGATTATGTTTTCACCCGAGCGGTTAAACTGCCTTGATCTCGGGTATTTTCTATCGGCCTATTTAATGCAGCAATTCCCAGTTTGAACATTTTTGCTGTGTTTAGGGCATGGGGTGTGTCTGTCGAGGAGCGCCGTTCGCCCAGCACCTAAATTATCCTGGAATGTAAAATATAGTCCTGTAGCCATGGAATTTAGGTGCTGGGTAAACCCATCCCTGGGGGCTTGACGGCAGCATCCTTGCTGCCGACATCCTCGCCAAACACACCCCATGCCCTTTTTGAACGCCAAAGTGGGAATTGCTGCTATTTAATGTCCACTGCCCGCGTCGAATCGCGGGCAGTGAACGTCCGCTCACCGATGAGCCAAAACCAGCCTGTCGTTGCATCGCTGCGTGCTGAATTTGTCAGCATGTCGGTAACATAAACGGCGACTTTCCTTAATCCGATTAATCCATCGCCGGTGATGGTTTTAATCAAACTTGCCCACAGTGCTAAAAGCCGCTAGTAGCGACATTTTCCCAATCCGAATTATTGACTATTGCCTCTTAAGAGAGGACATTCGACCGAGGTTTTCAGAGCATGCGTAATCTATTATTCAGACCGCTGATCGTTGTCAGCATGGTTTTAAGTCTGTTTATCTTGGCTGAATTAGTGGCTATCGGCGGATTGACCTGGCGCAATCATCAACGCCTGAATATTCTGGAAAAGGATATCCGCAACGGCCATCGCTTGGAAGAAACGATCTTCATCTTATTGAAGAACCAGCTACAACAAAGCAAGGCAGACTCGCAGCCCGACCGTGTCGCCGTTAAGCTGGAGAATATTTTGCCGCCCGAACAAATCAATGATCCGGGCATAATCGCCGATATCCGAAAATTACAAGCCGCCTTCGGCAAAGCGGTGACCGGCGACAACGACAGTCTGGTGCGAACACTGGACACGACCCGGCAAATATTTTCCCGACAAATTTACGAAGAAGAAAATTTACTCGAGAAGATCGCCGAAGACAGCCAGCTGGAATTTGAACTGGCCGTGGTTTTACCCTTGTTGACATTCCTGATTCTTTTCGTGATCGGGCGTTATGTGTTCAAACGCAACGTTTTGACGCCACTGGATTCACTGAAGGAATTCCTACAAATGCTCGCCCGCGGCGATCGGCGTCCGATTCAGCAACAAACCGCCGACCCCAACATGCAAGCTTTGTTCGATAATTACAATAAACTGGTCATGCGTCTAACCGAACTCGAGCGGGAACAGCAAGACTATACGACCGAGCTGGAACATAAAATACGTCAAACCACGTCCAGCTTACTGGAAAAAAGCCAACAGATCGCCCGCAGCGAACGCCTGTCGGTAGTCGCCGAACTCGCGGCCAGCACCGCTCACGAACTGCGCAACCCATTGGCGGGGATACAACTGGCGCTGGAAAATATTCTGCTGGATTGCGACGATCCAGAACTCTGCGAAAGACTGACGACCGTCAATACCGAAATCAAACGTCTAACCCAGCATTTAAACGACCTGCTGGCTTTGACCCGGCCTTCGACCGACTCGGCCGAACCGGTCGACATCGAGCGCATCTGCAATGAGTTAAGTCTTTTTCTTAAATATCAGATCCCAGAAAATGTCAGTCTGCGTTATAATATCGATCCAAAACTAAATATCCATCTACCGGCTACCGAGTTTCGCCTGGCATTGCTGAATTTATTATTGAATTCGATCCATGCCATCGGTCAGGAACCGGGACATATCGAACTGACGGTTCGACAAGCGGAAAAACAAATGATTATCACCGTTGAGGATAGCGGCCCCGG
Source organism: Methylomarinum sp. Ch1-1 (assembly GCF_030717995.2). NCBI lineage: Bacteria > Pseudomonadati > Pseudomonadota > Gammaproteobacteria > Methylococcales > Methylococcaceae > Methylomarinum > Methylomarinum roseum. The sequence goes on along the minus strand of NZ_CP157743.1, from coordinate 2,016,375 downwards.
TTTTGCCGAATCGTTATTGAAAAAAGGCATACAGCCGTTTGTCAGCCTCAAGAAAAAAGGCACGGGACTCGGCCTAGCGATGGTTCAGCGCTTCGTCAAATCCCGCCAGGGTGAAATTCGCCTCCATAATAATGATCAAGGACATGCCTGTGTCACCTTGACGCTACCGCTGACAGAAACATGAAAGACTGTTTATTGATTATCGAAGACGAAAAACTGCTAGGGCTTGAACTGAAACGTTTTTTCACCAAGCAAGGCTGGGAAATCGAATGGGTCGAGACCCTCGAAGACGCCCGGCAAGTGCTATTGCAACAAAAAATCGATCCTTTGGTGGTGCTGTCCGACATGAATTTGCCGGACGGCAATGGGCTGGATTTTCTCGAAGCCATGCGCGACAAAAATATCGAGGGGATAGAATGGCTGTTTCTAACCGGTTACGGCAATATCGCCGATTCGGTGCGCGCATTGCGTTTGGGGGCCTTCGATTTCATCGAAAAGCCCTGCGAATTGAATCGGCTGAGTCTGCAGATCGAAGGGGCGACCCGTAGCGCCAAGGCTCAACGACGCTTGCTGTTGGAAACCCAAAGCAGCCATCGAAAATATTCCACCGATGCGCTGCTGGGCAATAGCATCAACAGCAAGCGACTGCGCGAGATGTTGAAAAGAATCTCGCAAGTTCCTTTTTCCAGCCTGGTCATACACGGCGAGACCGGCACCGGCAAAGGCTTGCTAGCCAAGGTATTGCATTATAGCGGCAGACGGGCCAAGCAGCCATTAGTGGAAATCAACTGTGCGGCCTTGCCCCATGAACTGCTGGAATCGGAATTGTTCGGCTTCGAGGCCGGCGCCTTCACCAATGCCCGAAAGAGGCATCGCGGCCTGTTTGAACAGGCCCATCAAGGCACGTTGTTTCTCGATGAAATCGGAGAAATGGAACTGGGCCTGCAAAGTAAACTGTTGAAAGCGGTCGAGGAATTAAAAATCCGCCGCCTAGGCAGCGAAACCGAAATCGATGTCGATGTGCAAATTATCGCGGCTACGAACAAGGACCTGTCCAAACAAGTGGCGGCAGGAAAATTCCGCGAAGATCTCTATCATCGCCTCAGCGTCTTGGCGGTGCATATCGAACCGTTAAGACAAAGACTGGAAGACCTGGACGATTTAGTGCCGGCCTTTATCGGTGAATTCAACGCCAAATCCGGCAAAAAAGTCAGCAGCGAACTCTGCGACGAGACATGGCGGCAATTGAAAGACTATCATTGGCCCGGCAATACCCGGGAATTGCGTAACGTCATCGAACGCTGCGTGTTGTTGGCCGAAGACGATAAATTTCCGTTGCAATGGCTGCAATTATCAGGCAAAGTTGAAGTAGAAAACCCGGCAACGCCCGACTCCGCCAAACACCTGCAAATACCGCTGGACGGCAGCCTGTCGTTACAGGACATGGAAAAATATATTTTGCAAAGGGTCTTGGAACTGACCGACTACAATGTCACGGCGGCCGCCAGAATGCTGGGCTCGACCCGAGAAACATTACGCTACCGAGTACAAAAATATCAGCTAAAATATCCATGAACTCGCTTCCGTTCGATTTAAAAAATCGTAAAGAGGATCTCAAACAATAGGGCGATTTTTTAGCCCGCATTCAGGTTGAAACTAGTACATAGCCAATATTATTCTGCAATTCCCACTTTGGCGTTCAAAAAGGGCATGGGGTGTGTTTGGCGAGGATGTCGGCAGCAAGGATGCGGCCGTCAAGCCCCCAGGGATGGGTTTACGGCGCTCCTCGACAGACATGCCCCATGCCCTAAACACCGCAAAAATGCTCAAACTGGGAATTGCTGGCGCCTACCGAGTACCCGTCATATATAACATGACTGAGTACTAGGTCCAGAGTAATCGTTCCAACCTTGCACCTTAGCATAAGAGGCACGGCTTAATGGAAGATTCCAGCGCAAATCAAGCAACCGCGATCGGCGTCATCGCCGAAGTCCACGGCCCGGTCGTGACCATCGATTGCAAACAGCTGCCGCCGTTACGGCGGGCATTATATACCCGTTTCGATCACACCATTTTTGTGTTTGAAGTCCATCAGCATCTTGACCAACGCCATGTCCGCGCCATTACCCTGCACGGCATGGCCGGCCTCAGCCGCGGGATGGCGGTATTTGATAGCGGTGCGCCGCTACATGTACCGGTCGATAAACAATGCCTGGGACGCCTGCTGAATATATTCGGTGAACCGCTGGATGGCTTGCCGGAACTGCCGAAACAGGAGTTTCGTAATATCCACGCCAAGCCGGCAGCCCTCTATGAGACCATCGGCTTCAGCGACATTCTGCAGACCGGCATCAAGGTCATCGATCTGCTCTGTCCGTTCATCAAGGGCGGTAAAACAGGCCTGTTCGGCGGCGCAGGCGTCGGCAAGACCGTGCTGGTGATGGAGTTTATTCATGCCGTATCGGCCATACACCAGGGCGTGTCGGTATTTTCCGGGGTCGGCGAACGCATCCGCGAAGCGCACGAACTGTGGCGGGAAATGCAGCAAGCCGGCGTCATGCAGGACACCTTGATGGTGTTCGGACAAATGGACGAATCCCCCGGCGTGCGTTTCCGCGTCGGACTGTCGGCATTAACCTATGCCGAATATCTGCGCGATAGCCTGCAAAAGGAAGTGCTGTTCGTGATGGACAACGTGTTCCGCTTCGTCCAGGCTGGCAGCGAAGTCTCCAGCCTGCTCGGGCGCATGCCGGCCACGGTCGGCTATCAACCGACGCTGACCACCGAAGTCGCCGAATTGGAAGAGCGCATCCTGTCCACCCAGCGCGGCAACATCACCTCGGTACAGGCGGTCTATGTGCCGGCCGACGACATGACCGATCCCGCGGTCAGCGCCATACTGAGCCATCTCGACACCACGGTCATCCTATCCAGGGACCAGGCCAGCAAAGGCTTTTATCCAGCCGTCGATCCGCTACACTCTGCCAGCAAACTGATGGACAAGCATACGCTAGGCGAACGTCATTACCAGATCGCCGAAGGCGTGCGCGAGCACCTGGCCCGTTATCACGAACTGGAAGATATCATCGCGATGCTGGGCATCGAGGAATTGTCGGAAAACGACCGCCGCATCGTCATGCGCGCCCGCAAATTGCAACGCTATCTAACCCAACCGTTCAAGGTATTGGCGCAACATAGCAGACAACCCGGCGTCTCGGTGCCGCTGGAACAGACTTTGACCGATTGCGAAGCCTTTTTGCAGGGAAAGTACGACGATCTACCGGAAGATCGGTGTTATATGCGCGGCAGCATGCAGGAGTCATTGTGAATCATTTTACCCTGCAACTCTATGATGCCACGCAACAACAGCGCATCGACGAGGTGACTTGTTTCGTCGGTGAAGACGACAGCGGCTCGTTCAGCCTGAAGGCGTATCATGCCCGTTTCATGACTACGCTGGTATTCGGCTTAGCCCGTTTTCGCCTGCAAAACGGCGACTGGCGCTATCTAGCACTGCCCGGAGGCGTGCTTTATTTCAACGCCAATGCATTGACGATCAGCACGCGCCATTTTTTGATCGATAGCGATTTCGAACGCATCAGCGAACAATTGAAACAACAACTATTGGCCGAAGAGGAGACGGTAAGCAAGACACGAAAGAGCCTGCAGAAAATGGAGCAGTCGATGCTAACCAAGCTATGGAAGTTGCAACGTCATTACGAGTAAACACGATGAATCATAAGCACCACAAAGAACATTTGCTGATGCAGATAGACTATCGAATCCGGCGCTACAAAAAAGCGCGCCAGGAAAAATCCAGCATCTTGGCGCAAACGCTGTTCTTGGGCACGCTGGGACTGGTGTTGGTCCTGCCGATCATCGGCGGAGCCTATCTGGGCTGGTGGCTGGATAGTCTGGCGGACGGTTATTCGATGCGTTGGACCCTGAGTCTATTGCTATTGGGGGTATTGGTCGGCGTCATCAATGTCTATCTGTTAGTCCGGGAGCAGGACTAGTACAGCACCCTTATTGTAATGGCGAGTAAAGACATTAAAAAATACCTAAGAATTTCAGATGAAAAATGGATGCTGTACTAACAAGCTCAAGAATAAAAAGGGAGCCATCGCCAAAGCCTATAACGGGACATTAGTTGGGCGGCACATCATGCGCCGAAATCGATAATGTAAAGTAGCCCGAATTTCCTTGGTGGATTCCGGGCAGTCTGTGGTAAAACGGGTGATAACACATCGGTGATAACGAGCAAGAAAGCAATGAATGATGATTATTCGATTACAGTCGGCTCGCTGACGATTCACGCCTCGATCATCACGACCTGGGGCATCATGCTGGCTTTTATTGGTTTTGCCTGGCTGACGACGCGACATCTGAAAATGCTTCCCAGCCCGCTGCAAACGGTGATCGAGGCCGGCTTCGGCGTCATCGAACAAAGCATACTGACGGTGGCGCCGGAACACGGCCGACAAATCATGCCCTTTATCGCGACGCTATGGATATTTCTCGTCATCGCCAATCTGATTGGCCTGATTCCCGGACTGCATTCGCCGACCCGCGACCTGTCGGTGACCTCCGCTCTGGCGCTTCTGGTATTTCTGTCGGTGCACTGGTTCGGCATACGCACTCGGGGCTGGAAAAAATATCTACACCATTACTTGCTGCCGACCCCCATACTGCTGCCGTTTCATATCATCAGCGAACTGACTCGCACACTGGCGTTGGCGATCCGTTTATTCGGCAACATCATGAGCCTGGAATTGGCGGCGATGCTGATCTTGCTGGTAGCCGGCTTCTTGGCCCCTATCCCCATCCTGATGCTGCATATCATCGAGGCGTTGGTGCAAGCTTATATTTTCGGCATGCTGGCGCTGATTTACCTGGCCGGCGCGATACAATCCCAACAACAATCTCATCCGCAGGAATAACATGAACGAAATGATCTGGATAGTGTTAGGTTCGACGATTGCGGCCGTGTTCGGCATTGCCATCGGCGTATTGGGTCCGGCGCTGGCGATGGGCAGAGCCATTAACAGCGCGCTGGAGGCGATGGCTCGCCAACCCGAGTCGGAGCGTTCCATCATGCGAACCCTATTTATCGGACTGGCGATGATCGAATCACTGGCCATCTATTGCTTGGTCATCATTCTGATCGTGCTGTTTAAAAATCCGCTATTGGCTTATATCGTTAATTGACCGGGACGCCGTCAGATGGAATTCAACCTATCCTCTTTCTTCCTTGAGATCATCAATTTTCTGATCCTGATCTGGATATTGCAACGTCTATTTTACCGGCCGATTCGGGACATGATCGCCAGGCGCAAAGAGTTAATCGACCATTCGCTGGGTCAAGCCGAACAAATGCGCAAGGAAGCCGAACAGCTGAAAAAAAATTATCAGAATCGCCAACATCAATGGGAACAAGAAAAACAAGCGGCGATCGCGCATCTGCATCAGCAACTGGAAAAGGAAAGAGACAAAGTAATGTCGAAGCTGCAGGAAGAATTGGACCAGGAACGTCATAAGGCGCGCACCGCGATGCATAAGCAGCAACAAGAAATCCATCTGCAGCAACAAAAATTGGCGCTAATGAACGGTTCCCGCTTCGCGGCGTTGATATTGCGGCAGGCGGCCGGTCCGGAACTGGAACAGCGTTTGTTTGAACTGCTGCTGAGTCAATTAAAGCAACTGCCGGAAGCCTGTATTCAATCCTTGCAAACAGTGGACAGCAACACCTCTCTGGAAATCAATGTCAGCCATGCCTACCCCATTACTCATGAGCAACAACAGCGTCTCGAGCAAAAATTCGCCTCTCTGATCGATAATCCGATGCAATTCCAATATGACCAGAATACGCACCTGATCGCCGGTTTCAAGATCGATATCGGCGCCTGGATACTGCATGCCGATCTGCAACATGAATTAAGCGGATTTACGGAGATCGCCCGTGATTTCTGAGGCCGATTGGTACGCTGACAGCAAGCTGTTGCAAAGACAGCAGGAATGGCTGGAGAACTACCAACCCGGCTTACGCGTCGCCGAACAAGGCATCGTGGTCTCGATCGGCGACGGCATCTGCTGGATCAAAGGCTTACCGTCGGCGGCGATTGATGACATCCTGATCTTTGCCGATGGCAGTCGCGCGATAGTATTCGACCTTAACCGCGAGCAGATCGGCGCCGTGCTGCTATATGAAACCGAAGCGCTGACCGCCGGCACGCTGGTCTACTTAGCCCGTTACAGTCTCAGCGTGCCGGTCGGAGACAGCTTTTTGGGACGGGTGATCGATCCGCTCGGCGAACCACTGGACGGATTAAGCCGTCCCTCTCATGTGGTTCGCGGCAATCTGGAACAGCCTTCTCCGCCTATCATCGCCCGCGAGTTTGTCCACAAACCGTTATACACCGGCATCAAAATCATCGACTCGATGATTCCGCTGGGCAAAGGACAACGTCAGTTGCTGATCGGCGACGAAAGCACCGGCCGCAGTTCCTTGGCCATCGACACCGTGATCAATCAAAAGGACAAAAACGTGTTGTGCGTCTATGTGCTGATCGGACAAAAACGCACCACCGTCGTCAATACCATCGACACCTTGCACCGTCATGGCGCACTGGATTACACCGTTTGCGTCGTCGCCGAAGCGAGCGCCCTGCCCGGCTTGCAATATATCGCGCCATTCGCCGGCTGCGCGATCGCCGATTATTGGATGAAACAAGGCCATGACACCTTGATTGTTTACGACGATCTGGCGACCCACGCCAAGACTTACCGCGAACTATCATTACTGCTGCGTCGGCCGCCAGGCCGAGAGGCCTTTCCCGGCGATATCTTCTTCGTTCATTCCCGGTTGCTGGAGCGTTCCACCCAGTTGAATGCCGCGCATGGCGGCGGCAGCATGACCGCCCTGCCGATCGTCGAGACCCAACAGGGAGAAATCGCCGCTTATATTCCCACCAACCTGATTTCGATTACCGACGGCCAGGTTTATCTGGATAGCAATCTGTTTGTCAGCGGCTTTCGTCCGGCCATCGACATCAGCAAGTCGGTTTCCAGAATCGGCGGCAAGGCTCAACATACGGCGATACGCGATCAAGCGGATAGAATGAAGCTGGATTATTTGCAATTTTTGGAGCTGGAAAATTTCTCCCGTTTCGGGCAAAAACTGGAAGCGTCGATGGAAGCCAAAATCAAACGCGGACGGCTGTTGCGGGAAATCTTGAAACAAGACCGCCTGATGCCGGCTAGCAGCGCCTTTCAATTAGCCTGGTTGATCGCCTACAACAACGGTTTGTTCGATCCGCTGAAGCCGTCTCAGATCGACGAACAAATGGAACGCCTGCAAATTGCGGTGGACGAGTCGGTGTTGTCATTAAACAGCGACTTAGAGCAATGGCGCAGATTTCTAGCCGATGTTTTGACTCCTAACGAGGATGATGCATCATGACGCAAAGCCGCACCCTGCAATTGCATATCGAGCAACTGAAGGACATACGCAGCATTCTGCATTCGCTGAGAAACATGGCTTTCATGGAAATCCACAAACTCAGCCAATATCAACAGGCGCAAGACCGGGTCGTCCGCCATATCGAAACGGTGATGGCCGACTTCCTGCAGTTTTATCCCGGTTTACCTAAGGTCGATGCGAACAGCCCGTCTATCGTCATCGTGGTCGGTTCCGAAAGGGGTTTCTGCGGCAACTTTAATGAAAGCCTGATCGAACAGTTAACGGAGTTGTCGCCCAGCCAGATCATTGCCATCGGCAATCGTCTGTGCAATTGCCTGAATCAGGCTCAGATTTCCTTCAGCGCCGTTCCGGGAGCTAACGGCGGCGATGAAATCAAGGAAGTGCTAAGCCAATTGATCGACGCCCTAGGCGAGCTACGCTATCAACAAACGCTCTGCAAGCTTTCGGCCCTATATCATCACGGTGAACATGCCGGCATCATCCAACGCCCCTTATTGCCTCCGGCGACCGCGGAGCGACATTCCGAACATCGAATTGAACCGCTGCTCAATTTACAGCCGCCCCAGTTTCTCTTTGAACTGGTAGATCATTATTTATTCAGCTCACTGCAAGATGTGCTGTACGCATCTTATGCCGCGGAAAATAATCAACGCCTGCAACATCTGGATAATGCGGTCAATCATCTAGACGAAGAAACGGCACGATTGAGCAAAATCAGCCAAATTTACCGCCAGGAGGAAATAACCGAAGAAATCGAAGTCATATTGTTGAATGCGCAACCCCCTTCCCAGTAAGCCGCAATTCCCATCAGTTTGGCCATTTTTGCTGCGTTGTAATTATTCAGCGTAGTTTTACTAAGAGGGAGTAGGTTATTGATTTATCGGGCTGTCTGCAACAGGACGTTGCAGTCAGAGCTTACATGGAAGTATTCACGCGTCCTGAGAAATCAATGACCTACTGCCTAAAACCCGAAAGATACTGAATAGTTACGCTGCGTTTAGGGCATGGGGGTGTCTGTCGAGGAGCGCCGTTCACCCAGCACCTAAATTATCCTGTAATGTAAAATATAGTCCAGTAGCCATGGAATTTAGGTGCTGGGTAGACCCATCCCAGGGTTCCCTCATTAAAAAGTACCTGAACCAACACATTGGTTAATATCGCATCATCCCTCTGGGCGGGGCGGGTTATTTCACCCGCCCCGAACGTTTAACTTACTCTAGGCTAGTCACGGTTGAATCGTTCAGGACCTCGTTGACCTGCATTTCGCATTCGGATGTTGAACAGCGTGAAGCGCATCAAAAACCGGTGCGCTTCCTATCGTCAGCACACCCTACCGCATCGTAGGGCGGCTTCGCGAAGCAAGCCGCCAAAAACCGCCACCGGGGCAAAATTGGCCGTGCACGCGAGGCGGGGTATTTAACACACCCTAAACGTTTAACTTACTTTAGGCGTATTTGTCGTTAAATTCTGTTTTGCCACTCATTCATTTAATGAGGTAGCCCTGAGCCCCATCCCTTGGGGGCTTGACGGCCGCATCCTTGCTGCCGACATCCTCGCCAAACACACCCCATGCCCTTTTTGAACTCCAAACTGATGACATGGGAATTGCGGGCTCTTTCGGCTTGATTCGACAATGTTACGCTAAAGAAACCATGCTGAAAGGTTGTTGCAAGGTTCAAACGCTAGAATAGCCTTAAAGTTTTAAAATTTCCGAACATTCTTAAAACGGGGTAAGGCAGCCATTCTCATCGACCATCTTTCCCGGTTCTGAGTCAACTGCAACAATCATGCGTACAACAACTTTCCAAATACTCTCGCTGAATTCATTGCTGCTATTTTCCCTGTCGGCGTCTGGCGCCGAAATCGCTCAACATAGATTAGATCTGACCACGCATTTTTCCGGTTACTTAGTATTAGGCATTTTTTCCATCGCCTATATCCTGGTATTTTTAGAAGAAAAACTGCACCTGCACAAGTCCAAACCCGTTTTGGTCGCCGCCGGGTTGATCTGGGCGATTATTGCCTTCATCTACGCGCAACATGATATCAGCGAAACCGCCAACAAAGCGCTGAAGCATCATTTTCTGGAATATTCGGAACTGTTTTTTTTCTTGATGGTTGCGATGACCTATATAAGCGCGATGATAGAGCGCGGGGTTTTCGAGGCGCTGCATTATAAACTGGTTTCCAAAAACTTCAGTTATCGGCAGCTTTTTTGGCTGACCGGAGCGATGGCTTTCATGATCTCACCGGTCGCCGATAATTTAACCGCCGCCCTGATTATGTGTACCGTGGTATTAACAGTCGGGTCGTCGCAACCCGATTTTACCGCGATTTCCTGTGTCAATATCGTCGTCGCCGCCAATGCCGGCGGTGCATTCAGTCCCTTTGGCGACATCACGACCTTGATGGTTTGGCAAAAAGGCATCATAGAATTTTCGACTTTCTTCAAGTTATTCATCCCCGCCATAGTCAATTTCCTCGTGCCGGCCGCGTTGATGCATTTTTATTTGCCTAAGGGTCATCCCGAACTGCCCGAAGAAGAAGATGCGGCCATTAAACATGGCGGGATCATCATAGTCTTGTTGTTCCTGGCCACCATAGCCACTTCTATCTTGTTTCATCAGTTCCTGCACATTCCCGCCGCTTTCGGCATGCTGATGGGCCTAGGTTATTTGAAGATGTTCGGTTATTACTTACGCCTCAAATTCAGACAAGAAAGGGCTTCTTTTGACATGATTCCGGGGTCGGAGCCTTCCGGCAGCGCCTTCGATGTCTTCAGCCACATTGCCAAATCCGAGTGGGACACGCTGTTCTTCTTTTATGGCGTCATCATGTCAGTCGGCGGAATTGGATTCATCGGCTATTTAAGCGATATATCGGCATTCATGTACGATGAACTGGGCGCGACCACGGCAAACATAATGGTCGGATTATTATCGGCCATCATCGACAATATTCCGATCATGTTCGCCGTATTGACAATGAATCCGGCAATGCCCGAAAACCAGTGGCTATTGGTCACCTTGACCGCCGGCGTTGGCGGCAGTCTGTTATCGATCGGTTCCGCTGCCGGCGTCGCACTGATGGGACAAGCAAGAAATTCCTATACCTTCTTGGTCCATTTAAAATGGTTTCCCGCCATAGCCTTGGGTTATCTTTTTAGTATTTACACTCACTTGATGCTGAATGGCTGAACTGTCATGCTGCTTCACGCGGCACTTACACGTCCCTCTCTGACTACAACGACTGGTCACCAAGGACGGGGAAATGCAGATTTTACAGGTAGAAAATTGCTCCTGCATTTCGCATAGCGACATGCGGCTATTTGCGCCGCGGATTCGCCAAAGTCTGCCCGTAGGAGGCCCTCCCTCGGCCCGAATGGCTCTTTTCGCGCCGAGGGCGGCGCTCCTACGCAAAGCACCGTCTTGCCTTCGGATGTGCTGAACTGCGTCGGGAGAGGAATCCATATCCTCATCCTGCCTGGCGTATTTGTTGTTAATTTTCTGTTTTGCCACTCATTCATTTAATGAGGTAGCCCTGCCAAAGGGCTAAGACAGGCTGGTTTCTTAACCCGAACTCAGGTTACAATAAATTTTTTCAGGAATGCGTCGGCGGTTTGCCATCGGCTCTCTAAATCAATGACTTGTCGTCACCGATTTTGGCAGTGCCGATTTACTCAGCCCATCCCTAAGTCGAGCAAACAATCCACACTTGCTCTCTAGCCGTTTTTATGTGAGCCTCGTCGAGCCGACCGGTATGCCTTTTAGCCCATCATCCTGGGTTGCGGCGATCGCCGGAAATTTTGTAAATTTTTATTTATCTGCATTAATGGTTCATGCATAAACAGAATAAGGACGCCTTTATACGCCACGTCATGATGCAACATTTGGCCCATTTGTTGCCCCGTGAAATTGCCGAGTATTTAGAGCAGCAGGATCAGCTGCGCTCAGTGGACGACGATTTGGCGACGGCGATAGAGGATTGGAATAAAAAGATTTCCGTGCAGTCCTACTGGCAAGGAGTTTTCAATGATTATGAAGAAAAAAAATATCAAGCTTTGCTTGAACGCTATAAGCAGGCCCTGTTCGGCAAACGGCAATTAAAAATCAACTACGAAGATTTGCCGGAGCCGGTTATCTTCAATCCGTTCGGTCTGGTCGTCCGCAATTCCCAATATTTCTTCGCCGGCTCTTATGGTGACAGCCAAGAGCCAAATTTATTGCCGGTCAATAAACTGCATGCGCTGTCGCTGACCGAGTCCCCCGCCCTGACCCCGGAAGCTGATTTCGACCTCGAGGCGTTTTCCGAAACCTATTTGAACCATCCGGTCTCGCCCCATCTGATTAAACACCTGATCGTCGAGTTTCCGGAGAAATCGTATTTCTACGTCAAATCCCATCCCATCCGCTGTAAAAAATTCATCCTCAGCGAGCCGCAAGGATCGCCTGGTTACTTCAATCTGGAAGCTTTTGATGTCCCCAACACCATCAAATTGCAGCGCTGGCTGTCCGGGTTCCACGATGATGCTCAGGTTTTGAGGCCTGCTTTTTTAAGGCGACAAATCAACCGTTCCTATGTCGACCAACTGACCAATCTTTATAACCGCAATGCCTTTGACCGCTTGGGGCAGCGTGAAGTAGAACGCTATTACCGTAACAACGATTGCCATTTCTCGTTGCTGGTGATGGATATCGATCACTTTAAAACCATCAATGACCAGCACGGCCATATCTTCGGCGATGAAGTATTGGTCAAAGTCGCCGAATGCTTCAGGGGCTATGACGCCATACGCTATGGCGGCGAGGAGTTTGCGGTGTTATTGCCCGAAACGCGCGCCAAACAGGCGCATATCGCCGCCGAACGGATCAGAAAGAACATCGAACGATTATCGTTAAAGAATGATCAGCGCCAGCCCGTTCCGGTCACGATCAGTATCGGCATAGCCGAGTTCCCAATCCACCTGTCGACATCCGATCGGAAGATTCTCAATGCGCAGAAGCACAGTAAATCCCCCCATCAATCGAAAAGCAACCTGATGACGGCGATCACCGGCCAGGCCGACAAGGCGCTCTACCAAGCCAAGGGGTCAGGCCGCAACCAGAGCGTGATTTACCAAGCCGACTTGTCCTGATTAACCCTCATAGACTCGTGCTTTCTTCGCTTATTGACTCAAACTTCCTGCAGACAAAAGCTCAAGGCGTCTTGCCAATGCGGCATGTGCAAACCGAACTTTTGTTCCAGTTTAGAAACATCCAGCCTTGAATTTAACGGCCGTTGCGCCGGCAACGGATAAGCCGAAGTGGGGATTGCTTCGAGACGACGGGTTTTGACCTTGAAGTCATCTCTCTGTCTGGCCATGGCGATAATCGCCTCGGCAAAGCCATGCCAACTTGTGGCGCCGCTGGAGGTCAGATGATAAAGATCCGACTCGAACAATCCCTGTTTTTTCTCTAGGACGGATTGCTTGAGAATATGCGCGCTGGTTTCGGCAATTAATCTCGCCCATGTCGGACTGCCGTTCTGGTCGGCTACAATGCTTAATTCTTCGCGTTCGGCCGCCAGTCTAAGTATGGTTTTTAGAAAATTACGTCCCCTGGCCGCATAAACCCAGGATGTCCTCAAAACAACATGATCGGCGCCGCTCTCCCTGATCGCCATTTCGCCGGCCAGTTTCGTTTTGCCGTAGACATTGATCGGCTTTGGACTATCGGTTTCCCGATAAGGCCTGTCCGAGCAACCATCGAACACATAATCGGTGGAATAATGGATGATCAAGCCTTGCCTTTTTTTCATCTCCTCGGCCATCCAGCCAGGCGCCGAAGCGTTGATGGTTTGCGCCAACTCGCTTTCCTGTTCGGCCTGGTCGACGGCGGTATAGGCGGCCGCATTAACCAGCACATCGGGGCCGATATCGCGTATCGCGGCACATATTTTCTCAGGCTCGGTCAGGTCAAATTGCCGCCGTGACAGGGCGACCACGTCGCCTAACGGCAACAAAGCCCGCATCAGTTCCCAACCGACTTGACCCTGACATCCGGAGATCAATATCTTCATGCAAAATACTCTGCGTCTTTAAATGCGACGCCCTGTTTGTCTTTCTTGGAAAGCCGGGGCTCGCCGGCGACCGGCCAAACGATTTTCAGCTCGGCGTCATTCCAAGCGATACAGCGTTCATGTTGCGGCGCATAATAATCGGTGGTCTTATACAGAAAATCCACCGTTTCGGACAACACGACGAAGCCATGCGCGAATCCAGGCGGCACCCAAAGCTGACGATGATTCTGATCGCTGAGTTCGACGCCGGCCCAACGGCCAAAAGTCTTTGACGATAAACGTAAATCGACGGCGACATCGAACACGCGACCGCGACCGACGAAGACCAGTTTGCCCTGCGGCTGCTGAATCTGATAATGCAGGCCCCTTAACACGTTTTGACTGGAACGCGAATAATTGTCCTGGACAAAAGTTGTTTCTATGCCGGTCGCCTGGGTGAATTTTTGTTGATTGAAGCTTTCCTTGAAGAAGCCGCGCTGATCGCCGAACACCTTAGGCTCCAAAATCAATACATCCGGGATTTCGGTCGTTATCACCTTCATCAGAATACCGTCTCCTCCAGCAAGCGCATCAAGTATTTGCCGTAATTATTTTTTAACAATGGTTCGGCCAGTTTCTTCAGTTGCTCATCATCGATCCATTGCTTACGCCAGGCGATTTCTTCCAGACAGGCGATCTTCAGGCCCTGGCGATTCTCGATGGTCTGAATGAACTGGGAGGCATCCAACAGAGATTCATGGGTTCCGGTATCCAACCAGGCCATGCCCCGCCCCATGATCTCGACCGAAAGCTGCTGTTGTTGCAGATAACGGCTGTTGACATCGGTGATTTCCAACTCGCCGCGCGCCGAAGGCTTGATCGACTTGGCGATCTCAACGACTTGATTGTCGTAAAAATACAGCCCCGTCACGGCATAACGCGAACGCGGTTGGGCTGGTTTTTCCTGCAGACTGATCGCGGTTCCGTAGCGGTCGAATTCGACCACGCCATAACGCTCCGGATCCTGCACCGGATAGGCGAACACCGTTGCGCCCTGCTGTTTTTGCACGGCCCTGACCAACAGTGGCTCAAAATCATGACCATAAAACAGATTGTCGCCAAGCACCAAGGCACAGGGAGCATCACCGATAAACTCCTCGCCGATAATGAAGGCCTGGGCCAGCCCCTCGGGTGCGGGCTGCACCGCATAATCTATTTCTATGCCCCATTGCTGGCCGCTACCGAGTAAATATTCGAAGCGCCCGATGTCTTCCGGAGTCGAAATGATCAATACCTCCTTAATCCCGGCCAGCATCAGCACGCTGAGCGGGTAATAAATCATCGGCTTGTCATGAACCGGCAGCAATTGTTTCGACACCGCCAGGGTCACTGGATGCAAACGTGTGCCGGAGCCGCCGGCCAGGATTATGCCTTTCATCTATCAGTCTCCTGTCTGTAAACCGAGTCGTTCGCGTTGATAACTGCCGTCCTGAACCCGTTGCCACCAATCGGCATTATCCAGATACCATTGCACGGTCTTGCGGATGCCGCTAGCAAAGCTCTCCTGTGGCGTCCAGCCCAATTCGTCGGCGATTTTACCGGCATCGATGGCGTAACGCCGATCGTGGCCGGGACGATCCTGAACATGGGTGATCAAGTCCTGATAACGGCTGATGCCGGCCGGATGCTCTGGCTTCAGTTCATCAAGTATCACACAAATCGTTTTCACCACCTCTAAATTGGTTTTCTCGTTATGTCCGCCGATGTTGTAGGTTTCCCCGACCTTTCCTTCGCTGACCACCTGGTAGAGAGCGCGGGCATGATCATCGACATACAGCCAGTCGCGGACCTGGTCGCCTTCACCGTATATCGGCAACGCCTTGCCTTCCAGTGCATTCAGGATGACCAAGGGAATCAATTTCTCCGGAAATTGATAAGGCCCGTAGTTGTTGGAACAATTCGTCAACACCACCGGCAAACCGTAAGTCCGCTGCCAAGCCCTGACCAGGTGATCCGATGCCGCCTTGCTCGCTGAATAGGGCGAACTGGGATCATAAGGGGTTTGTTCGGTGAACAAGCCGGTCTTGCCCAAGGCGCCATAGACTTCGTCGGTAGAGATATGATGAAACCTAAACGCCTCCTTTTCGTCTACTTCCAAGCTTTGCCAATACTGTCTTGCCGCCTCCAGCAAAGTATAAGTGCCGACGATGTTGGACTGAATGAACTGCCCCGGACCGTCTATTGAACGGTCCACATGGGACTCGGCGGCCAAGTGCATGACCGCATCCGGCCGATGATCGGCAAACAGGCGCGCAATGCTTACGCCGTCGCAAATATCGAAATGGGCGAAGTGATAGCGGTCATCGTTAGCCACCGACGCCAATGACTCCAGGTTGCCGGCGTAGGTCAACTTATCGATATTGACGACTTCGTGATCGGTTTCTTCCAGCAGAAACCGGATCAAGGCGGAGCCGATAAAACCGGCGCCGCCGGTGACAAAGATTTTTTTCTGACTCATAGTTATTTGTTGGACTGCATTCCTCAAGATTGACTCAGCATAGCACTAGCATGGCATTCATTATCATCTGACGAGTTGTCTGCTTTAGCAAGCGCATGAATTCTTAGGTGTTTTTTAATGCCCTTACCCGCTATTAGAATAATGCTGCCGTACTAGCACTCAGTCATATTGTATATGACGGATACTCGGTAGGCGCCAGCAATTTTTGCCGTGTCTACCCTGAGTTCGGGTTAAGACGGTACAGGTAGCTCTGGAAGAAGTGTGCGCGGCATGGATGCCGCACTCAAGCAATTCCCAGTTTGAACATTTTTGCTGTGTTTAGGGCATGGGGTGTGTCTGTCGAGGAGCGCCGTTCACCCAGCACCTAAATTATCCTGGAATGTAAAATATACTCCAGTAGCCATGGAATTTAGGTGCTGGGTAAACCCATCCCTGGGGGCTTGACGGCAGCATCCTGGCTGCCGACATCCTCGCCAAACACACCTCATGCCCTTTTTGAACGCCAAAGTGGGAATTGCTGTGCAAGACAGCCCGATAAATCAATAATCTACTCCCTCTGATAAAATACGCTGAATAATTACAACTGAAGTTTCCCAGTTTTTAGGGGGGTATCCTGACTTGTAGGGGTATTTTTTAATGGATTTGCCATGTTTCACGCAAACCCTGTTAAAAATAATGTCGCTCTAGACGCTACAACGGATTACTTCCGAATTATTAGGAAACTTCAGATTACAATCTATTTAGTGTAATTGATTAGCAAACGCGGGTACATAACTATCGCCTAAATTTACCTATTCGCGTTGCAAATCTGAGGATTAGCGCCAATTTAGCTGGATAGCGAGCTGGGTTGACCGACCGATTGCGGCGACACCCTCCCCCGCGGCCTTCGATGACGTGGGGGGGGGAGGAGGATGACGCCTAAACAATACCGGGCTTATTTTTCGGGGCGAATGGAAATATCCGCCTTGGCTTCCAAGTTCGACAGCACCGCGTTGAATGTGTTCTGACCGAAAGCATTGGCAATATTTTTCTCGGCCAACTGCTGCTTTTGTTTGTCGCTTTCACTCATCTCGCCTTCCGTCACCGCGGTGATGCTGACGACATTTTGTGAGCCATCCGGATCGGCGGCTACAATGACAGTAGGCTTATTGGCCATGGGTTTGGCGGCCTTGAACACAGCCTGTGTCACCGGCCAGCTTAATTTCTTGCTGTTACGCTTCAAATCTTCAATAGTATTGACTTTCAAGCGATATGTTTCGGCGACCTCGGCCATCGACTGTCCGTCCAATAGCGCGCTCTTGATTTCCGCCGCTTTCTCTTTGGCTTGCTCTCTGGCCTTTTCCGCCTGTATCGCGGTGATAATGGCCGGTTTGATTTCGTCCTGCTCTTTAACCGTTGCCGGCTTGTGTTCCAGCATTCTCAACACGATCAACTTGTCGGTACCGATTTCGACGGGCTCGCTGTTATTGCCTTTCAGAACCTCTTCGGAAAACGCGGCATTACGAACCGCCTCCTGTTCCGCCACGCCTTCCCCGGCATTACGGCTAAACAGTCCGGTTTTCTGAATGGTTAGACCCAGTGCTTCCGAAGCCGCCTGCAGACTGCCAGGGTTCTCATAGCTAACTTCCGCCAGCGTTTCCCCCAGTTCATAGAAACGAGTTTCCGCCTGCGCTTTTTTATAGGCCTTAGCGATTTCGGTTTTTACGCTGTCATAGGGTTTTACTTCGCCGGGAACCAATTCGGTGACCTTGATCAGGTGATAACCGAATTCCGACTTCACCGGCTCCGAAACCTCGCCTAGCTCCAGGCTGGTGGCGGCCTCTTCAAACGCCTTCTCCATGACGCCGACATTGAACAAGCCCAGGTCTCCGCCTTTTTTAGCGGTTAACTTGTCGTCAGACACTTCTGCGGCCAGCGTCGCAAAATCGGTGCTCTGCAGCCGCTGTTTGGCTTTTAAGGCCCGTTGCAGCGTCTCCTCGTCGTCAGCATCGTCAGCAAAGGCAAACAGCATGTGACTGATTCTTCGACGCTCTTTAGTGGTATAGAGGTCTTTCCGTTCTTGGTAATAGCTTTTTAACTGCTCTTCACTGGCGTCGATGTCCGCGGCCAGCTTGTCCAAAGACAATTCCAGATAAGCAATGGCAACCTGCTCTTCCGTCCGATAGGCCGCTTGATGTTGTTGATAATAAGCCTCGATCTCTGCTGCGCTTGGCTGTTCCGTGACATCTTTTAACGGCACGCTGAGATAAGCGATATCCCGAGTTTGATTTTGGATCGCAAAAAAACGGTCGATATCGCCCTGGGTGACGAAGCTGCTGTCGGTAATGGCTTTTTGATACTGCTCCATCACCAAGGCCTTTTTGATGCGATCAACAAACTCCGCCGACGACATGCGCTGAGAACCTAACAAAGCCTTGTACTGCTGCTTATCGAACTTGCCGTCGGTCTGAAAATAATCCAGACTTTTGATAAAATCCCTGGCCGTCTGGTCGGTGACCACCAAGCCTTCATCGCGGACATGCTGATGCAACACTTCGTCACGAATCAGTTTATTGAAGGCTTGCTGCTTGATGACTTCTTCGTCAAAGTTCATGCCGGCCAGATTCTGGGCATATTGCGAATACGCTCTGCTGAGATCCTGTTGATAAAATTCTTTATCGCCTACCGATGCAATTGGCGCCTCTTTGCCGCCTCCCAGATAATTCTGAATACCCCATAATGCAAAAGGGACACAGATGAGTATCAGAATGACCCATGCGAATACGCCCTGCGATTTATCTCTAATCTTTTGTAGCATATGTCCTGCCTTTAAACAGAAGTAAAGCCCGTTTATTCAGGCTATAACAAATTTCATGCAAAAAAAAACCCCGAACCATAAGGTCCGGGGTTTGATATTTGGCGGAGCGGACGGGACTCGAACCCGCGACCCCCGGCGTGACAGGCCGGTATTCTAACCAACTGAACTACCGCTCCAAAGTCTGGTGGGTGCTGAGGGGATCGAACCCCCGACCCTCGCCTTGTAAGGGCGATGCTCTCCCAGCTGAGCTAAGCACCCGACTAAAGAGAGACTAGTTTACAGCATCTTTTAACGATTTACCAGCCTTAAATGAAGGAATTTTCGCCGCCTTAATGGTGATCTCGGCGCCCGTCTGGGGATTACGACCTTTTCTTTCGGCCCTTTCTTTGACCGCAAAAGTGCCAAAGCCCACTAATGCGACTGAATCATTGTTTTTCAATGCATCGGTTACGGCAGCAATAAAGCCGTCTAAAGCGCGACCCGCATCTGCTTTTGTTAAATCCGCTGAATCAGCGATTGCATCGATAAGTTCCGATTTATTCATTTATTTCCCCTTAGGATGTGAATGTTAATTATGCTCAGATTAATAGTTTGCCCACCGATCCGCCCTTGACAGCCTTTATCGACCCGCTGGATAAATATAGACCCCGTCATAGCTACGCTATGCCAATAGATAAGATAAATAAAAGACCTCTAACTTATACGGCGCAAACTATTAGCTTGTTATTGTATTGAACTAACCGTTTCTTTAAAAAAACCGACCCCCAGCCTCTTATCCAGAAACAGCGATATTTATATCAATTGGCGTTCATCGCTGTCAAGCACAAAAACCCTGCAAGCCTTGATATTTAAGCTTTTGAGGTCTATTTCGCATGATCCCCGCAAGCCAACTCCCGGTGACTCGCGTACGGTTTTCAGAGATTTCGGCCAAATAAAATGGCGACATCGATACCAACACAACGGGTCTACCGAAAAACCGGGCGACTGCCATCGCTTATGAAAAATCGACGTAATTATCCAGCGTACTTTTATCAGAGGAAGTAGGTTATTGATTTATCAGGCTGTCTGCAACAGGCGGATTTTTGCTCTGACCGCCAAGGAAGTGCAAGTGCAGCGTGAAGAAGAATGCTGTTAGCTGCCAGGGAAGTATTCACCCAGCATCTAATAACGAAGATTATTAATCATAGCCAATAACCTAGGGTATTTAGGCGCTGGGTGAACGCGTCCCGAGAATTCAATGACCTGCCGCCTAAATCCTGAAAGACGCTGAATAGTTACCAATCGGCTTAATGCGCCATCACACTTTGCTGCTTCTTTTTCACCTTTTTGCAGCCTGCTTGAGTCGAGATACTTTTATCGGTCGACTCGGGCATGCGCTGCAAAGCCACTTCCAAGACCTCCTCTATCCAGTGTACCGGCTTGATATCCAGATGCTGCTTGATATTTTCCGGTATTTCCGCCAGATCTTTTTCGTTTTCCGCCGGAATCAACACCGTGGTAATGCCACCTCGGTGCGCAGCCAGTAGCTTTTCCTTCAGACCGCCAATCGGCAGCACCTCGCCTCGCAAGGTGATTTCTCCGGTCATTGCGACATTAGCATGCACAGGGATCTTGGTTAACGCCGAAATTATTGCGGTACACATCGCGATGCCGGCGCTGGGCCCATCCTTTGGCGTGGCGCCCTCCGGCACGTGGATATGAATGTCGTTCTTCTGGAACAACTGTTCATCTATCCCCAGCCCTGGGGCACGACTCCTGACCACGGTCACGGCCGCTTCGATCGACTCCTTCATCACATCTCCCAGCTTACCGGTCGCCAGCTGCTTGCCCTTACCCGGCATCACCGCAGTTTCGACTGTCAACAATTCTCCACCAACTTCGGTCCAGGCCAGTCCGGTCACCTGCCCTATCTGATCCTTTTCCTCGGCAATGCCATAACTGAAGCGTTTGACACCCAGATATTTCTGCAGACTTTCCGCATCGATGACTTCTCCGCCAGTAGTGGTTTTCAATAACAAGTCCTTGACGACCTTGCGGCAGACCTTGGATATTTCTCGCTCCAAGCTGCGCACGCCCGCCTCACGCGTGTAATAACGAATGATATCCCTAACCGCATCTTCGGAAAACTCGATCTCGGAAGACTTCAAGCCATTGTTTTTTATTTGCTTCGAAATTAAAAAACGTAAGGCGATATTGATTTTTTCATCCTCGGTATAGCCGGGCAAACGGATTACTTCCATCCTGTCCATCAGCGGCGCGGGAATATTCATCGTATTCGCGGTCGCGACAAACATCACGTCGGACAGATCAAAATCGACTTCCAAATAATGATCGGCGAAGGTATGATTCTGCTCCGGGTCCAGCACTTCCAACAGTGCGGAAGCCGGATCACCGCGAAAATCGGCAGCCATCTTGTCAATTTCATCCAACAGGAACATCGGATTGCGGGTTTTAATCTTAGCTATATTCTGTAAGATCTTACCCGGCATCGAGCCGATGTAGGTGCGTCTATGCCCTCGGATTTCCGCTTCATCCCTGACCCCGCCCAAAGCCATCCGCACATACTTACGATTGGTGGCGCGCGCGATCGATTGTCCCAGCGAGGTTTTACCGACGCCCGGAGGGCCGACCAAACACAAAATCGGTCCTTTCAACTGTTTGACGCGTTGCTGCACGGCCAGATACTCCAAGATCCGTTCCTTCACTTTCTCCAGGCCGTAATGTTCTGCCTCCAACACCTCTTCCGCCAGCTTCAGATCATGACGCACCTTGGTTTTCTTTTTCCAGGGCACACTGACCATCCAGTCGATATAATTGCGCACCACGGTCGCCTCGGCCGACATCGGCGACATAAGTTTCAACTTGTTCAGCTCGGCTTCGGCCTTCTCCTTGGCTTCCTTCGACATGCCGGCGGTAGCAATCTTCTTCTCCAGCTCTTCAATTTCATTGACAGCGTCATCCATTTCGCCCAACTCTTTCTGAATCGCCTTCATTTGCTCATTCAGATAGTATTCCCGTTGGTTTTTCTCCATTTGCTTCTTGACTCGACCGCGTATTCTTTTTTCCATTTCCAACAGGTCGACCTCACCCTCCATCAAGGTCATCAATGCTTCCAGACGCTCGGTGACATTAGCCATCTCTAGCATCTTTTGCTTTTCTTCGACCTTCATCGACATATGAGCGGCCATGGTATCCGCTAACCGGCCTGGATCGTCGATACCCGACACCGAGTTCAAAACCTCGGGCGGAATCTTACTGTTCAGCTTGACATACTGGTCGAAGGAATTGATCGCCGTCCGTAGCAACACCTCCAACTCCTGATCGGAAATATTCAACTCATCTTCGATTTCTGTCGTCAATGCGCAGATGTAATTTTCAACTTCCTGGTACTTGTGCACCTTGCAACGCTGACTCCCTTCCACCAGCACCTTAACCGTGCCATCCGGCAATTTCAATAATTGCAAAATATTCGCCAACGTACCGGCCCGATACAAGTCATCAAACCCGGGCTCGTCAACATCCGCTTGTTTTTGCGCGACCAACAGAATTTGCTTGTCATCTTTCATCGCCGCTTCCAGCGCATCAATCGACTTATCCCTGCCCACAAACAATGGAATCACCATGTGCGGATAAACCACGACATCACGTAGCGGCAGCACAGGAATCAAGTCATCTTTATTTATTAAATCGGTCATTTCAATTGCTTCCATTAGCGGAATTTCAAATTACTCATCGTAAGTATTATATATAAGGCCAATATTACAAAAAGCAAGTGGGGTGGTAAAAATGGACGCATAAAAAACGGGCATTTTTATGAAAATGCCCGTTTTAGTTATCGGCGATTGACGTGCTCACTCAGCAACTGCCGTCGCGTTGTTAGCTCGACCAAGCAGCCAAGAAACGGTGGTCAGCCGTTAATTGCGGACAAAGCCAGCACATAGTCAATATTATTCTGTCGGCAATTGTGAATGTAGGTGCAGATTTAGGCCGCGCACTGCGAATAAATTCGCACCTACCGCAGCCATGTCATCAATTTGGCGCTCAAAAGGGCAGGGTGTGTTTTGGCGAGGATGTCGGCCGCAAGGATGCGGCCCTCAAGCCTCCAGGGATGGGTTTACCCAGCACCTAAATTCCATGGCTACTGAACTATATTTTACATTCCAGGATAATTTAGGTGCTGGGTGAACGACGCTCCTCGACAGACACACCCCATGCCCTAAACACAGCAAAAATGCTCAAATTTGGATTGGCTGGCGCCTACCATGTACCCGTCATATATAACATGACTGAATACTAGGAATCAGATGCGACTTTTTTCGCTTCCGTTTCGTAAACCAGAATAGGATCCGACTCTCCGGTGATCACGCCTTCATCGATGACGACCTTTTTAATGCTGTCGTCTGAAGGCAAATCATACATGGTATCCAACAGCACATTCTCGACGATAGTGCGCAAGCCCCTGGCGCCGGTTTTGCGATCCATCGATTTACGAGCAATAGCCGCCAGAGAATCCTCTCTGAACTCCAATTCCGCGCCTTCCATTTCAAACAAATGTTGATACTGCTTGACCAGCGCATTCTTCGGTTCAGTCAAGATCTGCACCAACGCCGCTTCATCAAGTTCCTCCAGCGTCGCCACAACCGGCAAACGCCCGACAAATTCCGGGATCAGGCCATACTTAATCAAGTCTTCAGCCTCGACATCGGCGAAAATTTCGCCCAGGTTCTTGCTGTCATCCTTGCTTTTGACCTCGGCTGAAAAGCCAATGCCGCCTCTTTCCGAACGCGCCTTGATCACGCGATCGAGGCCTGCAAATGCACCGCCGACAATAAACAGGATGTTAGCCGTATTAACTTGCAAAAATTCCTGCTGCGGATGCTTGCGCCCACCTTGCGGGGGCACCGAAGCAACAGTCCCTTCAATCAGCTTCAGCAAAGCCTGCTGCACGCCCTCCCCGGATACATCGCGGGTAATCGACGGGTTGTCCGATTTACGCGAAATTTTATCGATTTCATCGATATAAACGATGCCGGTTTCGGCTTTTTCGACATCATAATCGCATTTCTGCAATATTTTCTGAATGATATTCTCGACGTCTTCGCCGACATAGCCGGCTTCGGTCAAGGTCGTCGCATCGGCGATGGTAAAAGGCACATCCAGCAACCTGGCCAACGTCTCGGCCAACAGGGTTTTACCCGAACCGGTCGGGCCGATCAACAGAATATTGCTCTTCGCCAGTTCGACTTCATCCTTTTTATTTTTACTGCGCAGACGTTTATAGTGATTATAGACCGCCACAGCAAGAATTTTCTTGGCGCTTTCCTGGCCTATGACATAATTGTCGAGCTCATTCTTGATTTCTTTCGGCTTAGGCAACTGACCATTGCCCACCGCTGATTCATTTTCCGACAACTCGTCCCTGATGATGTCATTGCAGAGCTCTACGCATTCATCACATACGTAGACTGAAGGTCCGGCAATAAGCTTTCTGACTTCGTGCTGACTTTTTCCGCAAAAAGAACAATACAGCAGCTTCTCATCGTCATTGCCGTTTCTGTCTTTACTCATATACTAGGCTCCACTAACATCACACCCGATGTATTAACTTTCGACAGTTCAAAGAATATATCGAAACCGAAAAAATTACCAATCTTTAGCCGTTAAACGCTACGATGGGTCAGCACTTGGTCGATCAAACCATATTCAGCAGCGTCATAGGCGCTCAGGAAGTTGTCCCTATCGGTGTCCTGACGGATCTTCTCCAGATTCTGCCCGGTATGACGGGCCAACACCTTATTCAATTTTTCCCTGATCGACAAAATTTCCCTGGCATGAATATCGATATCGGAGGCCTGCCCTTGAAACCCACCGAGCGGTTGATGAATCATCACCCTGGAATGCGGCAAACAATAACGCTTGCCGGCCTCGCCTCCGGCCAATAACAAGGCGCCCATGCTGGCGGCCTGGCCGATACACATCGTACTGACATCGGCTTTGACAAACTGCATGGTGTCGTAAATCGCCATCCCCGCAGTCACCGAACCGCCGGGTGAGTTGATATATAAATGGATATCCTTGTCCGGGTTCTCAGACTCCAAAAACAATAGCTGGGCGACCACCAGATTCGCCATATAATCCTCGACCTGGCCGACCAGGAAGATGACCCGCTCCTTCAACAACCTCGAATAAATATCGAAAGAACGCTCACCACGGGCAGTCTGCTCAATAACCATAGGCACCAGACCACCGGCCGCCTGAGGCGAGATTATTTGCTCCGTTCCATTCTGATTATTAAACATACTTATAACCCTTCATTAATGTTGGTGTTGACCGCTCATTACTTCATCAAATTTGACCGTTTCATCGGACAGCTTCGCTTTATTGACCACCCATTCAACGGCTTGATCTTCCAGAACAATTTGTCTGACGTCGTCCAAGCGGCTGTCATCGGCATAATACCAGTTGATCACGTCTTCCGGTTTTTCATAGCTGTTGGCCATGTTTTCAATGGTCTCCCTAACCTTTTCGTTATCGACCTTGATTTCATTTTTCTGGATAATTTCTCCCAAAATCAAACCCAACGCGACGCGGCGCTTGGCCTGTTCTTCGAAGGCATCCCTCGGCAGATCCAGGTCTTCCAGCTTCAAGTTCTGCTTTTTGGCATTTTCTGCATAGGGCTGCATCAGCTGCTGAATTTCCTGGTCAACCAAGGCCTTGGGCGTGGTGACGGTGATGTTTTGATAGATCGCATCCATCACGGCATTTTTCAGCTTGCCTTTTAACGCCTGCTCCAGTTCTCTTTCCATGTTAGTTTTGACATCGTCACGGAACGAGCTCATTTCACCGTCTTCAATGCCGTAAGCTTTGATGAAATCGGCATTCACTTCCGGCAGTACCGGCTCTTCGACTTTGATCACCTCGATTTCAAACTGAGCCTGCTTGCCCGCCAGCTTATCATTACCGTACTGTTCCGGGAAGGTAATGTCAAAGGTCTTGCTGGCGCCTGCCTCCAAGCCCACCAATTCCTCTTCAAACCCCGAAATCATCTGCTTGCCGCCAATAACTACCTGGTAGTTCTCGACTTTCCCATCGGTAAAGTTCTCACCGTCACAGACACCAGAAAAATGAATTGTAACGCGATCATTTTCCTGGGAAGCTCGCTCAACGGCATTCCAGTCTTTTTTCTGCTCACGCAACTTGTCTATCATCTGATCCAGATCAGCCTCTTCAACCGTCGACGAAGTCCGGGTGATTTCCAACTGATCGACGACATCCAGCGAAATTTCCGGATACACTTCGAATTCCGCGACATATTCAAAGCCTTCTGAATTATCGGCCGGATGAATATGCGGATGACCGGCCGGAATCAAGTCCTGTTGTTGCAGAGCCTCGAAGTACGTGCTTTGAATCAGATCACCGGACACTTCGCCTCTGACCCGGTCGGCAAATTTTTTCTTAATCACATTGAGCGGTACTTTGCCAGGACGAAAGCCATCAAGTTTAACTTCACGCGCCAATGACTTAAAACGCACTTCCATTTTTTCCTGAACGACTTCTTCAGGTATGCTGACAGTCATCTTGCGGCTTAATTCTGATGTCTTTTCGACAGAAACTTGCATTACTTTACCTCAAAAAATTAATAATTAGGTTGTATCCTGGATACCGGAAATCGGCTATATGAAGCTGGGGAAATTAACGGTGACCATCGTTAACTATAACTTGGGGAAAATGGTGCGAGCGGAGAGACTCGAACTCTCACGGGCTACCCCACTGGAACCTAAATCCAGCGCGTCTACCAGTTCCGCCACGCTCGCGAACTAAAACAGCTCGCCATTATAATCATCTGCACCATGAAAAACAACTTAATATTCGCCGGCCATTGCAGTATAACCAGAAAACTTGCCTGCATCTTGCCCACGAGGCGAGATTTGTTGAAAAAAACGTGCTCGCTGAGCAGAGCGGCCTAATCAGCCGCATCAGTTAAATGCGGGCTTCATTTGCTTGAATATGATTGACAAACATCAATTTAGTTCCCCCAAACCAGAGGCTCGCCCGCAAATCATGATGCCGCACCCCGGCGAATACTCATAACCCCCTTTACCCCCTTCTGGCAATGCGGGCAAGTACATAGTCAGTATTATTCTGCCAGCAATTCCCACTTTGGCGTTCAAAAAGGGCATGGGGTGTGTTTGGCGTGGATGTCGGCAGCAAGGATGCTGCCGTCAAGCCCCCAGGGATGGGTTTACCCAGCACCTAAATTCCATGGCTACTGGACTATATTTTACATTACAGGATAATTTAGGTGCTGGGTGAACGGCGCTCCTCGACAGACACACCCCATGCCCTAAACCCCGCAAAAATACTCAAATTGGGAATTGCTGTTATTCTGCCGGCAATTATGAATGTAGGTGCAAATATGGTATCAGGCAGCTCTGGAAGAAGTGTGCGCGGCATGGCCGATTTTTGTTCTGACCAAGGTCAGATGCTGCAATCAGCCCTTACGCCGCACAGGGAAGTGCAAGTGCCTCGTGAGATAGGACATCGCTAGCGGCCGCCGCACAGGGAAGTGCAAGTGCCGCGAGAGATAGGACATCGCTAGCGGCCGCCGCACAGGGAAGTGCAAGTGCCGCGAGAGATAGGACATCGCTAGCGGTTAAAGTAGCCTGTCCCCTTTTTTAAGCTGTCCCCTTTTTTAAGGCGATAACTCGTCAGAGGAAAATGGAGCTGCACTAGTATTCGGCGGCGTTCCATTGCAGTGAGTCCATAACGGCTGCACACAGCCCTGGTTCCTGTCCGCTGACCCAGCCCTTCCCCTCTGCAAAGCCCTCGGGAAGATCCGCCTTGGTGGGACCGAATTTACGGGTCTTGCAGCCTCGCGCCTGGGGATTTTGACAACAACATTTCATCGCCGCCACATGCTTTTTAACGAGCGCCGAATCGACATTGACCGGCGGCATCCAGCTGTTTCTCGAACTCGTCGTTAACCATGCGCTTAATACGCCAATGGGATGGTCCGTTGCAATATCAATGCTGTAACCACAGGTGCCCGAGGTAGTCATATTGTGGCAGCGCGTGCAAAGTTGCTGTTCGCCATCGATGGGATCGGTGGTGACCTGAAGTATGTCGGCGTTAGCAAAGAAATCCTTAAAAGGTTCGCCTACTGGCAGAAAAGGTAACTTAGCCATCGAAAAAATATCAGGCAAGCCATGCTTCGAATTAATATAAGGACTGTACTTAACGCCATGTGCGTTATGACAAGCCACACAGCCGGCGGACGCGGTCTCCTGCGGTGATTTAAAAGCCTGGTTGGCATCGCGATACCACAACTGCTCGGGGAAATCCTTCGGCGGTCTTGCCTGCTCGGGATCGAATCGCGCTAAAAAATCGTCCTTCTTCGGAAGCGGCTTATCCAGTGGCGGCAAAAAACCGGCAACGGCGCTGCCATACTGAGTCAAGTAACAACTTTTTCCCGTCTTGGTGTTACGGAGAATGATGCCAATATCGTTAAAGGTATTGTAAAGATAATAAAGTTCCTTTTTTTCAGCAACCGAAGCGCTCTGGTATTGCTGCTTTCTTTGCTGCTGATTCATTCCCAGGTTGGCCTTGGTTTTCCGAAACCAGTTTTTTTCCAACTGATTGCCTTTCTGTCGGCAATTCACCACCATGATATTGTCATCATCGAGATTAAGCACTTGTAGATGAGAATAAGTCCAACACCCCATGTCGCCGCCTAACCAGTGAGGGTTGTCGCATCTTTTGGCATCGGACAATTGTTCCCAGTTATCTTGCTGAATTTCCAGTTCATCGACATAGATCGGAACCTGTTGACCGTCTAGGCATGAGAGTTGCGGCAATTTCCGGGTGATTCCAAGCTCCGCCTTGCATTCCTCAACATATTGATAAACATCATAGCCCGTTGAAACTTGCCAAACGCCTGGCTTGAAGATGAAAAATAACAACGTCCCGATAACAACCGTCAGTAATAATACAGTTCTCATGCCTTATTACCCCAATTAGTCTTATTATGGTTATGGAAATAAAGATTATTACTTATTTTTTTCAATGTAAAGTGCGATAGCAGGGCTTTGTCACGCCCCTTCAACTTACCTTAAGGGTCGCCAGAACGTCTCATTCCCGATCATGAATTATCATGGCCAGAGCGTTTGTCCGAAATAATCTTCATCACCAAACTTTCCAGTCTTGCTAAATCCTTCCAATGAATATCTTGTTGAGGAAACGGGATTTCGACGCCATGCTCCCTGAATGCCGCATCGATGGCGAAACAAAGCTCGCTATTGACCGCTACCACATTGCCCACGTCTTCAATAAAAGCACGCAACTCAAAATTCAAGCTGCTATCGCCAAAGCCCTTGAATATTACCGTGGGGGACGGGACCTTAAAAATAGCTGGATGAGCGGACGCCACCTGCAATAATATGTCCTTTATTTTTTGCGTATCGGATCCATAAGCGACACCGACAGGCACAATGACTCGACCGGTTTTGTCGGCATGAGTCCAATTTAATAAAGGATTGGATATCAAATCCGAATTGGGAATAAAAACCGAGGCCCGATCAAACGTTTGTATTTCCGTGGCCCGCACATTGATTTTCTTAATCGTGCCTTGTTTGTCGCCGACGACAACCCAGTCTCCGACCTTAATCGGTCGTTCGGCGAGTAATATTAATCCAGACACGAAATTATTGACTACATTTTGCAACCCAAAGCCGATGCCTACCGAGAGCGCGCCGGCGATAATCGCCAACTTGCCCAGATCAATGCCTAACGTCGAGATGGCGAACAATGCGGCGAGAACGAAACCGATGTAACCGACTGAAGCCCGGATGGAATGCTGAACGCCATAATCGATACGGGTCTTCGCTAAAACCCGATATTCGAGAAAGTTTTGCAACAGACGGGTCAGCACCAATACACCGGAAAACAGCGCGATCGCGAAAAATATAGCCGCGATGGATACCGTGACGCCACCGACCTTAAAGCCGAAAAATGCCCGATACAGCCAGTCGCTGAGATCCTCTCCCCCTGCTCCCCACATCACTAGAAGCAGTAAAACCGCAGTCACATAGACGATCAGCTTGACCGCGACCTTAATCCAAAAACGCAGAAGCTCGCTGCCTTCTTCGGTTAAGGCAAGATTAAACCTAACCTTGGAACCGAGGACGGCATCCTTATTGAATAATTCATCAATTACCTCGCTACACAAGGCGATGATTACGCTGACCAAAATGAAAAGCCCACCGGTCAGTATGATCTGGGTGGCAAGAAGCCGGGAAAAAGAGACATAACCGGCGATAGCCGAAATGGGTATCGTCAACGCCAGGACCATAATCAGCCCGCAAAGTCCTTTCCAAAACAACGATTTTCCGCCTATGATTGGATGCTCGCTTGTCGATGATAACCATAATGAGCGACGCACAACCAACGCCAACAATAGTCCGGCGATTAATAGCCCGATGACAAATTTTCTCAGCACAGTTAGCTCTAGCGAGGCGCCACTTCCGCTCAGCCAGGCGCCCAATATCATGTCGATTGCGAACACCCCGGCCAAAGCTATGATAATTCTATGGATATAACGTGCGGCATCATCGCCCAGCGGCATCAAACGCATATGCCTGCTGTCAGGGGACAACAAGGCACGACTGACAGCGGTCACCAAGGCGATCATCAGCACAGCCGCCAGCACAAAAAAGGCGCTATCGCGGCTAACCCCACCCAGCTCAAAACCATAACTCAAAACCAAGTAGGCGGACAGGGCCAACACCATCGGCGGTAAAAACCTTACCAATATGACGATTAACGCCGCCCGCAACAAGTCCAGATAAGTCGGCGCTCTTTCCTTCGCTACATCAGCGAATTTCCGCGACAGCCAAACACTGACCGGCCAAATCACCAATGAGCAGGCGAACAGAACCCCGATTAAATAAATAAACGTCCTTTTTAAATGCTTGCTGAATTTTTTTTCCGATTGCCATTTATTAAATTGCTGCCGCGTCTCGATGAATTCATCCACCAAATCAGCCATCCCCTTTCGCCATATTTCCGGGGCTAATGCGGAAACGTCCCTAGCGAATGTTTTTTGCGTAAATCGGTCGATACGAATAGCGGACAGTTGTTTAAGCGTTTTTTCCAGCAGGGAAAGCAACAGTTCCACTTCTTTGCGCTGTCCCTCCATGATGGCTATGCGCCGGTTCAATAACTTCCTTTTTTCCGCGATGCTCGCCAACTCCTTAGGCTCGTCTTCGGCTGGCTCCGGTCCAAGCGCCTCAAGTTCATCTCTTAGCGGTTCCAGCGCCAAATCGATTTCGCCAGCAGCCGAGCGCGCTTTTTCACGTATTTCGCTTAGTTTTCCACGCAGCGTTTTAAGCTCATCGTCATCTAGCTCCGAATTCTCTAGCTTCCCGGTGGATTTCTCCACTTCAGAATTCCATTGCACCAAACGCTGTGCTATAGGCTTGCTTTGCTCCGCTTGCGCCCAAAAGCCATCGGCAAAAAAAATAAAAAGAAGCAACAAAGACAGAACCCGTTTAAATTTCATAAGCCATACTCAACATTTAAGCCTGCAATATAAATCAGGTTATCACAGTTCAAACGCATCGTCCGCCAACAGCTTAAGTTCAAAGGCAACTATTCAGCATATAATTTACTTTACTATCAGTAACTTGCCACAGAATACGCCCCCCGTAGACTTGAGCGCGGAATCTGACCGCCAGGGAGGGTGGAAATGCCGATTTTGCAGGTAGAAAATTGCTCCTGCATTTTCTACATTTCCGCCTTCCTTGGCGGTCAGAGCAAAAATCTGCCTGTTGCAGACAGCCCGATAAATCAATAATCGACTCCCTCTGATAAAAATACGCAGTAATTACATTTAAACAAACAAAAATATTTGAAGCGTCGCAAAGCGTGCAATTTTTAAGGCTCTCCTCGCATTTGCTTGAACCAATATTCCATTTGCTTGCCGGCCGCTTCCCTACCGCCTAAGCCAAATGAAAGCGCTACCGCGACAGCGATCGCTCCTAAGATCAAGCCAAAGGCCATGTTAACGATATCATCAGCCAATCCCATGGCATGCAGGCCCATTGCCGTGACTAGTCCCAGAATCGCAAATCTTGCAATGCCAGCCACGACTTTGCTTTGACCGCTTCCGCTCATAATGACCCGATAAACGATATTGGCCAGCCAAAAACCCACAGCCAAAATAACCGAACCCAACAGAATCTTGCTGCCAAACTCGACGAAAGTTGTGATCAATCCGCCTATTTGATCTAATCCCAATTGATTGGACGCCTCGATCGCAGCAAACAACATAGCGAAGAAGATCAGTAACTTACCCACCATAATCGAAGGCGTAACCTCCTCGACGAACACCTCTTCCAAGCCCAGCGCCGAAGGAATCTTATCGAAATTCATCCCTTGCAATAGTGTCGTCACCAGATTTGCGACAAATCGAGCGACAAAGAACGCGATAACCAAAATAACCGTTGCCGCGAAAATGTCTGGGATTGTCTGCAGTATGATATTGAGCATATTCGTTGCCGGCGCCGATATCGCTTCCATTTTCAGGGCATCCAAGGCCGCTACCAGCGCGGGAACGAAGACGAAGAAAAACACCAACGTGCCCACCAGATGGGAAATCCCCATTCCTTGCTCCAGTCCCATTCGCGCGCCAAACTTGTCTGCTCCGGCAGCCGCGAGCAAGTTGGACACGATGTCACGAAGTATTTTAGCGACAAACCAGCCAATCAGACCTATAACAGCAGCAGCGACAATATTCGGCAGCATCGCTAATATCGAATTGACCATGTTTTCCACCGGGATCAACAAGCCTTCGAGCTGAAAAGCGCCGAGAATCGCAGGCAGAAAAAGCAAAAAAGTGAACCAGTAAATTACGTTACCGATATTCTTGCTGGTCGAAACAACACCTTCGCCAGCCCCCAGTTTCTCATCCAGATCAGTGGCGTCCAAAGCCTTAACCACTAACATTCGAACTATGCTTGCTAACAGCCAGGCGACCAACAACAACACCCCGCCCGCTACCAGCCTCGGCACATATTTAAATACCTGGCTAACCAAGGCATCCAAAGGTTTCGAGACCAATTCAAGATCCAAAACATTAAACACCGCGATCAATACTATCAACATAATGGCCCAGTAAACCCCTTTGGCGATGCCAGACTCAAGATCAATCGATAACTCCCCCTCCTGGCCCACTTTTTTATTAAGGTCGAGCATGGACAGGGTCTTACGGCATAAGCGCCAACTTAAGGCGATAAGTCCTTGATTAGAAGTTGAAAGTTGGAGGTGCGGCCACCACATAGGGTATTTTGACCTACGAAAGTGAAAAACCCTATGCAGCAACCGCATTCAATAGATACCCGTTTTGAACAATTTGTGCAAGAACTGCCAGCCGATTACCAACAACAGGCCTATGACTTCAAAGCCTTTGCTCGTGCGCGCAAAATACGCTCACCGTTACAACTGTTACAGCTGGTGATGCTTTACTGTGGTCTGGATTTCTCCTTGCGCGGCTGTGCCGGCGAGGTAGCTCAGTTACAGGGCTACCTGAGTGACACGGCGGTAAAAAAAGACTGGCGGCTTGTGTTCCTTGGGTAAAATCTTTGCTGTCCGGCGTATTTGGGTTGGAACAGGTTGTCGAAAGCGGTTCATTGAGCTTTGTTGTCATTGATGGCTCGACCATCCAGGAACCGGGGGCGACAGAAACCACGTATCGGCTACATATAGCGATAGACTTGATTAACCTGAGGCTGCGCCAGGTCGAAGTGAGTACGGATAAGGTCGGCGAAAGCCTTGATCATTATGCGCTGGCATCGGGCGATGTAGTGTTGATTGATCGTGGCTACAATCAGCCTAAGTCGTTGGTGCCTTTCATCGATCGAGGCGGAGATATTGTTCTGCGCTATAACGCGCACAGCATGAATTTATACGAGGATGACGGCCAAGGTGGCATGATGAAAATCGACTGGGAGAAGCGTTTGCAAAGTCTGGGAAAGCAAACGGGAGCTATACCGGTCTACTTGTGCCATGATAAGAAACGAATAGCCTGCACGCTGCATGCGGTGCCGTTACCGGCGGGAAAAGCCGCACAAGCTCGCCGCAAAGCGAAGCTTAGAGCACAAAATAAGGGTCGTATGGCTCGGGAAAAAACGCTGGTCCTCAGTGAATGGGTCTTGATTTTGACGTCCGTACCGGTTGAATTGCTTGATACAAAAACCGCCGCCGCGCTCTATCGGGTGCGTTGGCAAGTGGAACTCGTGATCAAACGGATGAAAAGTCTGTTAGCGATCGATCAATTACGTGCCCGTAAAGACAGCGCATTGGCCGAACTGTATTTGCATGGCAAACTGCTTTATGCCGCAGTTACGGAGAAGATCGCGCAGCGCTGTTTTGCGCGAGCGCTCACGAAACTGGATGGCCCCCGTGAACTGACGCCGTGGCGATTATATAAAACGATCGCTGAAGACATTAAATCTGGACTGAACGCGTGCTTTCCGAGACAAAAGCGGTTTGACAGAGATTATTTGAGAGCGGTGACTGAACGTCCGCGAAAACGTTCGTTGCAATGCCTGCCTGAACCGATTACGGAACTGATCCAGCAATGCAGAATACTGGAAGTTAGCCGTGTTTAATCAAAGGGTTGTGAGCTTAAGTTGGCGCTTATGGGGTCTTACGGACACCGGACCTGACCAAAATGGCGATTAACCAACCGATAATAAGAATCGCAACTGCGCCGGCAATCTTGGGAAGATGCTGACCCAACGTTTCTTGTAGTGAATTCATTAAATTTGTGATATCCATTATTGTTCTCCTTAGCGCGTATTTGGTTAAAAACTTAAGAAAATGTAAAACAATCAATACTGCGGATAGTTTTAATGGAAAAGGACCATGAGCAATTCTGAGATTTTGCGCTAGCGGATACAGCCCAAGCTCAAAAAACCACTCAATGGAAAAACTAGTAAACTCCCTTTCAATCTAAATGTCCATAAAAATCACAAGGCTAAAAGGTTCAGCGAACGACTAGTCCAGACGTAACGACTCACCGCCATTCGTGGATAAGCGGAGCGCATCCACCGAGTCGGCATCTTTGGTGGATGCGCCCTTCAGGCTTATCCCCCCTACATGCTGACCGCCATGGATGGCGTGTAGTAGAGCAATGCAGGAGCAATTGCCGATAACGCCATGGAGGGCGTGTAGTAGAGCAATGCAGGAGCAATTGCCGAGGAGCAAAAATCGGCCCTGCCGCATTCGATAAGTGGGGCGAGCAGTTACGTCCAGACATAAAAAAGGCGCATAACCTCGAGGAGAAGAAGTTAATGCGCCAGTGATAACAACAACACAAAGGTAAGCACGCCAGGAGCAACGTACATACAGGTTAAAGCATTTATGATGCCAAGCCACCCTAAAACCCTAATCAACTGATTTATATAGCTAATTTATTAAAACCGAATTTAACGACAGCAAGGATTTACAAATATCGCTCCAAAAAAGTGCGCCCGCACTATTTTAAGTCACATTATTTCATTTCCAGTCGACTTTAGCGCTTTCGGTCATTGTCAAAGCCGATGACGCCTCACGTTTTTGTGTCTTCGCCAACAAGATTGTCAACATATCAGGGCATAATAATTGCTTTAAAAATATTATCTGCATGAATAAAGAAACATTCGTCAACCTTACCACTAAACCTTATGTCCAAAATGAGCCACATCAACGTCATCGAAAAGTATGACGAACACCGTGACGCAATTCATCACCTGCTTTCTTCGATACTCAGCTGTTTCGCCGACGCCAAGATGTTTGAACAAAACCAACAGGAATTGAGCGAGCAACTCAAGTCTCTTTGCGATTATTACCCCTTCATTAGTCTGCTCTATCTGCTCGACGCCAAAGGCAAACAAATCAGCATGAACGTGCCTGGCAGCTATTTCAAACATAGTCCGCAAACAGGTCGCGGCTTTGATCGCAGTAAAAGACCCTATTATCTGCTAGCCGCCAACAGCGATTCGGTCGTGATCACGGAACCCTACCTGTCCAGCGTGCGCCGGGAACTTTGTCTTTCCGCCACGATTAAAATGAACAACGACGACGGCACGACCAAGGGATACATTGTCCTCGACATCGATCTGGCGGCGACGATTTCGTTTCTGACCGGGGACAGCAAACGCATACATTTCGACCCCTATTTCAAGGCCGTTTATTCGCTGATCGTCGTCGGTCTGTTCAGCGTCGCGCTATTGCTGCTCTATTTGGCCGGTAAGGAATGCTGGGAAGTGCTGCAAACTTTGCTGTCTTCCGAGGAAGGAAAGTTGCTGCCGTTCGGCGTGGTCATCTATCTGACGCTGGCACTGGCGATTTTCGATCTAGGCAAAACCACACTCGAAGAGGAAGTGCTGCTTTATAAAGACATACTGCGCCACAGTTCCACGCGCCGTACCATTACCCGCTTCATCGCCGCCATCATCATCGCCGTCTCCATCGAAGCGCTGCTGATGATTTTCAAATCGGCGCTAAAGGAAAGCGGCGAATATATCATTCAGGCAGTCTGGATCATTCTCGCGGCCGGTTTCCTGCTGCTCTGCATGGCGGTCTATGTCTATCTCGGCAGCAAGGCCGAGGCCTTGTTATTGAAAAGAAAAAACCATAAGGACTCTTGAACATGACTCACTCAACTCTTCCAAGCAATGAGCTGCCGCATTGGTTTACCCAAAAAGCGGAAGCGCATCTGCAATTTTTATACGGCGAATCGCGCACTCCCGCCCTGATGGAGCGCTTGATAGACCGCTTACAAAGCGGCATCTCGGCGGCTAAATCGGAGCAACTGGCGCTCTGGAGTGAACAAGACATCATCTTGATCACTTATGGCGATAGCGTACAACAGCCCCATGAAAGGCCGTTGCAAACTTTGCATGAATTTCTCACCCTGCATCTTCAGGACAGCATCAACAGCGTCCATGTGCTACCCTATTTTCCTTACAGCTCGGATGACGGTTTCGCCGTCATCGATTACAAAACGGTCAACCCACAGCTTGGCGACTGGGCCGATATCGAACGCCTCGGCAAACAATTTCATCTCATGACCGACCTCGTGATCAATCATGTCTCCCGGGAAAACCTTTGGTTCATCGATTTTTTAAGCCGCCAACAACCTGGCTGCGATTATTTCATCGAAATGCCGCCCGAGACCGACGTGTCGCAGGTGGTGCGTCCGCGCAGTACGCCGGTGCTCGTACCGGCGCACAGTCATGACGGCATCCGCCATGTCTGGGCGACATTCGGCGAGGATCAAATCGATGTCAATTTCGCCAATCCGGATGTGCTGTTTGAGTATATCGATATCTTATTGCTGTACATCGCCAAGGGCTCTCGTTTTATCCGCCTCGATGCAATTGCCTTCTTGTGGAAAAAAGCCGCCACTCGCTGCATCAATCTGCGCGAAACCCATGAA
The DNA here is from genome assembly GCF_030717995.2 of Methylomarinum sp. Ch1-1. Classification (NCBI taxonomy): domain Bacteria; kingdom Pseudomonadati; phylum Pseudomonadota; class Gammaproteobacteria; order Methylococcales; family Methylococcaceae; genus Methylomarinum; species Methylomarinum roseum. Next base: position 1,979,066 of record NZ_CP157743.1, on the reverse strand, counting down.
GTGGTGAAACTGCTGCGAGATATCGTCGATGTCGTCGCCCCAGGCACCGTGCTGATTACCGAAACCAATGTGCCGAACGGCGAAAACCTCAGCTATTTCGGCAACAGCGACGAAGCGCACATGGTTTATCAGTTCACCCTGCCGCCGTTACTGTTGCACGCCCTACACCACGGCATCAGCACCTATTTGACCCAATGGGCGATGGACACGCCGAGACCACAAAAGCATTGCACCTACCTGAATTTCATCGCCTCTCACGACGGCATCGGTTTGCGTCCAGCCGAGGGCATCCTGCCGGAACAAGAGGTCCTGTCACTGGTCGATGCGATGCATCAATACGGCGGTTATGTCAGCATGCGCACCGATGCGTACGGCAAGGAATCGCCTTATGAAATCAATATCGCGCTGTTCGACGCCTTGAAAGGGACGCACCGAGGTATTGATGACTATCAGATCCAGCGCTTTATCTGCGCTCATACCATCATGCTGGCGCTGCAAGGCATTCCGGCATTTTATATACATAGCCTGATCGCCACCACTAACGACTATCAAGGCGTGGAACAAAGCGGCCGCACCCGTTCGATCAACCGCCGCAAATGGCGCTACGATGAACTGCTGGAACGCTTAAACAACCCGTCATCGGAGCAAGCCTCGGTGTTCCATGAACTGAAACGCCTGTTGAAAATAAGGCGCAAACAAGCGGCCTTTCATCCGGAGGCGCGGCAGGAAACCATACCGTTGGGCAATGATCTGTTTGCTTTCTGGCGCATCAACGCCGAACGACAACAACGCATACTGGCGATCAGCAATATCAGCGCCGAAGCGCAGACCGTGCACTTGCCGGAACATCCGCTGACGGAAGGTTCTGGTTTCTGGCGCGACTTGATTGAGCGTACCGCGATCGCTAAAGGCACAAGAAAATTGAAGCTGTACCCCTATCAATCGGCCTGGCTGGAGGCGCTGGATTAAGCAATTTAGGCGGATCCGCTACGCTTGAACCGCCCTACCATAACGTGAATACCGCATAAAATATATTTTTACCATTAATATTCACCCCTCTTCATGACCTTCATGGTGAGACCCTGATAGAGCGGATATGGATGACCCTCGGAACGCGGGTTGAACAAGCTTCGCCTTCAATCAAGCATTGTCCTCTTCGACCGCATCGCGCAATCGCTCCAGCACATCGGGGATGGCGCTGACCACCCGATTCCAGCTGGGAATAAACGGCGTTTCACTGGGCCGGTCCAAAAAGCCATCGCCGGCCCGAATGATATGCTGGGCGAATAACTCGACGGTCTGTTCTTCAAGGTGTCTATCCAGCTTCAGACCGTTGATGCAGGCATCGCTATAGTAAGCCTCGACCGCATCCAGCGCCTCTCGATAATAGGTGGCTTTCAAGGTCCTGAAAACCTCCTTGCTCAACACCACGCCTTCGGTCGCGAGTTTACGGAATATAGCTTTGGCGATATCGATGCTCATCTTCGACAAACCGACGTCGACATCGCTGGATAGAACTTGATGTTTATGATCATAGTCATCGGCAATTTCGACCTGGCAGATATGCTTGCGCGACTGATTACGATACATCTCGGACAGCACGCCGATTTCCAAGCCCCAATCGCTGGGAATGCGGATCTCCTTGATCGTATCCATGCGAATCGCAAACTCACCGGACAAGGAATAGCGGAAGCTGTCCAGATAATCGAGATAATCCGTCGGACCGATGACCTTCTTCAACGCCCTGAGCAACGGTGTGACCAATAGCCTGCATACCCGTCCGTTGATTTTCTGGTCGGCAACGCGGTAATAATAGCCCTTGCAGAATTCATAATGAAAAGCCGGATTGGCGACCGGATAAAACAGCCGCGCCAACAACTCCCGGTTATAGGTCAGTATGTCGCAGTCATGCAAGGCGATCGCTTCGGAACGTCCCGAAGCGATCGCGTAACCATAGCAATACCAGACGTTGCGGCCTTTCCCCAATTCCTTAGGCGCGATCCCTTTTTCAATCAACTGTACATTCAATTTTCGCAGTCTCGGCCCATCATTCCACAGGATTCTGTAGTGTTGAGGCAGCGCGCTGAAAAACTCCCGGGCATGAGCGAATTCGTCGGCATCGGCATTATCAAGTCCGATGATGATCTCGCTCAGATACGACACCTGACTGATTTCTCGGATGATTCCTTCCAACGCCGGCCCTTTCAGCTCGGAATATAACGATGGCAGCACCAAGCCCATCGGTCTGTCAGCGGAAAATCCCAACAATTCCTTTTCCATCTCAGTGACACGATCCTTGTTCAGTCGGTGCAGCGTCGTAATCGACCCGTTTTGAAAAAAATCACTCATTACCCTCTCCTATATTCAGTTGACTAAACAGCTGATCGATCACTTCCCGCCAACCCAATGGCGCTCGATGCTGTGAATATATCACTCGATCCGGCGCCTTGTTGATAGACAGATGACCGCCATCTGGTTTACGGATGACGCCGGCATAATCAGCCTGCTCCAGCATTCTTAGGTCGTTTTGACTATCGCCCAGGGCGATGGTCAATAGTTTCTTCCGCTGCTGTTGTTGCTGATACTTATTCAACAGCCATGCCATCGCTCGGGATTTGTCATTCCCCCCCATGACATGCCAGAAACGCCCACCTTTGATCAATTGCAGTCCCTGCTGGCGTAGCAAGCTTTGGAATTGCCCCAGCCTTTCCTGACTGTCTCGCCACTTCAGCGGCTCCGAAGCCAAGCGCTGTTTCGCCTGTTCGGCCTGAATTTCATTCAGGCCGGTTTCCCTCATCACATCGGCGACGCTGAAATCGTTAAAGCCTTGGAAAGAAAAACCATGCGTTTCACGCAGCCGCCGAATGATCGGCAAGATCTCGGTCAACGCCCGGCCCAAAATCACCTGATTAACAGTCTGGTCGTAACCAGGGAATAGCCCGGCAGGGACACATACCGCCGCACCATTTTCGACTACAAATGCACCATTATTGTGCAATTGTTTTCTAATGTCGGCGATTTCCGCCCGTGTCTTACTCGAATTGATGATCAGAGGTATCCGCGCTTGTCTGATTTTTTCCAATGCCGCCAGCGCCTCGGTAAAACGATAATCCTGATGATCCAGCAAGGTGCCGTCCAGGTCGGTGAAAATCAAGTAACTATTCATGCTATTGCACTTCCATATCTTCCAATTCGATATTCAGCGCTCGCGTCGAAATCAAAAGCTCCCACAGCGACACCAACAACGACAACACGATTAATAACATACTGAGCAGAAACACCGTTTTCGCCGATATCTGCAGGCCGAGAAAAATCAAGGCCATCGTTAATACGCTACAGATAATACCCATAACGGCCAGTGCTTGCATGATAATAATCAACCGTATCCGAATTCTCAGGCTTTCCACCTGCTTTTTCGCGATATGGCTCTGCGTTCTATTGAACAAGTTATGCAACTCCCTGATTCTTTTAGCGATGGCTAGATAGCGATTGGAATAAGCCAGAAACAATACCGAAATCGCGGGAAACAATAAGGCCGGTGTCGTGATCGTGATATCCATCTATTCAATAATTGATGTAACTATTCAGTATCTTTCGGGTTTTAGGCAGTAGGTCATTGATTTCTCGGGACGCGTTCACCCAGCACCTAAATACCCTAGGTTATTGGCTATGATTAATAATCTTCGTTAATTTAGGTGCTGGGTGAATACTTCCATGGCAGCTAATGGCATCCTGCCTCACGCTGCACTTGCACTTCCCTGTGCGGCGTAAGCTCTGACTGCAACGTCTGACCGTCAGGGACGATGGAAATGCAGATTTTGCAGGAGCAAAAAATCTGCCTGTTGCAGACAGCCCGATAAATCAACAACCTACTCCCTCTTAGTAAAACTACGCTGAATAATTACTAATTGATAAACATAATGGCAACCCAGCAATCCCCATACCAAGTATGCCGGCCCTCAATCACGATCAGATTTGATATCGACCATCAAAATTCTATTGGCGTCCAATGTTAGGGACAGGGTCTTGCATAATAGCCCGCTATCAAAATCCTTATAATGATCCGAGGTGATGACCTGGTCGCAATCGCCGCGGCTTTCCAGCGCAATGATTTGATAAAAATAAGGTCGCCAGGACCAATTAAAACCGATCTTACTCGGATCATTAAACCATTGCCCATCACTGAAATTAAAATCAGGCGAAATTTGTTCGCCTTCGCTATTGCATAAATAAAATCGCAGTACGCCATAACCCTCGAAGTCCCAGCTGACCAGGGCATTCAGATTGAAATCATCCTGTAACACGGCCTTTAATTTGTATAACAAGTCGGTGACGGTCCGGGTCTTGTCAATTTTCAACAATTCTTCCTGTAATTTTCGATTCAAGAATTTTTTGCGTAGCGAAGCGATATGACGCTGAAATTTATCGGCCTCGATAAATTCCATTTCCGCGCCGGCGAACAAGAATCCCTGCATAAACTGCGCGCCGCTATTTAACCCGAACATGAATTCATCATCGGTTTGCACGCCCTCGCAGACCACCTGACTGCCGAGGCGCTTGCCGAAGCGAGTCAACAAATGCACCACATCCCTGGCCACCCCGCCTTTGACCGCCATTTTGAACAGTCGCATGTCTATCTTGATGATATCGGGATTGAGCGCGATCACTCTCTCCAACTGGGAAAATCCGGAACCGAAATCGTCTATCGCGACGCGTAAGCCTTCACGGCGATAGATGTTGACGACTTCTTTCAGTTTATCGATATCCGCCTTCGCCTCGGTGATTTCGATAATGATCCGGCTCTTGTCGATATCCAATTGTTTCAGCATTTCCAAGGTCGGCAACCTTCTGATATCGGTGACATAATCGATCCAGGCCGCCGATATATTCAAGGTCAAATAGCAATGATCATGCAGGTTTGCAAATTTCTGCAAGGCCTGCCAACGCACTTGCCTGTCAACTTCTCTCAGTTGCTCGGCCGGCAAGTCGGTGGACGAAAAAAGCTGCCCGGCCGAGACGATGTTTTGCCGATCGTCATACTGTCGAGCCAAGACTTCGTACCCAACGATCCAGCCGCTGGCGACACTGACGATAGGTTGAAAACAAGGAAATAAAACAGAGTTTGCTTGCATAAAAATTGAAGGCTTGATGCGTTTATCGGATCAAATATAAGGCATAATCCATGCCAGATTCGAATCCTCAGCATGCCCGATCATTAATATGTCTAAAGAAATACTGTATTGATAAAATAACGCTTATAGATAAATAAAACCCGCGTTACACTGAAGGCAGATTTTCAACTTCATGGCAGAGGCTCATCTCATGGCGCGCGAATTTTCTTCGTTGAAAGAACTGGACACCCCGGTCAAGGTCTTATTCACCGGTTATCTAACCACCGTTGCGGTTGGCTACCTATTCGCCTTAATTCAGATTCTTTTCACCCACGGCATGGCCGACGGCCAGTTCGGTTTATCGATCGACGATATCGTTTATAGCTACTATGGCAATCGTTCCGGCACGCTGCTGGAAACCAAACTGAATGGCTCGATGAAGGAAAACGCCTCGGAACAGGAACGTTTTACCATCATTCAATGGATACGGGACGGCGCCGAGGAATCGGATTATCGATCCAGCGGCGTGGCCAAGATCATCGAAAACCGCTGTGTCATGTGTCATAACGAAGCCGCAACCGGCATACCCGATTTCACCGAATTCGCAGGAATTGCGGCAACAACCGAACAGGACGAAGGCGCCACCTTCGCCTCCTTGACCCGGGTGTCGCATATACACCTGTTCGGCATCAGCTTCATATTTATGTTCGTCGGCTTGATATTCAGTTTTTCCGAAACCAGCACGGTCAAATACAAATGCATCGCCATCGGCATGCCCTATCTGTTTTTGTTGGTCGACATCCTGTCCTGGTGGCTGACGAAATTGCATCCGATGTTCGCCTGGCTGGTCGTCTTCGCCGGCGCCGGCATGGCCATTGCCTTTGCGTTTATGTGGACGGTTTCGATTTTGGAGATGTGGCTGTTCGACAAGGTTTTCCTGGATGCCCAAGGCAATCGCTATCCGCAATGGAGCACCTATGTCGAAGGCTGGTTGGCGCGCATCGGTTGCGGCTCGCCCGGAAATCTGTTCAACAAGCTATGGTGCACCAGCAAGCACGTTGCTTTATCGATCTGGCGACTCTGGTTGAGCAAAGGCTGGCCAGCCGTTGTTCAGCTTATCGACAAACTGAAGTCAACCAAGTCGAAATAAGCTCCCAAACAAGGAAAAAGGGGACGGAAAAAGGGGACAGGAAAAAGGGGACAGGCTACTTTTACTGTGCGGTAGGTGCGAATTTATTCGCATTGCGCGGCTAAATCTGCACCTACATTCACAATTGCCGACAGAATAATATGGACTATGTACTTGATCCTCAACAGGCACACCGGTCAGCTTTTATACGTCGCGCGATTTAACAGGGAGTGATGGCTCATTACTATTTTTTATGCGGCGTTTTATACAGTAAAACTTATCATGGTTCTTAGCTCATCTTATCGAGATTCTTCAGCAACAAGGCGATGATAATCGCCGGGATCAACACTGCACTGAATTCCCATAAGCCCATGCTAACTAATACCAGTTGATTGCTGATCAGCGCGAAAATATAAAGCCAGGCCGCCCATTTTCTTAAAAACCATAAGCCGGTAACACTAACCAAGCTGATCACCGCAGAACTCGCGAAATAATAAGGATAAAATGCGCCCAATTGCCTGGAAACCGGCGACCAGACCATGAAGGACAGCTGAGCCGCATTGATAACGCCGATAAAACAAATGATAGTGATCGCCATCGGTTTTTGAAGTTTCAGACTGGATTCGCTCATGATTATCTCCCAGGGGTGTTTGTAAAATTGAGCCGCAACGATTCATTGCAAGCAGGCGTTCTATTCTCAGCAATTCCCAGTTAGGCGTTCAAAAAGGGCATGGGGTGTGTTTGGCGAGGATGTCGGCAGCAAGGATGCTGCCGTCAAGCCCCCAGGGATGGGTTTACGGCGCTCCTCGACAGACATACCCCATGCCCTAACCACAGCAAAATGCTCAAACTGATGAGAATTGTTGTTCTATTCTAGTGTTTTGCCCGATCCCATGGAAAGAAGATAAGATATCGCACTGGCCTCTTGCTCCGATCAATAAAACACCCTGAAACAGCGCCTTATTTCATCAAACTCATACAAATACGGCTGTGCCACCCGATGATTGGCCGCCACGACCAGCAGATCATGGGAAAAAACCGAGGTGTTATACCAATTGAAGCTGCCTTCGATGACGATGTATTCGTCAATCACACAATACTTGGAATGTATCGGCGAATAAGGCACAGGGTGATCATCCTGACCATAGACCAGGCCCACCGGAATGCCGGCCTCCTTCAAACGCTGAATCGCCGGCAACAACGGCCGATTCAGTTCTTCGTCCATGCTGCGTTCGACGCCGATGCGCCCTTGCCGAGCCAGATGACCGTTAAACAGGATATGCACGTCGACGCCGCGATGCTTAGCCAGGATCAAGGCGTTTACAACGCTGTCATGATGATCGCCCAATAAGTCGCCGATCAGAAACAGACAGGCCCTGATGGAATGGCGGGCGCGATGAATCTCGGCCAAGATGGCATGATGCGGCAAATAGGTTTTGCCATTTTGCATGCTGTGTCTACCGAAGGTATACAACAGATTGAAATGACTGAGCGGATCGATGCCGTATTTCTGAATGACGCCGCCACGCTGACTCTGAAAAATATTGTCGAGCAGTCGGCAGACGCCTTTGGAATGAAAGGTCATGCCCGATTCCCAATTCGCCCACCAGCGATCGAAAGTGATATTGAACGAGCCTAGGATGCAATCTTCGTCATTGAAAATGATGAATTTAGTGTGCATATCCGGTTCGACTTCGATCAGATGATGTTTGGGGGTGCAAAACACGCCCAGCAACTCGACCCTGGATTGTTTCAAACGCGCATAGGTGTGACTGTTGGTCATCGTCATCTTACGCCAGTCGACGATGCACTGCACCCAAACGCCTTGCTCGCTGGCGTGAATCAGATGATTGATGAAGTCGTTGTCATCGATGCAGTCGACACTGACCTTGATCGTACAGAAACGTTGCGGGTCTTCCCGCTTATAGTGGATGACCTTGTCGATATGATCATGAATGAAACGCTTGGGATGATAAGGATGATGTTGTTGCCCCTTGGTAAACTTGGGCGTCAGATTCAAGGCGTCGAAATGGTGGTTATACCAATCGACATCGCTCTGTAGCTCCGCCGCATTCAATTCATAGCTGCGATAATGGTTCGGCGTGGTCCACTGATCATTGATATGACGTTGTTGCGGATAACCGTCCTGCAACTGATGCCAATCCATGAAGATGTATTCTTTTTCCGAAGCTATCGATTGCTCATGTAAATGCACAATATAAGCGATCTTGATGCAGTTGATCTTGCCCAAATGGTTGGAAAACGGATAGACATAAAAATCCCGTGTGTTGCGTTTATGTCGGTCCCAATGGATATCATAGGCATCAGTATCGACTATGTAGGTTTCGCAGATTTGGTTATCCCGATAAACCTTCAATATCACCTTCAGATTGGCGGCAACACCATGGAACATCTCGAATTCAATCTTCCCCCAGCGTATATCGAAGGTATCCTTAAAATCATTGATTCTTTGAAAAAAACCACCTAGTTGTCCAAAAAAAGGCTTGGCATATTGTTCTGCGAACTGCATTTTCACCTCGATTTTCGTTTCCTCGGCACGTTGCCTGCCTTAGTAAAGCAAAGACAATGCCATTACTTCGGCTCAAACGTCATCACATAACCACAGTGATCGGATACCGGACCGTAGTCCTGTTCGGTAAACAACACTTTGGCCGATGTCACCTGTAAGTGACTGTCACGATTCAAAAAAATATAGTCGATGCGATAATCGTCAGCCAGATAATCTCCCCAATGAGCATCATCGACCCGAAAAATTTTTTCAAACAAGCCCCGTTGATTCGCTTGCAGATATTGGTCTTCGTATTGATGGCCCTTGACGACTAATTGATAGCCTTCCGAACCGGCGGCAATATTGAAATCGCCGCACAGCAGCGTGCTTTTGATTCGTTTTCCGGCTTTACTGTTGGCCCAATCGCACAAACGCTGGAACTGCTGGCGAAAACCGTCCTCCCACCAGCTCAGATGGGCCGAAAAGACATTGACCCAACCCATATAGGGCACCTTCACCTGGGCCATCACCACCTTGCGCGAATGAATGCTGTATATCTCGTCGCTGTCCGACACATATCGGCCTTCCTGGTTCAGCAACGGAAAACGACTGAGAATCGCCACCCCCTCCCGGTATTTGTCAAATCCCAGGTGCGACCAATCGCTGTAGAGATGATAGGGCGTGCGCAAGCGTTGATTGATGATGTTGGCCGAATTTGAGTGCCAGTCGCCCTGGCCGTCGTTCCAGTTTTCCGCAACCTCTTGAAAGCAAGCGATATCGACCTCCTGTTCATCAATGGCCTTGGCGATCTGCCAGAATTTATGATCTTGGTTGCTTTCTTGATAACAATGCAGATTCAAAATCATCACGGTCAGCGGCTTGTGGCTGGCGACGTAATTTCTGCCCTCGTTATTATCCCATAACACCTGCCCGCGGCCTTCACAGCAGATGCTGTACTGCAAACGGAAGCCGGCGCCGATTCTGAGCCGTCCGCTCCAAAGCTGATTGGCGTATTGATTGGGATTCCGGGCGTTGCTCTTAGCTTTACTGTCCCAATAATTGATCTTGCAGTGACAAGCTGTCTTGAAGGTATGCTGCCAATTATCGACGGTCCAATGAATCGTGACTTTTTCGGCATGAAGCGACTTATCCAGTACGACCGTCACCGGCAGGCTTTTCTGACCTTCCTGCAGATGACGTTGGGGGTCGATATTCTGAATCAGAATATTGGGGCCTAATTGTATCCCGGAATCGGCCTGACTCTCGTAATTACGGCCATGGTTGTTGTCCCAGAATTCGTCGCCATGAACCCGATAACGCAGGCTGAAGCGAATATTACCGGGCAAGGCCTGATGAGCGGTGAGCGGAAAGGTCGCCCGCGCTTGCCAACATTCGATATCATCATGCAGACCATGATGAAAATGCACCGGCAAGCTATGCCACGCGCCATCTTCTCCGGACCAGACCACATCGACCTGCTTGTCGTATGAGACATCCTTGACCCGCATAAAAAAAGCCAGCTCCTGCCGAGGCACTCTTTTTTTTCTGTTGATGACATTTTCAACATATAACAGCTGAATATGACTCATCGTCTTTCTCCGTTGCCTAGTGAGTCGAAAACCTTTCCGCCTGTTGGAGGATCAGAATCCGGCCGCGGGTTGATAGGAACGATAATCGATGAACGGAAAAATATCATCCATGATTTCCAACGCCGTCAAATAACGCTCATCGATACGGTTTTTGCGAATACAATCGCGCAGATAATTGAATCGGGCCAAGTGATCGGTAATGCGCTTGCAGGCATATTCCACGTCGGTGCCGGATTTCATGATGAAAGGCCAGTCGGAGGCTTGAGCCAACAGCACCGACCGCAAAGCCTGATTCAGGGCTCGACGCTGTAAATCGGTCACCGCCAGACCCTGCAGATCGTCGGCCAATTTTTCCATGTCGGCGGCGGCCCTATGGATCAACGGATAAATCCAATCGTTGTGATCATTGAGCCAATATGACGAATAACCCTGCTCGCCCCAGCTCGACGCCGACGGCGTCGCCTGCTGTTGCTCGGGATAACGGGAAAGATAGTCCCTGCAAGTTTGCAACTGAATACCGTTTTCTTCCTCGGCCGCAAGCCTGAGCACCTGTTCCAGCCACTGCGGGCCTTCGAACCACCAATGACCGAATAACTCGGCATCATAAGGTGCGACAATCAGCGGCGGCCTGTCCATCTCCTCGTTTAGTCGATCGACTTGACGCAGGCGTTGGCTGATAAAATCGGCCGCATGCTCCTTTGCCTTGGCCGCCGCCACGTCGCTCTGATAGATCCGTTTATCGGCGCCTGCCCCGGTCACCCGATGATATTTGATCCCGGTGTTGATCCGGGTTTTGCCATCGAGAATATAGGGGGAAATGTAATCTAGCGCCAAATCGAAGCCGATATCGCGATAATATTCCCGGTAAACGGCATCGCCTGGATATCCTTGTTCGGCGCTCCAGACCTGGCTGGAGGATTGCGGGTCTCGGGCAAAGGCGCAGACTCCGTTGCCGCAATCCAGCGGCGCATAAACACCACGCCTAGGCGTCTCGCTGGCATCGTTCAAGCCATGGCTATCGACGAAGAAGTAATCGACGCCCGCCTCTTTCAGGGACTCTTCCAGGCCCGGATAATAACCGCATTCAGGCAACCAGAAACCGTCCGGCTTAATCGCGAAAGCCTCCTCGAAAGTATCGATACCGGTATCGATCTGGCAACGAACGGCCGTTTCGCTGTTGTTCAGCAACGGCAAAAAACCATGGGTCGCCGCTGTCGTGATCAATTCCAAGTTGCCGGCATCACGATGCTTTTTAAACGCCGCCAACAAGTCGCCATGGTATTGCTCTTGGTAAATCCTCTGGGTGTCGCCGAACAAACGCCGATAAAAAAGCGCCAAGCGATGGAATTCAGGCTGTTCCCGGGTGCGCTCGATTTCCTTGTCGGCCAGTTCCAGCAAGCGATGCAGGTGCTTCAGATAGCGCCTCTGTAATAGCTCGTCCCCCAACAGCGTGATCAACGTCGGCGATAGCGACAAAGTCAGTCGATATTCGATATCATCGGCCTGCAGGCGATCCAGCATCGCCAGCAATGGCACGTAGCACTCGGTGATCGCCTCGAACAGCCAGTTTTCCTCGAAAAAACCGTCATACTCAGGATGTCTGACATAGGGAAGATGGGCATGCAAGACAATCGACAGAAACCCCTTGTTCATCGGATTTCTTTTCCCCGTCCGGAAGCATGCTCGGATAACAAGACGCCGGCAAGCGCAGGCGCGTCATATTGATCGGCGCCATGAGCTCTTGGCACATAAGCGGTATCGGAACTCGCCAAAGCGGCAAAGCCGTCTTTTCCCTGTGATTTTCCGATCGATGCGCCATAATAATTCGCGGTCATCTGTTCCGGTATCGCCACCCGTTGCTGAGTCTGGCTCGGCGCCAATGTCATATCGAACCACTCCGGCTGATCGGCGCCGTCAGCAAGGTTATCGGCCACCGCATAAATCCGCAGAGTCAGAGGCTGAGCCGAGTCTTGAGTCATTTGTTTTTCGTCGATATGCCAATAGGCATGGAGATGGTTAGGATCGACCGCCAACAACACGATTTTAGAACGAGGCGATGGTAATGACAGGCGCAGCGGATGTTGACGGCTGATTTCTTCGCTGATCGTCAACATTTCCTGGGCTGAAAGTCTGATATGAGAGTTGCTTGCCGACGCTCGGCTGGAAAAACCCGGCGTATATTCTCGGCTAAGCTGTTCACTAATTGCTAACATTTCCTCGGGTGACAGCTTGATTCGGGAACTATGTCTTGACTGATAAGATACTATCACCAGCTTTGATAATCTGTTTAGAGTTTTCCATACCCCCGCGCGACCTTGCCGGGCTCTCGTGTTTCCATCCGGGAACTTGCCTTCATACCATATTTCCGGAACAGATAAGGCTTTTGATGCCTCTTTCAATCGCTTATATGACAATAATCATGTCGTCACTTCCCTATGCCATTTAGTTTTCGTCGTTTGTCTACGATAATGCAACCTATAATCCAGACTTTAATATTGTACCCTGTATATCCCATTAAGCGTTAAATATCGAATGATCCGCTTGTCTGTAGGATGCGTCGCACACGGACGGACATACACATCGCGAACGCATCAGAAATATATTCACGCGTCCTGATCCAACCAAAGAATGCGGAAATGCCGCAAAAACGCGCGAGCGGTAGAAATCAGTGACCCGATGTTACCCAGCTGAGCAATAATGCCATGCGGAATTCAGCTTAGGTTTATCTGAATTTGCTAAAACTCTACCTGCTGAAGATCATTAATGCAAGGTATTTATCGCAGCCAAGAGCCGATGGCAAAAAAATTGCAACACATTTGTCAACGCGCATACAACGTATGGTAAAAAAATAAGCATTTGCTTACATTTTTGCAGTAAAATTTCCTGTTTCGACAACTTCCCTGGCAGAACATGCAAGATATCGAATTTAAAATTAAGCCCGGCAGCCCCTATCCACATGGCGCCAAACTGCATGATGGCGGAGTGAATTTCTCTATTTTCAGCCGTCATGCCGAGGAAGTGGAATTATTACTATTTCGGACCGAAGACTGCAATAAGCCTTTTCAGACTATCGAGCTCAAAAAGGATAAAAACCGCACCTTCTTTTCCTGGCATGTTTTTGTTAAACACCTGCCTGCTGGCACTTGGTATACCTGGCGGATCAACGGGCCTACCGACACCAAGCATACTGGCCTGGTTTTTGACAAGGAAAAGCACTTGCTCGACCCTTGGGCGCGGGCCGTCAGCGATAAACACTGGGACCGCACGGCAGCCTGCCTGCCCGGCGATAATGGCCATTGCTCGATGCGCAACGTCGTGGTGAATGAAGCCTATGATTGGGAAGGCGATAAACCCTTGGCCATACGCAGCGAAAAAGCCATTATTTACGAATTGCATGTCGGCGGCTTTACCCGCCACCCCTCGGCCAACGTCAAAAACCCCGGCACTTTTGCCGGACTGATCGAGAAAATCCCTTATTTGAAAGAGTTAGGCATCACCCATGTCGAACTATTGCCGGTGATGGCCTTTGACGAACAGGATGTCCCCGAGCACACCGCCGAACTCGGCCTGAAAAACTATTGGGGCTACAGCACCCATAGTTTTTTCAGTCCCCATCCGGGCTATTGCTCGACGCCCGGACAAGGCACCCATCAACGGGAATTCCGCGACCTGATCAAGGCATTGCATAAGGCGGGCATCGGCGTGATCATGGATGTGGTGTTCAACCATACCTCGGAAGGCGGCGCCAACGGACCGATGATCAATTTCAAAGGCATTGCCGGCAACAGCTTTTATCTGATCGACAAAGTCGACAAAAGCATCTTCCACGACTATACCGGATGCGGCAATACCGTCAACGCCAATCATCCCTTGGTCTCCCGCTTCATCATCAGTTGCTTGGAGTACTGGGTCAGAGACATGCATGTCGACGGCTTCCGCTTCGATTTGGCCAGCGCCCTGTCGCGCGGCGAAGACGGCTCGGTATTACAGGATCCGCCGATCGTCTGGGGCATCGAATTATCGGAACAGCTGGCTAAAACCAAATTGATCGCCGAAGCCTGGGATGCAACCGGACTGTATCAAGTCGGCTGTTTCCCCGGATATCGCTGGGCCGAATGGAATGGCATCTACCGCGATATCATCCGCCAGTTTGTCCGCGGCGATAAAGGACTGATCAGAGAAGTCGCCACCCGGGTATGCGGCAGCAGCGATCTTTACCAAAGCCAGGAACGCCTGCCCATCAGCAGTATTAATTTTGTCACCTGTCATGACGGCTTTACCCTGAACGACTTATTCAGCTATCAGGAAAAACACAATTTAGCCAACGGCGAGCATAATCGTGACGGCTGCAACCACAACCTGAGCTCGAATTGCGGCATCGAAGGGGAAACCGATGATCCGAAAGTTCTGGCGTTACGTAAACAACAAGCAAAAAATGTGTTCGCGATCTTGTTGTTGAGCCAGGGCGTGCCGATGCTGCTGGCCGGCGATGAATTTCTGCATAGCCAACAGGGCAACAATAATGGTTATTGTCAGGATAATGAGCTGGCATGGCTGGATTGGAGCATGGCGGAAAAAAATGCCAATATGGTGCGTTTCGTGCAATTGATGATCAAGCTGAGAAAAAGACATCCGGCGCTGATGCGACGTCACTTTTTCACCGGCCAAAAACTCAAAAATCGTGAGATAGCCGACATCAGCTGGAGCGGATTAAACGCCGACAAGACACCGGATTGGCATGATCATGAATCACAGATTCTGGCCTTTACCGTTGGCGCGCTAGACCCTAAAGAGCCCGACCTGCATATCGTCATGAACATGTCGGATCAACAACACGACGCTACCTTGCCTGTCATCGATGGACGGCAATGGTCTCTGTCGGTGGACACTTCACGTCCATCGCCGCAGGACATCGTCCCGAGAGCGGAACAAAGATCCCTTGCGCAACGACAATATCAAATCAACGCTCACTCTGTTGTCGTGTTTGAAAACTTTCTGATCGAAACCATTTAGACCTCAGTCCAATGCTATAATCGCAATTTTAATGACAAGCCAAACCGTCCCTCATCATGGAACAACCCGTAATTTATGCCTTGGATTTTGACGGCGTCATCTGTGACAGTGCAATAGAAACCGGCATCGCCGGCTGGAAAGCCGCAACCCATATTTGGGATGACATGACGACGCCTTTGCCCACACCTGAACGGGTCGAGCAATTTCGCTCGGTTCGGCCGATCATCGAAACCGGTTATGAGGCCATTCTGGTCATGCGGCTTTTGTTCAACGGCGACAGCGTCAACGCCATACTTGCCGACTTTCCGAACAAAAAACAACAGCTCCTGATGCAATATCGGCTGAGCAGTGCTAATTTGAAACAACTGTTTGGCGCAGTCAGGGATCAATGGATTAAAGAGTCGCCTGATGAATGGGTTAACATGAATCCGCTGTTCTCCGGCATCGCGGAAAAATTGCAACGCCTGTCGACACAAGGCGTCTGGTATATCATCACTACCAAACAGGAACGTTTTGTCAGTGAAATCCTCTCTGCCAACCATATTAGCCTAGCCAAAAGTCGAATCTTCGGTCTGGACCGAAAAATGAGTAAAGAGGAAGTTTTAACCGCCCTGCAGCAACAGCATCAGCAACAAAGGCTTTATTTCGTCGAAGACCGCTTGCCTACTTTGTTAAAAGTCCTGCAAAACGACAGACTGCAACAGATAAAGTTGTTTTTCGCCGATTGGGGCTACAACACCGATGAAGATAAATTGGAAGCGGCCAGGCATCCCCTCAGCACGATTGCGCTAGAGAATTTTCTGGCGTGATATGGCTTAACGCGAGCGGAGTGAAAGCATAAAACGCCCTCCTTCCATCGCAACTCTCAGAAATTCCTATTATTTTTATTAAACGCGTAACAGGAAAGCGTTACCAACTCACTAACGGCTTGGCTTATCAGCCGTTTTGTTTAAGATTAAAGTGGATGTTGCTGAAAATGGCCGCCGTTGCAAAAACCAGTGTCGAAACAATAAATTCACCCGCCATAAAAACGAACACACCAACAATAAATAACAATCCGACTAAAATATCTTTTTTTAATTCACTCATGAGTGATCTCCGGTTAAGTTTCAGTTTTAAAATTAAGTCGTGCAAACTATAACCTGATACAGAAAGACAAACAATAGTGTCATTATTAACATATTTATTTCCCATCAAGAAACAATAAAGGTACTTTTTTCATATCCTTGTCACATTAACGCGCTAGCATGAGCGTTTTGTCCGCTTTACGACTTAGCCTCCAGAAAAATCCTGTAGCGCGGCCACAAAGTAACCGATGTCCTTAATCGTATGTTCGGCACAGACCTGTACTCTGATTTCCTGCTCTCCCTTGGCGACCACCGGATAATTCAAACCGGTAACCAGAATATCGCGGGCAAACAAATGTTGCACCAATGCACTCGTCTTGGCGGTATCCCGGATCAGGATCGGCACAACAGGATGTTCCCCCGGCAGCGTTGCAAAACCGGCCTGAACGATGCCGCTTCTGAGCCTAGCCGTCATACTGCGTAGCGACTGCAATAACCGTCCACCCTCTTCGCTGTCGATGATGTCGACCGCAGCCAGAGCCGCCGCGGCTTCGGCCGGCGTAATTGGATTGGAATAAATGTACGAGGCTGCCGTTTCCCGCAGATAATCGATCACGCCCTCGCTTGCGACCACATAACCGCCGTTGATGCCGAACGCCTTGCCCAGCGTGGCGACCAATATGTCGGCGCGGGCTCCTGTGACTTCTTCTGTGCCCCGCCCCTGGAGGCCAAAGGCGCCGACGCCATGGGAATCATCGATCACCGTGATGACACCCTGCTCATAGCCATGCTGATGACTTTGGCAACAGTGGTCGATTTGATCCAGCGGCGCATGATCCCCGCGCATGCTGAATACGCCGTCACTGACAACGCAAACCCGCTTAAACCGTCCCTTGTTTTCAATCAGTATTCGTTCCAACGCCGCCATATCCAGATGTGGATAAACGGCCTTTTGCCCCAACTTGGCCAGACGCAAAGCCTTGATGATGCAGTTATGATTCAATTCGTCGCTAACGACCAGCGTGTTTTCATCGATCAGCGCCGGCAACACACCGATCATCGCCGCATAGGCGGCGCTGAACAGCATTCCGGCTTCACGGCCATGAAAATCCGCCAGCCTTTGTTCCAGCTCGACATGGGGCCGGAAGGTGCCGCTGATGAAGCGCACTGCGCCGGGGCCGGCGCCATAACGCTCCACGGCTCCGCTCTCGGCGGCGATGACTTGCCGGTGTCTGCCTAGACCTAAATAAGAATTGGAATTCATCCTTAAAAATTTCCGGCCGGGATGGTCTTGCAATTCGACTCTGGGCCCCAAACCGTTCTCGCCGGCAATAAAGGCCGCGATAATGCTTTCCCGGCTCTTGGCGATGCCTTGCGCCTTCAAGCTTTCCACATGCTGATGCAGTATCGGTAATAATTTTTCAGCGCTCATCATTTCCCCCTCAGGTGTGCAAGCATATCGCCTACCATGGTCGGTAGATCATATTGAGGCCGCCAGCCCCATTCCTGACGGGCCGCGCTATCGTCGATATGCGCCGGCCAGGAATCGGCAATGCCTTGACGCACCGGATCGATCTGGTAACTGATGGTAAACTCCGGAATATGCTTGTTGATTTCCGCCGCCAACTCAGCCGGCGTAAAACTCATCGCGGTAACATTGAAGGCGTTAGCATGCAGCAAACGGCCGGGCTCGGCTTGCATCAGCTTGATGATGGCGGCTATGGCGTCCGGCATATACATCATGTCCAGCCGAGTGTCCGCCGTTAAAAAACATTGATAATGTCCATCTTCCAGCGCCGCAGCGAATATTTCCACGGCATAATCGGTGGTGCCGCCGCCGGGCGGGGTTTTATAGGAAATCAGTCCCGGAAAACGCAGACCGCGCGCATCGACTCCGTAGCGTTGACGATAATAATCACACAATAATTCGCCGGAAACCTTGCTAATGCCATAGATGGTATTGGGGCGTTGTATCGTATCCTGAGGCGTATTGTCTTTGGGAGTTTGTGGACCGAAGGCGCCGATCGAGCTGGGGAAGAAGACAGAACACTGATATTGCTTCGCCGTTTCCAGCACATTGAGCAACCCGTTCATGTTGATGTTCCAGGCGTTTTGCGGATGAGCTTCGGCGACGGCGGACAACAAAGCCGCCAGATGAAAAATGCCGTCGACCCGGTGCTTGACGACAATATCCTGCAGCGCGGCCTTGTCCCGTATGTCCAGGCTGTAATAATGAGCGGCCTGCAGCGATGCATCGGGCTTTCTGCGGTGCCCGACCGCGATGATATTGTCGGCGCCGTAAAGATCGGCCAACGCCGGAAGCAACTCCGAGCCGATCTGTCCAGTGGCGCCGGTGATTAATTTGGTCATCCGTTCACTCCTGCGTCTCCACAGCTTTCATGTCGATAACGATTAAATTAACACATAATTTACTTCAGTTCGGGATAAAAAAACTCGTTAAGGAATGCGGGCGTCCGCTAACTTGCCCCACGGGACGCTGTAAACACATCCCTGTGCGCTTGGGGTCGGCTCCTGCCTCCCACATCCGCGGCTCAAGCCAGCGAACACCCTACCACGACCTCTATTGGAGCGAAAAAACTGATATTCAGGAGACGCGCGGTGTGCTTGACGAGGATGTCGGCAGCAAGGAGCTGCCGTCAAGCCCCCATGGAGGGGTTTACCCAGCGCCTAAATTCCATGGCTTTTGGACTCATTTTACATTCCAGGATAATTTAGGTGCTGGGTGAACGGCGTTCCTCGACAGGCACGCCCCGCGCCTCCGACAAAGTTGAGCAAAGCTTCGGTCCGCAGAAATAATGCTATTAGGGAATGCGAGCACCTGCGAAGAAATTAGCGATCCCGATCAGCTTTCGAAGGAATGCTTGTCGCCGAATGCTTCCCGCCAATCTCGATTGAACTGTTCCACCGCCGGCGGCACGGCCGGATGAGCCAACATTTGACCGGCCACATCCAACGGCAAGGTAATCGCGGCGACGCCCTGCTTGATCACCGCCATCGCCTGCTGGGTGCTTTTGAAACTGGCTGCCAGAATTTTGCTTTCCAAGCCGTGGTTGTTCAACAGCGATTGCATATCCGCCACGACGCCGACGCCATCTACGCCCAGCGTATCGATGCGGTTCACATAAGGCGCCAGATAATCGGCGCCCGATAAGGCTGCGAGAAAACCTTGCTGTAGCGAATAAATGGCCGTCGCCAACAAAGGAATCTTGTCCGCCTTGATACGCTTGATCGCCGCCAAGCCAATTTCAGTCGCCGGCACCTTGACCACCACGTCATAGGGCAGATCATTGAGTTGCCTGGCCTCCGTGATCATGTCGTCGACGCTGCCGCTGACCACCTGGACGTGAAATCGCGCATCGCGCCCTAACACCTCACTCAACTCGGCCAACAACCGACTCACCCCGATTCCCGAACTCGCCAGTATCGAAGGATTCGTGGTGACGCCTCGCAAAGGCAAACAATCATTAAAACGTCTTATCTGTCGAACATCGGCGCTATCGAGGTATAACTCAAACATCGTATAAAATCCTGAAAAGTCGACCCATCATTGTAGCGAAGCAAACGAGAACAAGGCAATGGACGAAAACGACGGCAAGCCTTCAATTTAGACTCTTCTTCGGGATAGCGTCAGGTTTTGGTAATCTTCGATCGCCCTGACGATCACCTCATGGGCTTCGGCGCGACAGTACACACTGGCAATTTCACAAGTGCTCTTCTCCCCAGGAAGATTTTTATAGGTTAAAAAATAATGTTTAAGCCGATTAACATAGGATTCCGGACAATCGGATAATTCATGCCATTGTTCATGGAATTCATCGCCTTTCATCACCGCGATGATTTTGTCGTCCGCTTCGCCCTTGTCCAGCAGGCGAAAGCCGCCGATCGGAATCGCCTCCAGAATAATATTGCCATGCATCAAGCTGCGCTCGCTCAGTACACAGATATCGAGAGGATCTTTATCGCCGCCAGCAATCGCTTTCCCGGTCTTCAGCGAGGCAAAGTCGGCAACTTTTTCTCCGCAATAAGTCTGAGGAATAAAGCCATAGAGCGTGGGAATCGCATTGGAAAACTTTTGCGGCCGATCGACTTTCAAAAAGCCGCTTTCTTTATCGATTTCATATTTTACCGTATCGGAGGGTACAATCTCGATGAAGGCGGTAACGACCTCAGGCGCTTCCCGGCCGACTTCGATGCCATGCCAGGGGTGGGCTTTATAAATTGTATTCATGCTGTTAATAATCTGATTACTAAAATGGCAAAATGAATGTAAGCACCCCAAAATAAATTTGCATGGTTACGATCCTGTTGCAGCTCATATCCTATTAACCTTCAAGACACGCCCCAGGCCCTAAACACCGCCAAAACGCTCAAACTGAGAATTGCCGTTACAAAGCAGATGCGAACTTTTTGTTAAAACACTCATGCTACGCACGTTTTATGACATCGCAATGACTACGGAGCAGCCAAAAAACCACGGCGTCGCCGATATCACGAAGCTTCATCGCCGTTGTCGGCCCAACGCTCCTCGACTCCGCCGGCGACGCCGAGAAACACGGCGTTGGCCAAATTTTTGAAAATACCGTGTTCCACCACCCCCGGTATCGCATTCAAGCGCTCATTGAGCGTCGCGACATCCAACTCATCCGGGAAAACCATATCGAGTATTAGGCTGCCATGGGAACTGATCATCAAGTTGTCCTTACCCGCTATGCGCCGCAAGTCGCCCTGACCGCCTAGCACTTCCAGCTGCGTCTTGACCATGCGCCAGGCAAACGGCATGACCTCGATCGGAATCGCAAAATTCTGACCGATACTCCGGACCAGTTTGCTTTCATCGACCAGCACCAGAAAATGCCGGCTGGCCTTAGCCAATAATTTTTCTCGCACCAAATCGGCGCCCTGCCCCTTTAACAAGGTTATATCGGGGCTTACTTCATCGGCGCCGTCGACATAGAGATCCACGGTCGTCACCTGATCCAAAGAAATGGACGGCAAGCCCAAGTCATGGGCTTTAATCTGGCTGACGACGGAGCTTGAAACCGTGGTAAACGGCATGCCCTCGCGGTGAAGCTCGGCCAAGGCCTGAATGAAATAATCGGCCGTGGAGCCGGTTCCTAATCCTACCACCATCCCTTCGCTGACAAAGGTTGCCGCGCGTTCCGCGACCCGTTGTTTTGCATTCATATCCGACACCTTGAAGAGTTAACGGTTGAAAGATTGATCATACGTCATTATTCAGCGTACTTTTAACAGAGGGAGTCGATTATTGATTTATCGGGCTGTCTGCAACAGGATGCTGTTAGCTGCCAGGGATCTATTCACCCAGCACCTAAATACCATAGACTATTGGCTATGATTTATAATCGCCGTTTTTTTAGGTGCTGGGTGAACGCGACCCGAGAAATCAATGACCGGCTGCCTAAACCCCTGAAAGATACTGAATAGTTACGATCATACAACAGTCAGGTTCGGCCACCCTGACTATCTGAGCTTTTTGCTATTCGCCCAATAAAAAAATAACGCGAAACCCAATGCTACAGGCAATAAAATTCGCGACGCCAACCACATGGCATTGGGCATTCGGGTCACGAATCCCCAAAAACGTTCGCTTTCATTGCGATTGAAATCGTTGGGAAGAAAACACAAAGAATAGGTGTAAAAGCGGCTGTCAAAAACATAACAGCGGGCCCGTTCGCGAATATAATGTTGACTGTAACGTCTATGGATCGAATCGTCCTGGTAGATTTCTCGCAACAGCTGATAGCCGGCCGCCAATTTGGCCACGCTATCTTGCGGAAAACCTTCGAATTTAAAGGTATAATTCTCACCGGTCGGCGCCACGCTATAATGGTAGCTTTCCGCCCCGTCCCGATAGACATAGTCTTTCTGTGGCAAAGCCTGAGCCTGCTCCGCCATCAAAACCCACAACAATATTTGCAACAACGATGCGACTCTAGCCATGGTGCTTAATTACTCGTGTTTTATCCTGATTATAACGCGCAAATCAAGACCTCGATATAGTTGTTTCACCCGAAGCTTTGTAAACAACAACGATTAGCCAACTCCCTGTTACTGCTTTATCGTACTATTTTATTGAAGGAAACATCTTCTGAATCTTTTAATCTTACGCCAAAGCTAAAAACCAAAACGTTCGGGACGGGTTGAATAACAGCAATTCCCACTTTGGCATTCAAAAAGGGCATGGGGTGTGTTTGGCGAGGATGTCGGCAGCAAGGATGCTGCCGTCAAGCCCCAGGGATGGGTTTACCCAGCACCTAAATTCCATAGGCTAATGGCTGCGATAAATCATCTTCGTTTATTTAGGTGCTGGGTGAACGGCGTCTTCTGGAAGGGCTATCCGATACAGAGCGGTTTCTTAACCCGCACTCAGATTATTGAAAGTAACGTTCTTTTCACATCACTGTAGTTCGTCGACTAAACCGATAACGATACCATCCTACAAACTAATTATTGTTCCGACACAATTCTGCGCAATCACAATAAACTGTTGTGATTCAGCTAACTAGCTCGTCAAAATCATGGACTGGAAAGAAAAACCGGCGTATAAACGGCAAGCCTTGCAGTCGCGCATTTCCAAAAAAACCGCTGAACAGTTACAATTGTGCGATTAAATCAATATATCCACTGATTTTCACTAGGCATTTGTGATGAATAAAAGTTTAAACTCCGACATCATCGGTAAAATTGACATTGACCCCGAAGAAACCCATGAATGGGTGGAAGCGCTGGAGTCAGTCATCGAACATGAAGGCAGTGAGCGCGCCAGTTTTCTGATCGAAACACTGGTGACTGCAGCCCGCAAAGCCGGCACCGATATCCCTTTCAGCGCCACTACCCCTTACGTCAATACCATCCCCATCCCCCAACAGCCCAAATATCCCGGCAACACCGATATCGAACGCACAATCCGTTCCTATGTGCGCTGGAATGCAATGATGATGGTGCTGAGAGCCAATAAAAACACTAACGTCGGCGGGCACATCGCCAGTTTTGCCTCCGCCGTCACCCTATACGATGTTGGACAACATCATTTCTGGCATGCCCCGTCCGATCATCATGGTGGAGACTTGATTTTCAGCCAGGGTCATTCGGCGCCCGGCACCTATGCACAAGCCTTTTTACTCGGTCGTTTAAGCGAAGAACAGATGGATAACTTCCGCCAGGAAGTCAACGGCAACGGCCTATCCTCTTATCCTCACCCTTGGCTGATGCCTGATTTCTGGCAGTTCCCGACGGTTTCGATGGGTCTGGGGCCGATCATGGCGATTTATCAGGCTCGCTTCATGCACTATATGCAAAATCGCGGTTTGGCCAAAACCGAAGGCCGTAAGGTCTGGGCCTTCCTCGGCGACGGCGAATGCGATGAGCCGGAAACATTAGGCGCAATAGGCATGGCCGGTCGCGAAAAACTCGACAACCTGGTTTTCGTCATTAACTGTAACCTGCAACGCCTGGACGGCCCGGTGCGCGGCAACGGCAAGATCATTCAGGAATTGGAAGGCGGTTTCCGCGGCGCCAACTGGAACGTCATCAAGGTGGTCTGGGGACGTCGCTGGGACGCGCTGCTGGCCCGCGACAAAGACGGGCTGATCGCTAAACGCATGATGGAATGCGTGGACGGCGATTATCAAACTTTCAAATCCAAGGACGGCGCCTACGTCCGGGAAAAATTCTTCAACACGCCGGAATTACAGGCTTTGGTCGCCGATTACACCGACCGGGACATTTGGGAACTGAACCGCGGCGGCCATGACCCATTAAAGGTATTCGCCGCCTATCACGCCGCGGTCAACCATAAGGGCCAACCGACCGTGATTCTGGCAAAAACCATTAAAGGTTACGGCATGGGCGAGTCCGGCCAGGCTCAGAATACCAGCCATCAACAGAAAAAAATGAGCATGGAGTCGATCAAGCATATCCGCGACCGCTACCAGTTACCGGTCAGCGATGAAGCATTGAACGACCTGCCCTATATCCGTTTGCCGGAAGATTCGGAAGAACTGAAATATATGCGCGAGCGCCGCGTTGAATTGGGCGGTTTTCTGCCCGCGCGCCGCACCAAGTCCTACCCGCTGGAGATTCCGGCGCTGGACACCTTTAATGCGATGCTGAGCGGCACCGGCGAAGGCCATGAAATTTCCACGACGATGGCGTTTGTCCGTATTCTGAACCAATTGACGAAAGACAAACAAATCGGCAAACGCATCGTGCCGATCGTGCCCGATGAATCGCGCACCTTCGGCATGGAAGGCATGTTCAGGCAACTGGGCATCTGGTCGCAAGTCGGCCAGCTGTATACCCCGCAGGACGCCGAGCAATTATTGTTCTACAAAGAGGACAAAAACGGTCAGGTCCTGCAAGAAGGCATCAACGAAGCCGGCGGCCTGTGCGACTGGATTGCCGCGGGCACCGCCTACTCCACCCATGGCGTGCCGATGATTCCGTTCTTCATCTATTACTCGATGTTCGGTTTCCAACGCGTCGGCGACCTGATCTGGGCCGCGGCCGACCAGCGTACGCGAGGCTTCCTGCTGGGTGGCACTGCGGGCCGCACGACGCTGAACGGCGAAGGCTTGCAACACGAAGACGGCCACAGTCATCTGATCGCCGCGACCGTGCCTAACTGTTACAGCTATGATCCGACCTTCTCCTACGAACTGGCCGTGATCATTCATGATGGCCTGCAACGCATGTATGTCAATCAGGAAGATATCTTCTACTACATCACCCTGATGAATGAGAATTACGAGCATCCGGCGATGCCGGAAGGCGCGGCCGACGATATTCTCAAGGGCATGTATGCGTTTGCAAAAGGCGCTAATTCACGCACTAAGCCCCGAGTGCAATTGCTGGGTTCGGGCACGATATTCACCGAAGTCATCGAAGCGGCCAAACTGCTGCGCGAAGACTGGAAGGTCGAAGCCGATTTGTGGAGCTGTCCAAGTTTCACCGAACTGGCCCGCGACGGTCAAAGCTGTGAACGCTGGAACCGCCTACACCCTAGCGAGAAACCACGCACTCCGCATGTCAGCGCTTGCCTAGAGAAAGCCAAAGGCCCGGTCATCGCAGCATCCGATTATATGCGCGCCTTTGCCGAACAGATCCGCCCTTATCTCAAGGAATCGTATCTGGTGCTCGGCACCGACGGCTTCGGTCGCTCCGATACCCGTGAGAATCTGCGTAGTTTCTTTGAGGTCGATCGTTATCATATTACCGTTGCCGCACTGTATAGCCTGGTGCAAAAAGGTGAATTTGAAGCCGCTAAACTGGATGTGGCGATCGCAAAATACAACATCGACCCTGAAGTCGCCTCACCCTGGTTAAGATAACGGAAGGAATATTAAATGGCATCAATAGAGATAAAAGTACCAGACCTGGGGAACGTCGCCGATATTGACGTCATCGAGGTCACGATCCAGCCCGGTGATGTAATTGAAGTTGAGCAAACCGTCGCGGTGCTGGAAACCGACAAGGCGACGATGGACCTTCCCTCCAGCGCCGCCGGTAAAGTGGAAGAAGTCCACATTAAAGTGGGAGACAAGGTCAACGAGGGTACGTTGATTGCGACGCTTTCTGCGACGGAAGTTGCCGAAGAGCCGAAAGAGGAAGCTAAAGTCGAGCCTGCTGAGGCCGAAGTCCCGGCGGAAAAAGCCGCACCCGAGAAAGTCGAAACCGAACCCGCGAAACCTGCTCCGGCTCCAGCTCCGGCTCCAGCTCCAGCGCCGGCGGAGGAAGCTGTCAGCGCCGGCCCTAAAGCGCACGCGACGCCCAGCGTCAGACTCTTCGCCCGCGAACTGGGCGTCGATATTAATCAAATCCCCAGCGGCAGCGGCCGTAAGGGCCGCATCCTGAAAGACGACATCAAAAACTTCGTCAAACAGGCCATGAGTTCAGGCGCCGCGCCAGGCGGAGCCGGCATTCCCGCGATCCCGGCGGTGGATTTTTCCCAATTCGGCGAAGTGGAAGAAAAACCGCTGAACAAAATCAAACGCTTGACCGGCCAGAACATGAGCCGAGTCTGGCTGAACCTACCGATGGTGACCTACCATGACGAGGCTGACATCAGCG
This sequence comes from Methylomarinum sp. Ch1-1, assembly GCF_030717995.2. NCBI lineage: Bacteria > Pseudomonadati > Pseudomonadota > Gammaproteobacteria > Methylococcales > Methylococcaceae > Methylomarinum > Methylomarinum roseum. Next base: position 1,952,538 of record NZ_CP157743.1, on the reverse strand, counting down.
AATTGGAAGCGTTCCGCAAAGCCACCAATGCCGACAAAAACAGTGAAATCAAACTGACCGGCCTGGTTTTCATCATCAAGGCGCTGGCTTCGGCGATGGCGCAATATCCGTCGTTCAACAGCTCACTGTCCGCCGATGGCCAGAAACAGATCTTCAAGCATTACGTCAATATCGGTATCGCCGTCGACACCCCTAACGGCCTGGTAGTGCCGGTACTGCGCGATGTCGACAAGAAAGGCATCTTTCAATTGTCTAAGGAATTATCCGAAAAAAGCGAGCTGGCCAGACAAGGCAAACTGATGCCGGCCGACATGCAAGGCGGTTGCATGACCATTTCCAGCCTCGGCGGCATAGGCGGCACCGCCTTCACCCCGATCGTCAACGCTCCGGAAGTGGCGATATTGGGCGTAACCCGAGCAAAAATGCAACCGGTTTGGAATGGCGAAGACTTTGAGCCAAGATTGATGTTGCCCCTCGATTTGACCTATGATCATCGCATTATCGACGGCGCCGAAGGCGCCCGCTTCATGGAAGCGATCAAGTCTTATCTGGGCGATATACGCCGTCTGTTACTTTAAGGTAAAGGGAGAAAGAATATGCCTGCCGAATCAACAATCAACGCAGAAGTTCTAGTATTGGGTGGAGGGCCGGGCGGCTACACAGCCGCCTTTCGCGCCGCCGATCTGGGCAAGAAAGTGGTGCTAGTGGAAAAGTATCCGGTCCTGGGCGGCGTCTGTCTAAATGTCGGCTGCATCCCTTCCAAGGCCCTATTGCATATCGCCCAAGTCATTCATGAGGCGGAAGCATTCGAGGCCCATGGCGTCAGCTTCGGCAAACCAGAGCTGGATCTGGACAAGATCCGCAGCTGGAAGGAAAGCGTCACCCAGTCCCTTAACAAGGGGCTGGCGCAACTGATTAAACAACGCAAAATCACCCAATTACAGGGAGTCGGCAAATTCACCTCGGCCAATACCCTGGAAGTTCAAGGCGACAATGGCGTGCAGACCGTCCAGTTCGACAACGCCATCATCGCCGCCGGATCGCATCCGACCCAAATTCCGACCTTCCCCAACGACGACCCGCGCCTGATGGACTCCACCGACGCCTTGGCGCTGGAAGATATTCCGGAAAAACTGCTGATCGTCGGCGGCGGCATCATCGGCCTGGAAATGGCCACCGTTTATCACGCCTTAGGCTCGAAAATCAGCGTCGTGGAACTGATGGACCAAATCATTCCCGGCTGCGATAAAGATCTGGTCACTCCGCTGCATAAGCGAATTAAGAAACAATATGACAATATCTGGCTGAAAACCCGGGTTCAATCCATCGAGGCCACCGACGAAGGCCTGAAAGTCAGCTTCGAAGGCGACAAGGCCCCGGACAGCGAGGTGTTCGACAAAGTGCTGGTTGCGGTCGGCCGCAAACCGAACGGCAACCTGCTCGATGCCGACAAAGCCGGCATCGAGGTCGATGAAGCCGGTTTCATCCCGGTCGACAAACAACTGCGCACCAATGTCGACCATATCTTCGCGATCGGCGACATCGTCGGCAACCCGATGTTGGCACACAAGGCTAGCCACGAAGGCAAAATTGCCGCCGAAGTCATCAGCGGCCACAAGGCCGGCTTCGATGCTCTGACGATACCGTCCGTCGCCTATACCGACCCGGAAGTGGCCTGGATGGGACTGACGGAAAATCAAGCCAAGAAACAAGGCATCGAATACGAAAAAGGCGCATTCCCATGGGCGGCTAGCGGTCGATCCTTGAGCCTGGGCCGCAACGAAGGCGTCACCAAGGTCTTATGCGATAAAGAAACCGGTCGCCTGCTGGGCGCCGGCATCGTCGGCCCGAATGCCGGCGAACTGCTCGCCGAAGCGGTGCTGGCCCTGGAAATGGGCGCCGATGCCGAGGATATCGGCTTGACGATACACGCCCATCCGACGCTGTCGGAGACATTCGCGTTCGCCGCGGAAATGGTCACCGGCACGATTACCGACCTGTACGTCAAAAAATAAGCTCATCTTCTGCGGGGGCTTCGCCAAAAGCCCTCGTTTTCATTGAACTTCCTCTCAGTTCCGCCAATTGGCCCGGAATGCCTTCTTGTCAGCACGGTCCAATCGGACATAGAATAAAGACAAACCCAGTGGAGATCATCATGAACATCAATCCAGCCACTAGCGCCCTGAACCTGATTAGCCATTCTCAACAAAAAGCCAACGAGGCCGCTCATACGATTGCCACGCTGCCGGTGCAAAAAGAGGAAGTCGGCGGCGCCGACGACTTCGCCAGCGATGAATTATTCAAACCGGTACTTAGCCTGAAAGAGGCGGAACAAGAAAGTCAAGCGGCCGTCAAACTGCTGCAAACCGACCAGAAAATGCAGCAAAGTCTGATCGATGAGTTCGTTTAAAGGCCAGCGCCCCAAACGACTATAAAGCCATGGCTTTACTCAAGGTCGCTTAACCAAGCGCCCATTTTTAGTTGACCTCTACACAAGTTGTCGGATCCGATCGCGAGCGACACGCTTCGCCGTCGCTAGGCATCTGGACTCGATGAACTGACATTCATTAAAAACTCGTGCCCCAGACCGGATGGGTTCGCGTCTGCCGGATATTCTTACCGGGATGCGCGGTCGTCCACATGCCATCCTTAAGATTAAGCATGTTGATCAGTTCCCCCGCCGCCTGCAATGCGGTAGGGCCAGAAACCGAGCATTGCCACAGCGTCGCCAGACGCGATAGTAGGGCAGCATCCTTTCCTACCGAGCAATTCAGGAAGACAACATGACTGCCTCGACCGAGGACTTTCTGTAATTTTTGCAATTGCGGTTGGTACACTCTGAAGTTGGAATGACCTAGCTTGGTCGAGCCGAACTCCACCTGGACCCGGCTCCAGTTTCGCCCTGCGCCGATTTTACCGTCTAGCGTGGCTTTGTAGCCGGCTCCGGCAATTTCATAACCATGATCTAAGATGTAAAGATGTTCGACTTGCTGGCCGCCGCTTTTATCGAGCACGCCTTCAACGAAACTGGAGATGCCGTCTATTTGTACAGTTTCATCGACACTCAGGCGAAAGTTCGTGCCCCGTATTTGACTGGCTAAAGCATCCATGAGGCCGTTGAACAAGCTACTGCCCTGGCTCAAGCCTCCTTGGAAATCACCGGCAAGAATATCCATTGTTATCTCCTTTATTACAGCAAACTCGACGTTGAAGCGCTTGTTAAGTTAGCATCCGTTAGGGGTTCGTGAGCTTTTTCCGGTTTTATGCGCATACAGTATTTCTCCTTCAGTAATGAGTCGAAGAATAATTTGGGGTATCGACTCGACAATCGACTTATCACTATAACGAACAGGTTCGAATCGCGTCAAAAAAATTTACAAACTTACGATTATGACTCATAGCTGCGGGCTAGGCATCATTGCCTTGTTTATCCAGCAATTCTCAGTTTGAGTATTTTTGCAGGGTTTAGGGCATGGGGTGTGTCTGTCGAGGAGCGCCGTTCACCCAGCACCTAAATTATGCTGGAATGTAAAATATAGTCCAGTAGCCATGGAATTTAGGTGCTGGGTAAACCCATCCCTGGGGGCTTGACGGCCGCATCCTTGCTGCCGACATCCTCGCCAAACACACCCCATGCCCTTTTTGAACGCCAAAGTGGGAATTGCTGTTGTTTATCTGTAGGCCGGCTATTCTGTGGCCGGATCGGATGATATTATCCGTCGTCATCGACGATCTCGAAATGATTGGAGGCGCCCATCAAGGACGACTGGGTAGCGTAGGAAACAGAGAGGAGATGAGTCTAAACCGCTACCTTAAGAAAAGGCATTGCATACATATCAGTAGCATAAAGGGATTATTAAGGTTAAGTTCCCGGTGTAAATTGGATGGAATTATATTTGACGATAAAACGCCCCCACCACGGAACTTAACCTTTTTTACTCTACGAGCCTGAATCTGAGCCAGCAATTTCGACATTCCAAAAAAGTTCATTCAGCGTCATGAGCAGCAAGCTGGCCGACCCATCCAGCAAATGTTCATAACAAATCCCAATTGGAGCCCACACACTTGCCCCGGGGGACAGAATTAACTACGCCGGGGCAACGCGAGATAAGGTGGATACAGTGCGCCGTATCTATCGAAAGTTCAACGAAGCAATTGATTATGACTGCTGTATTGCAAGACCTGGCAGCAGGTTTGCATTATGCCTTTTTAATAATTTTGACAATAAATAACAATAAGGCAGCACCCACAGTGGCTGTAACGATTGAGCCAATTAGCCCTCCCGCAGAGATACCAAGTAACCCAAATACAAAGCCCCCAACCACGGCGCCTATAATGCCGACCACGATATTGCCGAGCAGACCAAAACCACCACCTTTCATTAAAATCCCAGCCAACCAGCCTGCTACGGCGCCAATTGCTAAAAAAATCACCAATCCTGTTATATCCATAGTCCACCTCTGCTGTTGTTAAGATATGCTTAGATATCCTGCGATCTTATTCTATGGTTTTCACATATCTACGCTGTTTTTTTTTCGCGGTCAACCAATTTGTGATATTAGTCATATTCATTCACTACATCTCATCCTTAAATTTCATCAGATTCAGTTTGGTCGGGAACCGGTGAAGTAGACCGTCAGGGACGATGGAAATGCAGATTTTGCAAAAATCTGCCTGTTGCAGACAGCCCGATGAATCAATAATCGACTCCCTCTGATAAAAGTCCACTGAATAACTACGAAATATTCTGGCTAGACTCCTTTGACGCAGGCTATACCTTGTTATATTATCCAGTAGCGTTTCGATATTATTTAATATGAAGGAGAAAAGGTGATGCGTAAACTTCCCCATGTTTTTTTGCTGTGCACACTCACGATTAGTGCCTATACTCCCGCCATCCAGGCCGATGACAACTATACATCTCAAGTTGCTGAGAAATTCACAAGAGGCACCGCCAATCTATTTACCGGCCTGGGCGAGGTTCCCAAAAATATTGTCAATGCCAGCGAAAAGACCAATGCCGTGGTCGGAAGCACCGGCGGCTTGATCATGGGAACACTGGATACGCTGGGCAGAACCGCATCCGGCATCTTCGACATTTTATCCAGCCCACTGCCTACTGAAAGTCTTATTCAACCTGAATATGTTTGGCAAGATTTCAAGCAACCCACCTCCTATGGCGCTGCTTATATTGATTAGGACTTGAGTGTGAATAGTTTCCGTAGGTTGATTCCCGCGCCATGCGTGGGAATCATCATTCCTCTACCTCCGAACCGATCATCTGGTTCTCCCGCACTCGGCTCTCCAGTTGATAGTTTCCTCATCGGGATCGGCTCGCTTGCCCGTGGGTGTCAATCAGTGTGAAAAGCCCTGACTTGCGAAGTAAGCATTCGGCCATTGCTGATGTTCTCTGACATTCCTCCCTGTTCCGCTCCCTTTCTTTTGCTTCGAAATAAAAACGTCAAATACGCTGAAAAACGGCAGCAATTCCTAGTTTGGCATTCAAAAATACTCAAACTGATGCTGGAAAAACGGTGTTAATATGCCCCATAGCCTAAGTGCTTGGATGGTAAAACCTGTTTCGAACAACAGCTATTTGACCTTTTATTCAAGTCACTTAGACTTCCGCACTAACTATTCAGTATCTTTCAGGGTTTAGGGAGTAGACCATTGATTTCTCGGGACGCGTGAATACATCCATGTAAGCTCTGGCTGCAACGTCCTGTTGCAGACAGCCCGATAAATCAATAGCCTACTCCCTCTGATAAAAATACGCTGAATAATTACCCGCGCTTTTCCTTAACCTGACAGTAGTACCAATGACGAGTAAATGGTACTGTTTTAACCGTATTTTGAAAGTTTGGCTGACGTTAACCTGTCGCATGTTCAAAACCCTTTAGTTTTATTCCAAAATTCAATTATTATTCCTGTTCCTACTACAGATAGACAGAGGCGAAACCGTATGCAAGCCAAAGTAGATTCTTCCAGGCGTTTTATAGTTTGGGGAAGCGCGTGTTTTCTCGTGGTGGCAGTTGTTATGTTCGCTGCGACCCATTTCCTGGTCGAGATTTGGTGGCATGACTCGCTCAATATGTTGCTGTATTATCTGTTGCGAATTGCCTACCGGGATTTGATCGCCTTAACGATTACCTTGATTCAAGGGAGCTTTATCTTTCTCAATTTTATCTTGGTTCCGCAACTTCTAGGCTTCGAACCAAAGCAACTGTTTGCCGGTTCAGGGTTCAAGAACCGGCTCAGTGTCTTGATGTTGACGCCTTCTGCTAGGCTATTCATGCTCTCGGCCGCTATCTTTACGATACCGATTTTGACACCGATCTATTTGCATTGGGAAGACTTCCTGTTGTACTTTTTCAATTCAGGGTCGGACATGAAGGACCCTGTCTTCGAACGAGACATTAGCTTTTATTTATTTACCTTCCCGTTATTCAAGTTGGTGCAATATGAGTTGCTAGCGGTATTTTCTTTGCTATTCGCGACCATTGCATTAGTCTATTGGGTGGCTTACCGCCAACTAGATAGCGGAAAAAGACCGTTGCCACCTAGTGCTCAGCTCCATTTGTCGCTACTAATCCTCGTGATTGTCGCAATCCAGGCTTGGTCGATTGCTTTGGAGCGTTTCGATATACTCTATGTCGACCGCCATAAACCGGTCTATTTTGGCCCGGGGTTCGTCGAATTAAATTTTCAGTTGCCGTTGATCTGGCTGAGCTTTTTGTTTTTTATCGCTGCGGCAATTGCAGGCATCTGGTATATACACACCCGTCGCGGTCTAAAACTAATGTTTGTTTGTGCGAGTATTTACTTTGCTACAGTGGCGATAAAACAGGGTGAATGGGTGCCGGGATTGATCGAACGATTTTATGTCGTTCCCAATCCAGTTACCGCCGAACGTAAAAATATTGACTACAACATTCAAGCTACCTTACAAGCGTTCGAATTGGACCGGGTCGAGAGGATCGATTATCCGTTGAAGAGCGCTTCGGATCCGATCAATAGTCAGGCGATCAACAAGGTCTTGAAAAACATCCCATTATGGGATCATGATCTGTTGTTGGCAGGCTACGATCAAATGCAAGCGATCAGAACTTTTTTCGATTTTGATCGAGTCGCGGTCGATCGTTACTGGATAGAAGGCAGGAATTACCAGGTTAACGTGGCGGCTCGGGAACTCAATATTTACAGGCTGCCACAGGAGGCTAAGACCTGGAACAACCTGCATTTTATTTATACTCATGGCTATGGCGTGGTGATGACCCCATCGTTACAGACTGGGAATCAACCCATGCAATGGCTGATTCGTGACCTGAATATGCAAACCGATTATGAACAATTAAAGATTAAGCGACCGCAAATATTCTACGGCCTGGCAAAATATTATTACGCCATTACGCCTAATGATGCTCGTGCGCCGCAACCTGAGGATGAAAACCTCCAAATTCGCAACGATTTGCAAGTAGAGGGCGGTGTAGCGATTTCCTCGTTGTTCCGGAGAATCGTATTGTCGAGTTATCTACAGGATATCGATCTGTTGGTGACGACTAATTTAAACGCCGAAAGTCGCTTGCTTTTCCGGCGTAACATTCTCGAAATGCTCGAGACCCTGGCTCCTTTTTTGACGATAGACCCTAATCCTTATCCGGTCGTGGTTGATGGAAAAATTTATTGGATCGTCGATGCCTACACCGCTTCCAATCAATATCCGCTCGTGGATAACTATAATTTTCCAATCCGCGAGCAAGCAAGTAACGGCGCTGTTCACCGCGTAAATTATCTGCGCAATTCGGTGAAAATCATCATCGACGCCTATAGCGGTCAGCTGGACTTTTATTTGATCGATCCGAAAGATCCAGTCGCGATGACTTATCGTAATATCTATCCGATGCTTTTCAAAGACGCCGATGACATACCTCCCGCCTTTATTAATCATCTGAGTTATCCGAGTCGGTTATTAGCGCTGCAGATGGATGTGTATAGCCGCTATCATCAAACTAATCCGGATGTGTATTATCAGCAGAGCGAGGCGATGAGTTTTCCTGAGGTCGAAGAAAAACGCCTGCTACCGTATTTTCTGACGCTGGCGCCTAGCGGAGGTTTGGGCAATGCCAACCCTGATTTATACCGTTTTTTACTGCTTGCTCCACTGACTAAGATCAATCGGGATAATTTGGGGATAATCGCGATGGCGGGTTGCATCAAAGCGGCCGATTGCCGGTCATCTTATTCGGCCGACATTGCCGTTTATCGATTTTCCTTTGATCAACAAGTCGAAGGTCCGGCCCAAATCAACAGTTTTATCAATCAGGACCCGATCATTTCACAGCAATTGACCCTTTGGCAACAACGAGGCACCAAAGTCATTAAAGGTCGGATGATTATCGTGCCGGTGGATGGCAATTTGCTTTACATTCAACCTATCTATACTCAGTCTACACGAACTACCGGTTTTCCCCAGTTAACCCGCATCATCGTCGCGATGAACCAGGTGGCGGCAATGGATGCTTCGATAGAAGGCGCTTTCCAGAAATTAAAAGCCAAGTTGGGATTGTGAAATAGCTTAGACTTCACTCGGTGAGCAACATGAATCAGTCCATTAAAAACTGATGCGAACCTTGTAGCCGAGCGCCCTTATTCGTTCGGCAAATTGGTTCATCTGTTCTTCGTTCACCTTAGCTAATTCATCCGCTTCAGGCTGCAGCGATTGCCGGGCGATGCCGTAGAGCAGAATTTCCTGCAGCGCTATCTCGCCCTTAATCCGTTTCAATAACGCCAGATAGGCGTTTCGCTCCTCTTCCGTCCAAGGAAACTGTTTAAAATTTAATAAACAGGTCTGCAGCTTGGTCCGGCACAGGCTAGCGGATATTTTTAAATGCTCCAACACCATACGGTCGCTTTCTACGCTGTTGTTGATTTTTCGACGCCCTTGCTCGGTTGCGCTATCGAGTTTGAACCAGACCTCGCCGGCAAAGCGATTTAACTGTTTCAGGCCCTCTTGAACTTTGGCCTGATGCATTAAGCTGCCATTGGTAATCAAGACGAAGCCTATCTCTGGAAACAAACCTTTTCCCTGGGCAAGTTCGCCGATCAACTGCACCGCTTTAGCAAAATCCGGCAAGCTGGTCGGCTCACCGTTCCCGGAAATGGCGATATCCTTGATCACCCGCAGATGTTCGGGCACTTGAAAACGGTCGAAAAAATCGCCATGCAAAACCTGATCAATAAAATAATCCAACTCCTCCGCCAACAATGCAAAATCCGCTTCCGGCGCCGTCCCTCTACTTAAATCAGGCACCTGACAATAGACGCAACGCCAATTACAGGCATTATTGGTATTGAAATTGATGCCGATGGACAGCCCCCCCGCCCTTCTTGAAATCACCGGATAAACATATTTCAAACCCGCGACATCGCGGTTATGGTCGGTCGTCGATAATCCTTGTGTCACTGCGCTATTAAAGTTATATCTGAAACATGTTATTCTACGCCGTTAGGAATACTTTTTTAATGTTTTTAACAGGAGATGAACATGAGTGAAAGAATTGTGATGCGTACCGGTGAAGCTCTGGTTGCCGGCGGACCTCCAGGCACGGCGGCAGAACCCGAAATCGTTATCGGCGAACTGGACGGCCCTGTTGGTACCGCATTGGCGACCTTAACCGGCGATCAGGTTAAAGGTCATTCCAAAGTCTTTGCCATTCTGAATACCGACATTCAGGTACGTCCTGTTACCCTGATGGTCAGTAAAGTCACCGTCAAAGATAACCGTTACACCAATATCCTGATGGGAACGGTACAGGCGGCCATCGCCAACGGCGTCTTGGACGCAGTCCGCGCCGGCGACATTCCCAAAGAAAAAGCGAATGACCTGGGCATCATCTGCTCAGTCTGGTTGAATCCAAGCGTCGCCAAAGACGACAACCTGGATCACCAAATCCTGTTTGATATTCACCGTAAAGCCACGGCACAGGCGATCCACAAAGCGATGACCAATACACCGGACATCGACTGGTTGCTGGAAAATCAAGACAAAATCACCCATAAATATTTCCAAATGGGTCTGGACGGTAAAATCTAAGCGACTTTGCTGACCAAAAAAGCCTCGCCATCGCGGGGCTTTTTTATGGGTATAGTTCTGGCCTATTCCAACCCAGGTTATGGCTATCAGAAGTTGACGTAACTGGCGCCGATACCTGAAACCCTAGTGAACCGAGATTATTTCAACCTTGCCTGCCGCTTGAATTCACGAAAAAACACGCTAAGCCAACCTGAGCTCCGGTTAAGAAACCAGCCTGATCAAGTAGACCTTCCAGAAGACGCCGTTCACCCAGCACCTAAATAAACGAAGATGATTTATCGCAGCCATTAGCCTATGGAATTTAGGTGCTGGGTGAATACGTCCATGGCTGCTAACAGCTCCTGCTTACCGCTGCACTTACACGTCCTTGTGCGGCGTAGGCTTGAGCACACCTCTTCCAGAGCGACCTGATACCGTCTTAGCTCTTTGCAATATATGATTTTTTATCCCGAACTGAGGAAATTCTAAGTCAATGGATTCCAGCCCGAAATTCCCTAATCCTCAAGGCAAAGGCCTGTCTCCTGTGCTGGAGAGTTTACGGCAGGCCAAAACACAGCTGTCAGTGCCGGCGAAGAACATCGACCGGATAAGTAACGAACTCTTCACGTCCCTTTTTATCCTGAACAGCCAAATCAGATTCAAGCCGGTCTCCGGACAAGGTTATTGGCTTTACCGGAAAAACGGCCGCTACAATCTATCATTAATAGCGCCCGAACAATGGTCTACTCATCAATACGGTCGTTATATCGGTCGCTGCGAACTACAGGCCGATCTGACCTGGACGCTGCGGCTGTCGGGGCAATGCCTGAACGACCCTGCCCTAATCGACGAAATCAAGCGTCGGCGCGAACGTTTCGAAAACAGCATGCAACGGGCCGAACGGATAGACGACCTGCTGCCGGTTTATATCGAAACACTGCCCTTCTACTCCCGCGCGCTGGCTTCGGCGCTGGCGCACTCATTGAAACAATCGATGCAAAAAGGCGGCATCAGCGGCTTGAATTTTAACCAGGCTCGTAGGATACTCACGCAGCAGCATGAAGAAAACCCCACGGAAAAATAAGCTTACATAATCTAATCGTCATTGTCTCTAAGTCTGCTTGGCGACATCGGTTTTATCCAATGACCGTATGACGTCCTTATCCTTAAAATAGTCATCTGTACCGTAGCCATCTATCGTTTGTCTTTTAAATTGATGATTCTTCCATGAATACCAGCCAAACAGGCGCAAGCCCAAATAATCGGTATAGATGATCCAGTTCCTCTCGCCGACCGCATTTTGTGACTCTCGGTAAGCGATATCGGCCTTTTTGCGCTGCGCTTTACCGCCTATCGCCTGTCCATCTCCGACATGGCCCCGGTAATAGTCCAGGTCATGTCGTATCGAGACGATGTCCTTGTCAAAACCCAGCACCCTCAAAAAGCGCGGAACTCTTAACCAAGGAACAGGATGAGACTTACCATCCGCCCTCTTATAAAAGCCATTATCGTAAGGCTCAACAAGGTTCTGATACAATTGTCCTTTAATCCCCCTCAGAGCCAAAAACATGCGGACTGCGATTCTGTTGTCGAGCTTGCTGTCGGGATTGTTGATTAAGTTTTCAAAGCCCTCGTTGAATATCGAAAAATCCTCATCGCCGAATTCAGCTTTACCACCCGGCTTATATGCTTGTATTTTTAACATTTTCTTCCTCCAGCCCGTCTAACTGACAAAAAGAGTCGACTTATGATTAAAGCGTTGTCGCACTCCGCAATCAAATCTATCACAAATCATATCGGATGATATATTTATCCGATTTAAACGATCAATCAGAGTAAAATTGCGTGTAACTATTTAAAATTTTCGGGTTTTAGACAGCCCGATAAATCAATAACCTACTCCTTCTTATAAAACTACGCTGAATAATTACAATTGCGTTAACACTGGCCGATAACATCATGGCATCAGGCTACCGCGAACTATTCCTTACACAACCTCTCCCAGTTTCCGGACACACGCTAATTCGACTCATTGGTTTTAACTTGATCTCTGTTCTCCTCATGCTCCCCTCTGTTAACAGAGGGAAGATGGCAAAATTAAATAAGACAGCCTTCATGCTGGTTTTTCTCTGGGCTCTGTATGGCTTCTCCGGGGCCGTCGCGGCTGACGAAGCACCCCGATCGTTGCAATCGGGCTGGCAATACCGCTGGGGTGACTCGCCCTTCAACGACAAAGGAGTTCCGGAATGGACGCTAGCCGAGGACGAAGCTGCACACTGGACTGATATCGATTTCCCTTCCAACCCGCCCGCTCGCAACGGCAACATCAACGTCTGGTACCGCACCACCTTACCTGAAGGAAATTGGCGCGACCCGATCATCTACATTTATAGCGTCGACTTGATCGTCCAGGTGTATTTGGACGGCAAGCAGATCTATCATTACGGAACGTTTGACTCGCAGGGTCAAGGTCGATTCGAAGGTTGGCCATGGCACATGATTGATTTGCCGGAAAATTTCGCCGGCAAGCCTATTTATTTTCGGATATTTTCCGACTATAGCGATATCGGTCTATGGGGCGAAATCAAAATCATGGAGCGACTGGATCTGATCCGCTACATTTTCGACCACTCGGTGGAACAGATTATTGTCAGTTTCTTTTCTTTCCTGATCGCGATACTGGCGATAGCTTTTGCGCTGTTGCAATCCGAGCGGAAAAGCTTTTTTTATCTAGCCTTGTTCGCCTTGTCGTCCGCATTCGTCGTGTTGGGCCAGAGTCAAATCAAGCAATTGCTGTTCAACGCCCCGTTGCTATGGGATCACTTGGGCGCCGCCGGCTATTTCATGCTGCCGGTTGCGATGGCGTTTTTATTCGGAGAATGGTGCGCCGGAAAATTCATCCTCCTCACCCAGTCGGTAGGGGTATTTCACCTCGCTTATGCAGTGGGCGCCATTACGCTATCCGTGAGCGGCCATGGCGAAATCTCCAACATGTACTTCATCTTTGACGGCTTGTTCGCGATCAGCCTGGTCATTTTGTTCGGCGTCGCATTCGTCTTGTTCAGGAAAGTCGGCGCCGAGAAGAAAACCATCATCGTCAGCTACGCCATATTCAGTCTTTTCCTGCTGGTTGACATGGCCGTCGCGCACAGTTATCTCCCTTGGCACAGGGTGCCGATGGCATGGGGACTGCTGGCTTTCCTGCTGGCGATCACCGCGATCTCTCTGCACCATTTCACAGTCACGCAAAACGCGCTGAAAGAACTCAATGCGACCTTGGAACAACTCGTCGCCGAACGCACCCGGGAACTCGAATACCTGGCATCCCAGGACCCGCTGACCGACGTCTTGAATCGAAGAGCCTTCCACGAAAAAGCGGAACCGATATTTCGCAGCGCCCAACGCTATAACCGAGATTTGGCGGTTATCGTTCTGGACATCGATCACTTCAAGCGCTTCAACGACAATTACGGCCATGCGGTCGGCGACGAGGTGCTGGTCCAGGTCGCCGCTTGCTGCCGGAAAGTTTGTCGAGAAACCGATTTCACTGCCCGTTTCGGCGGTGAGGAATTCACCCTCCTGCTCGAAGAAGCCAGTGAGCAAAACGCCTTGAAATTCGCCGAACGCTTACGCAAAACTATCGCGGCGCTGCAAATTCCCGCGATCGATCAGCGCATCACCGCGAGTTTCGGCATCAGCTCGCTGTCTACGCCGGCCGAAAGCTTAGATGAGCTGATTATCAGAGCCGATCAGGCGCTATACCGAGCGAAAAATGTGGGACGAAACAACTGTCAGGTCTGGAAGACGACGCATACTTTTCTGTAAAAACAGCTTGACAGCTCGCTGACAGATATGAACAAGATGAGCCCTGTCGGGTTTAATCGTGTAAAGGGGCCATCATGTCATTAGCTAAGATTTGTAACCGCGAAGTCGTCATCGTCGAAAATAAGGCTTCGATTCAGGAAGCAGCCGCCTTGATGAGACAATATCATGTCGGCTGCCTGGTCGTCACCGAACAGCGAGGCGAACGAAATTTTCCGATCGGCATCTTGACGGATCGGGATATCGTCATTGAACTGATCGCCAAGGCTGTTGATCTCGCCGCCGTGACCGTCGGAGACGTCAGCAGCGGCGACCTGAAGTTGGCCGGCGAAAACGACGACGTGATCGATACGCTTAAACAAATGCGTTATCACGGCATCAGACGCATGCCGGTGGTCGACGAGCAAGGCGCATTAGTCGGCCTGATCACGCTGGACGACCTGCTGGAACTGCTCGCCGAACAACTGAAAGACTTAGCAGGTCTGATCAGCAAAGAACAACACAGCGAAAAGCAAGCGCATCCCTAACAAACCAGCAATTCCCACTTTGGCGTTCAAAAAGGGCATGGGGTGTGTTTGGCGAGGATGTCGGCAGCAAGGATGCTGCCGTCAAGCCCCCAGGAATGGGTTTACCCAGCACCTAAATTCCATGGCTACTGGACTATATTTTACATTCCAGCATAATTTAGGTGCTGGGTGAACGGCGCTCCTCGACAGACACACCCCATGCCCTAAACACCGCAAAAATACTCAAACTGATGGGAATTGCTGCTAACAAACGCGACTGATGCAATTGCAGCAAATACTGTAGCATAGCAATTTCCAATTTAGAGATCTAAAAGTGCGTGAGGTGTGTCTGGCGAGAATGTCGGTAGCAAGGATGCCGACGTCAAGCCCCCAACGGCGCTCCTCGACAGACACAACTCATGCGCTGCCGCCGCTACGCCGCTTATTTGCTAGCTTATTGAGGATTCCGGCGCGACCCTGAGCACTTCCTCGATCGAGGTCAGGCCGGTCAACACTTTTTCCACTCCGCTCAACCGCAATGTGCGCATGCCTTGCTGCAACGCTAGACGCTGCAAGCCCGTTGCGTCGCAATTTTCCACAATCCGCCTCTGTATCGTCGGACTGTTTTGAAACACCTCATAAATGCCGACCCGACCGGCATAACCGGTATGGCGGCAATCGTTACAGCCGCCCGGCCGATATATCGTTTCAGGCTTCTCGACCTTGAACGGCTGCACCAGGGTTCGCCATTCGGCCTCGTCGACGGCCGTTTTGCGCTTGCATTTCGGACACAGGGTACGGATCAATCGTTGCGCCATCACGCCAAGCAAGGTCAGCTTGATCAAATAAGGCTTCACGCCCAGCTCCAGCATACGGGTCACCGCGGAAGGCGCATCGTTGGTATGCAGCGTCGACAACACCAGGTGTCCGGTCAATGAAGCCTGAACGGCCATTTCCGCGGTCTCCAGGTCGCGTATTTCACCGACCATGATGATATCGGGGTCCTGGCGCATCAAGGTGCGGATGCCGGCAGCGAAGTTCAGGCCGATATTGTGCTGAACCTGCATCTGGTTGAAACCCGGTTCGATCAGCTCGATCGGATCCTCGACGGTACAGACGTTAACCTCTGCGGTCGCCAACTGTTTCAGCGTCGAATACAACGTCGTGGTCTTGCCCGATCCGGTCGGCCCGGTCACCAGTATGATGCCATGCGCCTGATGACTCATCTCCCGCCATAATTGCTGTTCCTTTTTATTGAAACCCAGCTCGGAAAAATTTTTCAACAGTATTTCCGGATCGAATATCCGCATGACCATTTTCTCGCCGAACGCGGTCGGCATCGTCGACAGCCTTAATTCGACTTCGTTGTCGTTTTTTAGAGTTTTTAGACGACCGTCCTGAGGCCTACGCTTTTCGGCGATATTCATCCGCCCCAGCGTTTTGATGCGACTGACCACCGCGTCCATCACCGCACTCGGCAATTCGTAGACATGATGCATCACGCCGTCGATGCGAAAGCGCACATTGCTTTTTCCACGTCGCGGCTCCAAGTGTATGTCGCTGGCGCGTTGGTCGAAAGCATATTGAAACAGCCAATTGACCAGGCTGACGATATGCCGGTTATTGACTTCCAGATCGCTTTTCTCGCCCAGCTCGACCAGCTGTTCCAGATTGGTCAGCTGACTGCTGCGTTGATCGGGGCGGTTCGAGGCGCCTTTGACCGACTTGGAAAAGGCATAGAGCTCTTCGCTATAGCGGGCGATATCCTGAGCATTCGCGTAAACGCGTTTCATTTTCTTCTTCAGCATGTGACCTAGATCGGCTTCCCATTCGCGCAGGAAAGGTTCGCTGGTCGCTACCGTCACGCTGTGCTCGTCCATAGCGACGGGCAATATCCCGTAACGTTCGGCATAAGGCTTCGGACAAACCGTGGTGACCTTGACCACGTCGATTTTCAGCGGATCGATAAAATAATAAGGCAAACCGACCTTCGCCGCGATCCATTGTGACAGTTTTTCCTCGGTAAAATGTTTGCGCAAACGGCCTTTTTCCGCTGCCTGATATTGGCAAATGACTTCGACCGCTTGTCGATCCCGATTCTCCCAATGCAGCGAAAAGCTGTGCAGTTCGGCATATTCCTGCGGGTCGATCAACTGATCGCCTAGCATCCAATCGAGCACTTCATCGACCGTCAAACGATGTTCATGTTGCGAAATAGCCTTCTTCATAATGCGCTCTATAGAATTACGATTATTTAATTGCTTTCTGCGGCTTCGGCATGGCCAGTAACGGCCTCACCTTAATGAGCTCAGCATCAGCGCATGCCCCAATCACGGAAAGAGAATACGATGACAATCACACTTATGCCGTTCATGCGCCTCTATCGCCCCGGCGACGGCAAAGCCATCACCCCCGGTGGTCATGCCGCCAAAAAAACACCGCGTAGATTGGATAAATCCAGAAATTTGTTTGGCCGCACTAACTATTCCAGCAATATCATCACTTTGGCGTTCAAAAAGGGCATGGGGTGTGTTTGGCGTGGATGTCGGCAGCAAGGATGCTGCCGTCAAGCCCCCAGGGATGGGTTTACCCAGCACCTAAATTCCATGGCTACTGGACTATATTTTACATTCCAGCATAATTTAGGTGCTGGGTGAACGGCGTCTTCTATAGCAAGAGACTGATAGTAAAAGCATTTTTATACTGAATAGTGACGTTTGTCATTAAAAATTCTCTCCAATAAAAAAGCCTTAGCCGTTCGAAACAGCTAAAGCTTTCTATCTATTAAGTCAGGTATACTCGCGAGGAATAAATATGGGACCCGCATCAAGCCTAGCATAATGCGGGAAGCCGAAGTTCCCGGCACTCCTTATTTCAACACGCGACAGACGGGCTAGCGAATTACTGTTTAACCAGCACTTCGCCCTTGCCGACTTCGGCCATATCGCCACCGTAACGCCGCGCACGGTTGAAGGCGACCGACGCATCGGCGAACTTGCTGTTCAAATGTCTGAACGAAGCAAACAGCATCGGCAAGAAGGCCAAGGTATGCGGCCCGCAATCATTGAAGGTCGCCGACAACTGCGGTTGATTCCACAATAATAGCGTTCCCCGACGCATCGCGTAGCCCAAATAACGGCCAGTCTGCCCCATCACCGCGATCGTGCCGGCCACCATTCTGGAACCGCAATAATCGCCGGCATCCCCTTCGACCAATATCACCCCGCGGCGCATGTGGTCGCCTGCTCTCTCGCCGACGCTGCCCTTGACCAGGATCGTGCCGCCCTTCATGCCCTGTTTATTGCCGGGCAATGCCGCGCCAAGAAAATCGCCGGCATCGCCATCAATCTGTAACAGGCCGTTTTTCATTTCACAGCCGGCATAGAGCCCTGCATTACCGGTCACCTGTATGCGTCCGGATTTCATATCCTGGCCTAAGTAGGCTCCGGCATCGCCGTGTACGGTGATACTGCCGCCCTCCAGTTCTTTGCCGATGAAGTCCAGCTTGCCATAGCTACCTTCGATAACGATATTCTGCGTATCGTCGCCTTTAATCTTGAACAACTCATCTACCCTGATCGTGCGCTTACCATTCTGCAACCTGATCGCGGCAATCTCAGTAGGCTCCAGATCCTGCAATTTCTGACAGACCAATGGCGACATATCGACGCGCTGATCCAGTCGCTGTTTCATCGTCAATGTTAATGCACTCATGCCATGATCTCCTGCAAGTGGAAGTGAAACGGTCCCAGTTTGCCGCCGTAGTTGCCGGCGCTGATACGACGAATGCCGTTTTCTGCGCCCAGGTCACAAACGGCCTGGATGCCGACGCGCATGGCCCTGTCGATGTCTTCCTTGCTGAGGCCGTCGATGACGATTTCCATCACCGATTCGACTTCCGGGGACAGATCGGTTTGGGTAATGCCTTTCAACGTCGGACAGAAAGCATCATTGGTCGACGCACCCAAGGCCGGATACTTGGAGCCGACCTTGGAGCCGGATCGCACGACGCCCCCCGGGAACGGCATGATCACATTCGGGATCTTGCGCATTTCTTCGATCGCCGCCTCGCAAGCCGCCAAAGCCTGCGGTTGCGACTCGGCCAGCACCAGGAAGTTGCCGCCGCCGACCGCCTCGACCTGAGCGGTGGTCGCCTCGGTCAGGAACTCGCCGTCCATGACCGGCACCCGCCAATAACGCTTGCCGTTTATTTTCTTGGAGATCTGGAAGCCGTCGCCGAAATAACGCAGATTCTTGCCTAACGGAATCTGTTTACCTTCATCGATACCG
Source organism: Methylomarinum sp. Ch1-1 (assembly GCF_030717995.2). Lineage (NCBI taxonomy): Bacteria > Pseudomonadati > Pseudomonadota > Gammaproteobacteria > Methylococcales > Methylococcaceae > Methylomarinum > Methylomarinum roseum. Next base: position 1,933,848 of record NZ_CP157743.1, on the reverse strand, counting down.
GCAAACAAGGCCGAAGTCGGCGAAGTCAGCACACACTGCCCGGCCCGGGTTTCCAATTGCTTGGCCAGGCCCTTACCGCCCATCGCGAAAATCAGTATCGATACGCCGGGCCGGCCGTCAGGGGTTTCCGACGGGTCCAATACTCGCTCAATGCCGGCTTCGCAACCACAGGCGATGACCGAGGTGGCGAAACCCGTCATCGCCTGAGCGGAAATCATCGCCCATTTTTCGTTTTGCGCGGTAATGACCGCCCGCGTCCCCTTCATCGGAAACGCCTCGGCGAAGGTCTTGTCAATCTGGACGCCGTTGATGATCATAATGCGCCTCCCACGGTTGGATGAACGGTCAGGCTACCGCGCCCGTCCTCGGTGATTTCATCATCACTGATTTTAAAGTTTCCTAGTTTCATGGTCAGATAACGATCGAAATAAGTTTGCAGATCTTTTTCCACGCCGGCGTCGTAATCGGGCTCGACGACATGAGTTGTGCCCCAGGTGACTTTCACCACCTGCCCGTCTTGCACGACCAGCTCGCCGTCCTTGAACACATAATCCGGTTTCTCGAACATCTTCTGCCGATCGGCATGATCGGTGTAGACGGTAATGTCGGCCCAGTTTCCAGGCGTCAGTGCGCCGCGGTTCTGCAAACCGATAATCTTAGCCGCGCCCGCGCGGGTCATGATCGCGATCTCCTGCAGACTGTATTCGCGGTCGATCGAAGCCAGCGTCGTCATCTTCTGCGCTTCCGGATGAATCGTCGCCAGCATGTCGTTGCGGAAACTCTTATCCATCAACAGCCGGATCAAATGCGGATAACTGGTGAACGGTGCGCCGTTCGGATGATCCGTGGTCAGGAACACGCGCCACGGGTCATCGACCAGCAGGAAGATTTCCAGACCGATCGCCCATTGCAGTGCGTTGACGAAGTTCTGATCGCGATATTTGAACGGCACGACGCCGCAACCGGCGTCGCATTCGATATCCATGCACACCCATTTGTTCGGACTGGCGAACTGGTGATTGGCGTGCTGACGCATGTTGTCGCCGGATGCGGTGACGGTCTGTCCGAACAGGATTTGGCCGACATCGGTGGTGATATTCTTGTTCTTGTTGATCGCTTCGGCGATTTGCGCCGCACCGGACGAAAACTTGAAATCCCCTTCGGCGCCGTAGCTGTGAAATTGGATATGGGTCAAGTGCATCGGCAAGCCGCCGATGCCTTGTATCGTGTCCAGCGTGGTGTTGACATTGCCCGGCACGCCCAGATTACAGCCATGCACATGCAACGGAAAACTTAACCCCAATTCCTTGACCGCCCGCGCCAGAGTTTGCAGAATCTCACGCGGCGATACGTTGTAATAAGCGTTTTTCTCGTCCAGATCCAGCTTCCGTTGGTTGAATTTGAAGGCGCTGATGCCGCCGGCGTTGACCACCTTGATGCCGATCGCCTTGGAGGCTTTCAACGTCCAAGCGACATAATCGTTGACCGCCTGCTGATCTTTCTTCGCCGTCATCATGCGCAGCAAATAATCGTCGCTGCCCAACAATACATAGCCGCCCTTGTCCAGGATCGGAATATCGCCCATTTCCATATGCGCCTGACGGGCGTTAACCGGCAACACCGCCGGTTCGAATGCGGCCGTGTATCCCATTTCCGCATAACGGTAGCCGGTCACGAAGGTGCTCGGCATCGCATGCCCGCATCCGGAGCGAGTCAATTGACTGCGCACGACCGGATCGGCGCGGTGATCTTCCGGCAATAGGATGCGCGCGATATTGCCCTTGCCGCCGCCAATATGCGTGTGCAAATCGATCGCCCCTGACATCACCACCTTGCCGTTCAGATCGTATTCTCGGTCAATCTTGACGTCGTCGCCGGGTTTGGCGACGATTTTGCCGTCCTCTATATAAATATCCTGTTTTTGTCCATCGATCCCACCTGCAGGATCGTAGACCGTTCCGCCTGTTAGTTTAATCAGCATGTCTCACCTACAACGCTTGTTCAATGGCATTCAACACCTCCGCCGTGCTGGGCAAACCGGAGTCCCTTAATTTCTTCAGTCGAATCGCAACGACACTGTCCAACCGGTAAGCATGCCCCGCATGATCGATGCCTGGCGTGCCGACCGGAATATACACCTCCGGCTCCTGATCGAAGCTCATGCCGGAACGCCCGACCACGACCGTCGGCACATCGGCCTTAGGCGGCAGCGCGGCGCTGTTGAAAGCCTGCACCCAGACCAAGGCGTCGGCTTCGCCATTGCTCAGCATTAATTCGGTGTCATTCAAAAAAGGATCGTATTCCGGATAGCCGCGGGAAAATCCGGTACGCGCTGCATAACCGGTGGTCCAGCCGCAAACCTGATTGGCGGTCTGGTCGCCTTCCTTGCCGCCTAGCGGGAAGCCGGAACAACGACTGCCCTGATCATTGATGTCTTTGACCAAGTCGCAGATCTTTTGTACGGTCAATTCAGCTTGACTGAAATTCAAGGATCCCGCCGCCCACGTGACGACGCCGTAACGGGCTTTTTGCAATTGCTCAGCGATCTGCTGCAATTCGGCCAGCTCGATGCCGGCAACACTGTCGGCCACGACCTTGTTGCCTTTAACCAGCGCCGACAATACCGCGACGACCTCGGGCAAGTCCTGATCGGCGCAGGTCAAAACCTTGGCCTGGCGCCCGTCCGGCGAAGTAGAAGCGTCGCCGGACGGCGCCTTACCCAGATAAACCACTTCGCGAGCGCTGGTGTCGGGCAAATGCATCGCCACCTTGTTCCACAGATAGCGCTCGTAGAAGCGCGGCGCGAAGGTTTCCAGGTCGGCGCCGACCACGATCAACACATCACAGCGGTTTTTGATTTCCGCCAAAGTCGTGGTCATCCAGCCGGCATCCTGCAGCGCCAGGATGTTGCGCCTAGCGGCATTGAAATTCATGTTGTCGACCACCGCGCCGCTGCGATCGGCCGTAGCCAGTACCGCGCGCATGCCGTTGACATCGGTGGCGCAACCTCCGATCACCGGTTGGTTGCTGCCGCGCAGGATATCCGCTGCCTTGGCGACCGCCTGATCCAAACTGACTTCTTGACCGTCGATCCTGGGACGGCTATCGGTTATCGCCTGTTCGAACGCCGGCGTATTGACGGCGCAACCATTTTCAGTCACTTTCAGCGCGACGCCATCAACCTGTACCGTCAGATCATCTGTGCCTATGCCGCAAAAAGGACTGGGCACTTCTGTTATTTCTGCCACACGCTTTCCCTCTTGATTATATTTTTGAAGCTGTAGATCAAACAGGCGGCGTAAAACCCAATCCCGCTCGCCTGAAAGTCGAATGTAAATGTTCTGTATTCTATCGCAATCTATAACTCCCTGTCTCTTTATCGGCAAAAGCAAATTGAGTTAGGCGCTACCCACCTAGAAATTTAACGATTTCGCACCAAACATTAACCAAATCGATTCAAAATGGTGCAAAACAGTTCAAATTTCCCTCGAATGCTCCCATTATTCGCCTGTCAAAGGCTGGCATGATCCCTGCTATCGTTATTCTGAATTCCAATGTCGGAATTCTCCTAATTTTTCGAATTCCAACGCCGGAATTCTCTACAGCCAGCCGTCGAAACTCGGTCTTCAGCGGCCGATGCCTTTTTGTCTGGATTTCCCTATGTGAAACGACGGTCACCATTATTTTCTAGCAGATCAATAGATCTAAGAACAACACGAAGGCCTTCAGCGCTGTATGACTGATCCGGTAATTGAAACACTCACAGAAAGAGGTGAATTATGTCTTATTTAGTCCCTGCAGAATTCGTTACGAAGATGGTGGATGCCGGTGAATCCAAAATCTATATGTCGACACGTGACACGATAATTAGAGCGTTTATGGCCGGAGCGATCCTTGCATTGGCTGCGGTATTTGCGATTTCGGTCACTGTCCAAACAGGCTATCCTATCATTGGCGCCATTCTGTTCCCGGTTGGTTTTTGCATGCTGTATTTACTCGGCTGCGACCTGTTGACCGGTGTTTTTGTGCTAACGCCGCTGGCTTGGCTGGATAGACGTCCCGGCGTGACTCTTGGCGGCGTATTCAGAAACTGGGGACTGGTTTTTATCGGCAATTTCCTGGGAGCGCTGACGGTGGCGTTAATGATGTCCATTGTCTTTACCTATGGTTTCTCCACCGAACCCAATGCAGTCGGCCAAAAAATCGCCACCATCGGCGAAGGACGCACCGTCGGTTACGCCAAATACGGGGCGGCCGGGATGTTGACTCTGTTTATCAGGGGGATGCTGTGTAACTGGATGGTCTCGACCGGTGTGGTCGGAGCCATGATTTCCACCACGGTCAGTGGCAAGGTCATCGCCATGTGGATGCCGATCATGCTGTTCTTCGGCATGGCTTTCGAGCATTCCGTCGTCAACATGTTTCTGTTTCCATCGGGCCTGATCATGGGCGGCAACTTCTCGATCATGGATTATTTGATCTGGAACGAGATTCCGACCGTGCTCGGCAACTTGGTCGGTGGACTGGCCTTTACCGGATTGACTTTATATGCGACTCACGCCAGAACGGCTCCGAAACGCGCCCTTGCCTAACAACAACGCAAACGAATGAGCTCCATGATTTAATCGTAGACCAGGGGGCGCGGCAGCGTTCCCTGACAAATTGCTGAAACACTTAACGGCTATCGCGGCAACATGATCTACAGAACAGCACATCCGTGGACGTCAGTACACATCCTATGTCCAATCAATTAACAATCTCCGTGGGCCAATACTCCGCTAAAGGCCGCAAAGAAACCAATCAGGATTTTCACGGCGTTTATATTCCCGAAGAACCGCTGTTGCATACGAAAGGAATTGCCATCGCGCTGGCCGACGGCATCAGCAGCAGCGACGTCAGTCAGATCGCCAGCGAAGCCGCAGTCACTGGGTTTTTAACCGATTATTTTTGCACCTCGGAAGCTTGGTCGGTCAAAAAATCGGTGCAACGGGTTTTGATCGCGACCAATTCCTGGTTATATGCGCAGACTCGGCAAGGGCTGTATCCTTATGAAAAAGACCGGGGCTATGTCTGTACTTTCAGCGCTCTGGTTCTCAAGTCGACTTCCGCCTATCTATTTCATGTGGGCGACGCCCGCATCTACCGCTTGCAGGGCAATTCATTGGAGCAATTGACCGACGACCACCGGCTTTGGGTTGGTCAAGATAAAAGCTATTTGAGCCGCGCCTTGGGCATAGCCTCTCATATTGAAATCGATTACCAAACGCTGCCGTTGGAGAAGAGCGATATCTTTTTATTGGCGACGGACGGTGTCTACGAATATGTGTCGTCCAACTTCATCATCACCCAACTCGAGGAACATCGACATGATTTGGATACCTGCGCAAAAACGATTGCAAACGAAGCTTATCGACTCGGGAGCACCGACAACCTGACTATTCAACTGGTCAGAACCGAAGACTTGCCCGCGGTGGATGCCGACGAGTCTTATCGGCAATTGACCGGGCTGCCGTTCCCGCCGATATTACAAGCTCGGATGGAATTCGATGGCTACACCATCGTCAGGGAAATCCATGCCAGCAGCCGAAGCCATGTTTATTTGGCTGTGGACAATGACACCGGGATACAGGTCGTTATCAAGGCGCCATCGATCGATCTTCGGGACGACCAGGCTTATCTGGAAGGTTTTTTGCTGGAAGACTGGATCGCCCACCGCATCGACAGTCCCTTTGTCCTGAAACCGTGTGAGCAGACCCGGAAACATAACTTTATTTATATCACCACAGAATACATTGAAGGACGCACCTTAACCCAGTGGATGATAGACAACCCGAGACCCGAACTGGAAACCGTGCGCGGAATCGTCGAACAAATCGCCAAGGGACTGCGCGCTTTTCACCGCTTGGAAATGCTGCATCAAGACCTAAGGCCTGACAATATCCTGATCGATAAAACCGGCACGGTAAAGATCATCGATTTCGGTTCGACTCGGGTGGCCGGCTTGGAGGAAATATCCACCGCCATCATACGGAACCCTATCCCCGGCACGGCGCAATACACCGCCCCTGAATATTTCCTCGGCGCAAGCGGGACGCCCTGTTCCGATTTGTTTTCCCTGGGTGTCATTACTTATCAAATATTGACCGCTAAGCTGCCTTACGGCGTTGAAGTAGTCAAAGCACGGTCGCGGGCCGCCCAGAACAAATTACGCTACCGCACCATCGTTGGCGCCGACAGTGAAATCCCAGCTTGGATAGATGACGCCATCAGTAAAGCGGTACATCCAAACCCTTACAAACGCTACCAGGAATTATCCGAATTCATCCATGATCTGCGCCGCCCAAACCGAGTCTTTCTGCATAAAATCCGGCCGCCTTTGATGGAACGCAATCCTGTGGTGTTTTGGCAAGGCGTTTCCCTGATTCTGACCCTTATCCTCTTCTCTTTATTGATAAAGCAAGAATAACGATAAGATTTAGCATAGTAAACAACCCGATCGATTAACATTCCACGAGGAAACCAACATGCAAACAAAACCCGCGCAAACTCCATCCTTCAGCAAAGCCGATTCGGTGCTGAGCAAAGAACAAATGACCGATCTGATAGTTTCGGCCAAGGTAAAAAAACAACTCACCTGGCAAGCCATCGCCGAACAACTCGGCGTCGATGAAGTCTGGCTGGCCTCGGCCTGTTTAGGCATGAACAGCATGAAAACGGAACCGGCCGCCAAGTTGTGCGCCGTGCTCGGACTAGGGCCGGAGGTGCAATCGGCGCTGGAAGTGTTCCCGAACAAAACCTGGTCCTTTCATATCCCCCAGGACCCATTGATCTACCGGCTTTACGAAATAGTCGGCGTCTATGGCGAGACGCTGAAAGAAATCGTCCACGAAAAATTCGGCGACGGCATCATGAGCGCGATCGACTTCAGCATGAACGTCGACAAAGAAGAAAATCCAGCCGGTGACCGTGTCGTGATCAAAATGAACGGTAAATTTCTTCCCTACAAATCCTGGTAACGAAGCGCCGACCACAAAGCGGGTCTAGCGCGCCACTATTTCTGCGAAAGCTTGTTTTGGGCATCCCAGCCCAAGCAAGCGGCAGAAATTACGTGGCGATTATTGCCTCCGGCGGCCCCGATTCGTCCTGCGTCCGTGCCACTTCGCCATATCATCGTAAACTCGATGCTGGCTCCGTCGCACTCCCACAAATGACTTGACGGCGTTTCGGGAGACCTTTTATTTTGTCTCCACCTTCGCTCTCGCTTCGATTCCGACAAAACAATCGGCCCTACGCCTATCGGGGACTAAAAATCTTCACTTCGCTGGCGCTCCGTTTCCAAGATTTTCAGCGTACGATGCGGCGAGCTTCTGAAAAAGCAGAAACGTAACTATTCATTATAGTTTTTTTTCAGAGGGAGTAGGTTATTGATTTATCGGGCTGTCTGCAACAGGATGTTGCAGTCAGAGCTTACACGGATGTATTCACGCGTCCCGAGAAATCAATGACCTGCTCCCTAAAGACTGCAAGACCCTGAATAGTTACGCCGAAACAATTGCTAGAGCCGTCTAACCCGCCGTTGGTGGCTTGACGTCCCCCCTCTGCCGTCAACATCCTCGCCAAACACACCCCAGGCCCTATCTGTTATCCAAATTGAGAATTGCTGAGGTTCCTTGAACAATTCCACAGTCTCAGCCGGAGTGGGTTAAAATACCGCGTTAATCGAAGATCTTGTACCCTTAAGCCCCATCGTTGTATATAAATTGCGGGATGTCTTAAATTTGCGTATAACGGCAAACCTGAAAGCGCCCGGCAACGATAAAGACGACACGCTCACATAAGCAAACCGACGACATAGATAAGGAAGGAGGAGTTCACCGATGTCTGGTTTTTTTTCATCACGGCGGGCGCTGGCCAAGCTCGGCTATAACCGCTGGATGGTCCCACCCGCTGCTTTGTCCATTCATTTGTGCATAGGCCAAGCCTATGCCTTCAGCGTTTTTAACGAACCATTGACGCGCGTCATCGGCATCGATGCTTCCGCTCCCGGAGACTGGAAACTGACGACGCTGGGCTGGATCTTCAGCCTGGCCATCGTCTTCTTAGGTCTGTCGGCCGCATTCGGCGGCAAATGGCTGGAAAAAGTCGGTCCCCGACTGACCATGTTTGTCGCCGCCTGTTGTTTCGGCGGCGGTTTTTGGGTGGCCGGGTTGGGCGTCTACCTGCATCAAATCTGGCTGGTCTATTTAGGCTACGGCGTCATCGGCGGTATCGGTCTGGGCTTGGGTTATGTCTCGCCGGTTTCGACGCTGATCAAATGGTTTCCGGACCGCCGCGGGCTGGCGACCGGCATGGCGATCATGGGCTTCGGCGGCGGTGCGATGATCGGCGCCCCACTGTCGGTCATGTTGATGGATCACTTCAAATCCGCGGTTTCGGTTGGCGTAATGGAAACATTTCTGGTCATGGGCGGCATTTATTTTCTATCCATGTTGATTGGCTCCATGACGATACGCACGCCGCCCGCCGACTGGAAACCGGAAGGTTGGACACCGCCGCCGGTGACCAACAAAATGATCACGCAAAACCATGTCCATATCGACCAGGCTCTGAAAACACCTCAATTTTATTTGCTTTGGCTGGTGTTGTGTTTGAACGTCACCGCCGGCATTGGCGTGCTCGGCCAGGCATCGGTGATGATTCAGGAAATGTTCAAAGGTAGTGTGACCGCCACCGCGGCGGCCGGCTTCGTCGGCCTGCTCAGCCTGTTTAATATGGGAGGGCGCTTTTTTTGGTCCTTCTCCTCTGATTATATCGGGCGAAAAAACACCTATTTCATCTTCTTCGCACTCGGCATCGCCTTGTATGCGGCAGTACCGTCCGCCGGCGCCGCCGGAAACATGCCACTGTTCGTGCTGTTGTATGCCTTGATTTTGAGCATGTATGGCGGCGGCTTCTCGACCATTCCCGCCTATCTGGCCGACATTTTCGGCACCCGTTATGTCGGCGGCATTCATGGCAGGCTGCTGACCGCCTGGGCCAGCGCCGGAATTTTCGGCCCGGTATTGGTCAATTACCTACGCGAGTTCCAGATCGAACAAGGGGTAGCCAGGGCCGATGCCTACAACATCACGATGTATATCATGGCCGGCATACTCGCCCTCGGCTTTCTCTGCAATCTGCTGATCAGGCCGGTGCACGAGAAACATCATATGCGTTCAGATGAAGTCGATGATCCAATCGTCTAGATCAATAACTATTCGCCGAACCGACAACCTTACTCATCACGAAACGACATGAATGATTCAACTAACGGTAAGAAACTCAATCCATGGCTGATTTTGTTCTGGCTTTATGTCACCGTTCCCCTGGTCTGGGGCATCTGGTCGACGTTGCAAAAAGCTCTGGCCTTGTTCAATTAACAATTCAATTTCCGCGTGCAGGATCATTTGAACGATAGCGCTCTACTCTTTTATGCCATTGACAGCGATGCTTATCATCGAACTATCTAACCAGCAATTCGAAATTTTGATAACAAAAAAGGCTTGGAATGTGTTTGGCGAGGCGTTCCTCGACAGACACACTCCAGGCCCTAAACAACACTAAAACGCCAGCAATTCCCAGTTTGAGCATTTTTGCTGTACTTAGGGCATGGGATGTGTCTGTCGAGGAGCGCCGTAAACCCATCCCTGGGGGCTTGACGGCAGCATCCTTGCTGCCGACATCCTCGCCAAACACACCCCATGCCCTTTTTGAACTCCAAATTGGGAATTGCTGCTAAAACGCTCAAACTGATGAATTGCTGCTATCTGGCATTCAACAGCAGGAACTTTTACACTATGCGTCGAAATACAAGATCTTGCGATCGCAATGAACTTCGCGATTCTTTTGATAACTAACATCTTTACTGTCATTGCCGTTTTGAGGTTCGATGAGTCCTTTGATTCGCTATAACAAATTGCATTCCAAACCAGCCGCGACCGTCATTACGTTGTTCATATTGCTGCTGCTCAACGCCTGTCAAACGCAAAACAACTCGCCCACGACCAGCGCTCCGCCGGCGCCGGTATTGCGTTCGACGGTGGCCGTCGCCTTCGCGCCTGACGGACGCTTATGGCGCCTGACCCCAACCCCAGATGCGGTGTATGTCGACTATTCCGACGACAACGGTCAGACTTTCAGTCCTCCGCAACAAGTCAACCCGGCGGCGCAGAAGATCAGCGTCTGGCCGGAAAACCCTCCCGCCATCGCCATCACCCGCTCCGGCCGTATCCACGTGCTTTACTATGCCGATGCCGCGCAAAAATCGACCAGTTTCTACAGTTATTCCGATGACGGCGGCAATACCTTCAGCCCACCGAAGTTGATCAGCGACCACGCCGATTCGGCTATGCATTATATGGATAAGATGTTGCTGGACAACGAAGACAAGGTTTATCTGTTCTGGCACGACCGCCGTCACGAACTGCTCGACCAACAACTGGGTTCCGGCGTGCTATCACTCTATTACGCCATCTCCGATAGTCAACATCCCGATTTCTACAATCGTTTCATCAGCAACGCCGTGTGTTCCTGCTGCCGTACCGCGACCGCATTGGCCCCTAACAATAAACCGGTGCTAATGGTGCGTATGGTGTTTCCTGACGGCGTTCGCGAACACGCGCTGATGCGCATGGATAAAACCGGCAAATGGTCGAAACCGATCCGTGTCACCGGCGACCACTGGACCATCGAAGCCTGCCCCGAGCATGGCCCCGCATTAGCGATCGACGACCGGGGCCGCGTCCATATGACTTGGTTTACCTTAGGCGATATCCGTCAAGGCATCTATTATGCGCAAACCGACGATTTCGGCGCCAAAGTCAGCGCACCGATGAAGCTGGGCGAGAGAGAGCGACTGCCCGGCCATCCCGATGTCCTGACCCTGAAGAACCGCGTGATCCTGACCTGGAAAGAATTCGACGGCAAACAAACCACTATTCAGATAAAGGAATCCGCCGACCGCGGCGCCAGCTGGTCTGATGCCAGAACGGTGTTTTCCACGAACGGCGAAAACGGTCATCCGAGCTTAATCAGCAACGGCCAAGACATCTTTCTGTCCTGGGTTTCCTCGGAACAGGGGCATCAAATCATCAAGCTATGAAAAATTTAACGTTAATATTTTGCCTGCTAAGTTCATTGTTTACCCCGCTAAGCCAAGGCGGAACTTTACCTTTACAGCCTTTCGGCCCAGGCAGCTATCAAACGATACTCGAACAGCAACAGAACCGTCCGCTGATGCTGGTGCTCTGGTCCCTGACTTGCTCTTCCTGCATGAAGGAAATGGGCATGCTGAAAAAAATCAGCGACCGACACCCCGAACTGACGATCGTCTTGATCTCGGTCGACGACTACTCCGAAGCCGAGCAAGTCCGTGCAATGCTGCAGAAAAACCAACTGAGCGAGATGAACAACTGGCTGTTCAGCGTAGGCAATTCCGCCCAATTACGCTATCAAATAGATCCCACCTGGTACGGCGAACTGCCGCGCACTTATTTCTATGATGCCGCCCACGACAGAACTGCCGTCAGCGGCGTGTTGTCAGCACAGGACTATGAGCGGCTGATAGCCGATATTTTGCCCTGATGACGGCATAGGCCGGACTATTTTTGAGTCGCCCGAATTCCTCAATCTCCATCCGGACTACCAGCAATTCCAAATTTTGATAACAAAAAAGGCTTGGAGTGTCAGGGTTACCACATTAAATGAATGAGTGGCAAAACAGAAAATTGACAACAAATACGCCAGGCAGAATAAGGATATGGACTCCTATCCGCTGCGCGTGATCCACCTCACGGGCCCTGCCTGCGGGTAGGATGTGTTGACGATAGGAAGCGCACCGGTTTTTGATGCGCTTCACGCTGTTCAGCACATCCGAAGGCAAGGTTACATTGGCATCGCAACCATAGGGTGATGATATAGAGTCGCCGCCAGGCAATCCGCCTGGATACGCACAACGGCCAATTTTGCCCCGGTGGCGGTTTTTGGCGGCTTGCTTCGCGAAGCCGCCCTACGATGCGGTAGGGTGTGCTGACGATAGGAAGCGCACCGTTTTTGATAAAATTACGCTGAATAATTACAGAAGATTTTTGGTTGGCGCCAAAAATGCGGCTATAGTTATTCATCGCTGCAGATCAATCCTTTCTTTAAACCATCGATCAGTTAAAACCACATGCCACACTCCAGTTCGTTAACGGCCATACTCTACGCGTTTTCCGCCAACCTGGGCATTGCTCTTGCCAAGACCTTTGCCGCATTGTGGACCGGCTCCGGCTCATTGCTGGCCGAGGCCATCCATTCCTTTGCCGATTGCGGCAACCAGGTGCTGTTGTTCGTCGGCATGACTCGCTCCGAAAAACAGGCGACGAAAAAACATCCGATGGGCTTCGGTCGTGAATCCTATATCTGGTCGATGATGGTCGCCTTCACCTTATTTTCGGTCGGCGGCGTGTTTTCGATCCATGAAGGTTGGCAGCGTTATACCAATCCGCATGAACTGGAAAATGCCGGCATCGCCGTCGTCATCCTATTGATCGCCTCTGGCTTGGAGTATTTCTCATTGAAAGGCGCATTGGCGGCGATGGCGCCTGAAAAAGGCGATCGCACCCTGTGGCAATGGTTCCGGGAAACCCATTCCAGCGAATTGATGGTGGTCATCGGCGAAGATTTGGCCGCGCTGGTCGGACTGCTGATCGCCTTGGTCATGCTCAGTTTGGCCTTGATCACCGGCAACACCGCCTTCGATGCGGCGGGCTCTATGCTGATCGGAATACTGTTGATTACCGTCGCGGTCTTGATCGGCAAGGAAGTCCATTCCCTGTTGCTCGGCGAAAGCGATGAAACGATCGGAATTGCCATCCGACAATACCTGGACAATCAACCGTGCATTTCGAAGGTCCTGAACCTATGGGCCATCAATCACGGCAACAGCGTCATGGTCGCGGTCAAGGCCGAATTTAAAGCGGACATGTCGGTTCATCAGGCGGCCAAGGAAATCAATATACTGGAAAAACAAATCAAGCTAAGCCACGACCGGGTAAAATGGATTTTCTTTGAAATCGACAACGCCGATTAAGCCGTCCTCACCGGGGCGACGCCACAGAACCTGCGCATGCTCTGCGCCGCCTACACACAACATTTTTCCCATCACCCGTCAAGTTACGTTAAAATAAGCGACTGATTCAATAGTCCGCTATATCCGGTAGTCATATGTTGCATAAATTCTTGCTGTCACTCGCCTGCGCCCTGACCCTAAGCGCCTGCGCCACCAGTCCGACAGGTCGATCGCAATTTATTTACATGCCTGACACCCAGATCAACCAAATGGGACTGCAGGCTTTCGACAATCTGAAATCCGAGAAAGCCCTCAGCAATAACAGCCGCTATATTCAATTCGCCGACTGCGTCGCCGAGGCTCTGGTTCACGAAGTAGGCGGCGACTGGGAAGTCGTCGTATTTCAGGATGATTCACTGAATGCCTTTGCCTTGCCCGGCAACAAGATCGGCGTCCATAGCGGCCTGATCGACCTGGTCGACAATCAAGACCAGCTGGCTGCGGTAATCGGCCATGAAATCGGCCATGTCATGGCCCGACACAGCAATGAAAGAATGTCTCAGGAAACCGCCGTCAATACCGGCATCGCGTTGATTCAGGCGGTCAGCGCACCGGAAACGGCGCTGGGTCAATCGGCGATCGGCTTGCTCGGTATCGGCGCGCAATACGGCATCATTCTGCCTTACAGCCGCACTCACGAAAGCGAAGCCGACATCATCGGCCTGGAGTTGATGGCCAAGGCCGGCTTCGATCCGCGTCATAGCATTACCCTCTGGCAAAAAATGGATGCGGCCGGCAACGGCCAAGCGCCGGCCGAGTTTCTGTCGACGCATCCGTCCCACGACACTCGTATCGAAGATCTTAACAAACATATGCCCAAAGCCCTGAAAGACTATCAGCAAGCCTTGTCGATCGGCAAACAACCGCGTTGCAGCAAATAATGAATCCACATCTCGAACATCTGCATCCCTACCCGTTTGAGAAGCTAAATCAACTCAAACAAGGCATTACCGCCCCTGCCGACAGGGATCATATCGCCTTATCGATCGGCGAACCCAAACATCCGACGCCGCATTTAATCCAGGAAGCACTGCTGACCCATCTGCATGGTTTAGGCAACTATCCGACCACCAAGGGCCTGCCGGAGCTGCGAACCAACATTGCCGACTGGATAGGCAAGCGTTTCGCCATCCCCGGCCACCTGATCGATCCCGAAACTCAAGTATTGCCGGTCAACGGCACCCGCGAGGCTCTGTTCTCCTTCGCCCAAGCGGTGATCGATCCGTCCGACAAAGCGCTGGTGGTGATGCCTAACCCTTTCTACCAGATATATGAAGGTGCGGCTTTGCTGGCCGGCGCGAAGCCTTATTATCTAAACACGACCGCAGAAAACGATTATTTACCGAATTTCGATGGCGTCCCCGAACATGTTTGGCAACGTTGCCAATTACTGTATCTCTGTTCGCCCGGAAATCCGACCGGCGCAGTGATCGGGCGCGAAACACATTTTAAGCTGTTGGAACTGGCGGAAAAATACGATTTCCTGATCGCCTCCGATGAGTGTTATACCGAAATATATCTTGATGAAAACCAGCCGCCTCAAGGCCTGCTGCAAAGCGCCTATCAAGCGGGCAACAAGACGTTCAAACGCTGCGTCATTTTTCAAAGCCTGTCGAAACGCTCCAATGCACCGGGCCTGCGCTCCGGCTTCGTCGCCGGCGATGCCGAGATACTAGCCAAGTATTTTCAATACCGTACCTATCACGGCTGCGCCATGCCGCTGCCGACTCAACGGGCCAGCATCGCCGCCTGGCAGGACGAAATTCACGTCCAAACAAATCGGCAACAATACCGAGAAAAATTCGATGCCTTTATCGACATCCTGTCACCGGTCTGTCAGATCGACAGACCGGCGGCCAGTTTTTATATCTGGCTGAAGACACCGATAGCCGATACCGAGTTTGCCCAACAGCTTTATGCCCAACAAAATGTGACGGTATTGCCCGGCAGCTATTTGTCACGGGACAGCGATGACGGCAATCCCGGTCAAAACCATGTCCGTATCGCGCTGGTGGCGCCCTTGGACGAATGCATCGACGCCGCCCAGCGCATTAAAAATTTCCTTCACACATTAAATTAAGAGAACGATGACTCAACTAGAAACACTGATAAACGACGCCTTTGAAAAACGCTCTGAAATCACCCCCACCAACGTCTCCGCCGAGATCCGCGAAGCAATAGAGGAATCGATCAATAGGCTGGATAACGGTTCCGCCCGAGTCGCCGAAAAAGTCGACGGCCAGTGGGTCGTCAACCAATGGCTGAAAAAGGCGGTGTTACTGTCATTCCGGATCAATGAAAACCGCGTCATGGACGGAGGAGTCAACCGTTATTACGACAAAGTCGAAACCAAATTCGCCACCTATACACCGGACGATTTCGCCAAGGCCGGCGTCCGTGTAGTGCCTAACGCCAATGCCCGCCATGGCTCCTATATTGCGCCGGGGGCGGTGCTGATGCCTTCCTATGTCAACATCGGCGCCTATGTCGATAGCGGCACGATGGTCGATACCTGGGTGACCGTCGGCTCCTGTGCGCAAATCGGCAAGAACGTGCATCTCTCCGGCGGCGTCGGCATCGGCGGCGTGCTGGAGCCGCTGCAAGCCGGCCCGACCATCATCGAAGACCATTGCTTCATCGGCGCACGCTCCGAAATCGTCGAAGGTGTTGTCGTCGAAGAAGGCTCAGTCATTTCGATGGGCGTTTACATCGGTCAAAGCACCAAGATTTACAACCGCGTCACCGGTGAAATCATCTATGGCCGCGTACCGGCCGGCTCCGTCGTCGTACCGGGCAGCCTGCCTTCCAAAGATGGCAGTCACAGCCTGTATTGTGCGGTCATCATCAAGCAGGTCGATGAAAAAACCCGCAGCAAAACCGGCATCAACGAGTTGTTGCGCGACTAATCTCATGCTGCCAACCGGGTAAAGATATCACCCACCCTGCGTCGGATACACTACGGTCTTGTGCCCCGTGGGTAATCCCGACGCAGGCATTTTGCATAGGGAGTGGACTCTCCCAAATACACTATCCCCTTCCCATGACCGAAACCATCTCCAGCAATGCGATGATCTACGCCATCCTGGCGCTGAATAGCGAAATCGAACTCCAGAAAGAATATATCGATTCCCCCGAACTCGCCGCCGACGAACGTGATAACGAAGAGGAAATCCTCGGTGATATGGAACAGGCCTTCATGGAGTTTCTCGGCCTCTATAAATCGCGTTGTAAGAAAGACAAAACCCTGCCATCGATCGACGAATTATTAACCAGTAAACTGTAATCATGCACACTTTATATGGCATCAAAAACTGCGACACCGTCAAAAAAGCGCGTAAATGGCTGGACGAACACCACATCGAATACCGCTTTCACGATTATCGGGCCGATGGTCTGAACGCGCAGTTATTGCAACACTTCAGTTCGACGCTAGGCTGGGAAGCGATGCTGAATAAACGCAGCACCAGTTGGCGACAACTGAACGATGCGCAAAAAAACAACCTGAGCGAACCGACGGCATTACAGCTGATGCTGGAAACCCCGACGCTGATCAAACGGCCGATTCTGGACACCGGCGAGCAATTGCTGATCGGTTTTAACGCGGAACACTATCAACAAGCATTATGAGCGACACACTGGAACTGTTAAAAGACCTGATCCGCCGTCCCTCGGTGACGCCCGAGGACGCCGGTTGCCAGGACATGTTGATCGAACGACTGAGCAAACAAGGCTTTAAAAGCGAACGCCTCGATTTCGCCGACACCCGCAACATCTGGTTGCGCCGTGGCGACGTCAAACCGCTATTGACCTTTCTCGGTCATACCGACGTGGTTCCCCCCGGTCCGTTGGAGGCCTGGCAGTCGCCGCCGTTCGAGCCGACCCTACGCGACGGAAAGCTCTTTGGCCGTGGCGCGGCCGACATGAAAGGCAGCATCGCCGCATTTGTCACCGCGCTGGAGCGTTTTCTCGCCGACCACCCCGAGCATCGAGGCTCCATCGCTATCATGTTGACCAGCGACGAAGAAGGCATCGCTACCGATGGCGTGGTCAAGGTGATCGACGTCTTGGAACGGCGTAACGAAAAAATAGACTGGTGCCTGGTCGGCGAACCGTCCAGCGACAAACAAATCGGCGATGTCATTCGCGTCGGCCGGCGCGGTTCGTTGTGCGCCAAAATGACCGTTCACGGCATTCAAGGCCATGTAGCCTACCCGGACATCGCCGAAAACCCTATTCACACCCTGGCGCCGGCGCTGAAGGAACTGACCGAAGAAGTTTGGGATCGCGGCAATCGTTTTTTTCCACCGACCAGCTTGCAAGTCTCAAATATCAACGGCGGCACCGGCGCGGAAAACATCATTCCCGGCGAGGTCGAGGTGCAGTTCAATCTGCGTTTCTGCACCGAACTCGATGAAGACACGATAAAACGCCGTGTGCATGCCATATTGGACAAACATAAGCTGAACTATAGTCTGCAATGGCGTTTGTCCGGCAATCCTTTCTTAACCTCTCAGGGCGAGCTGATCGAGGCCGCGCACGCGGCGGTCACCAAAGTCACCGGCCGGGAAACACTCGACGATACCGGCGGCGGCACTTCGGACGGCCGCTTCATCGCCCCGACCGGCGCCCAGGTCATCGAATTGGGACCGGTGAACGAAAGCATCCATAAGGTCAATGAGAATATCGACTTGGAAGACCTAGAAGTACTCAGTCAAATCTACGAAACCATGTTGATCGAGTTATTGGTTAAATAATCAAATCGCCCCTACATTTTTGTCGGGTTACGGCTAACGCGTAATCCGATCTACGAAGCTCTTTTAACGTCAAGCGAGGTGACACATGCGCTGCCACGAAGTAGACTACAAAATCATCGGACACGATATCCAAATGCTCGAAATCGCGCTGGATCCCTACGAAACGGTGATCGCCGAAGCGGGCGCGATGACCTATCTCGAACAGGACATCGATTTCGATACCAAGATGGGGGACGGCACCGAAGGCGTGATGGGCAAGCTATGGGGGCTCGGCAAACGCATGCTGACCGGCGAATCGATTTTCTTGACCCACTTTCATAATGAAGGCGCAGAGACCCGCCACGTCGGCTTTGCCGCGCCCTTTCCGGGTTCGATTATTGCGTTGAATCTGGCCGAATTGGGCGAGGAAGTCATCTGTCAAAGAGATTCATTCCTGGCCGCCGCCTTCGGCACCGAGGTCGATATCGCCTTTCACAAGCGTCTGGGCAGCGGCTTTTTCGGCGGCGAAGGCTTCATATTGCAACGTCTGCGCGGCGACGGCCTGGCCTTTGTCCATGCCGGCGGCACAGTGGTCCGTAAGGAACTGCACGACGAGACGCTACGTCTGGATACCGGCTGTCTGATTGGCTTCAGCGGCGATATCGATTACGACATCGGCCTCAGCGGCGGCTTAAAAAGCATGTTTTTCGGCGGCGAAGGCATGTTTCTGGCCACGCTAAAAGGCACGGGTTCGGTCTGGATTCAAAGCATGCCGTTCTCGCGACTGGCGGAAGGCATATTGAGCCATGCGGTCGCCAGCGATCAGGGCGAATCGTAGCGCTGACTACGGCTCGTCCTGCAGAGAAGCGGCGACCAGACGACGGTGCGATTGTATCATTAACCGGTCAGCCGCAACCGGCGGACTGAAAAAATAACCCTGAAAATTGCGACAGCCCTTGTCTTGCAAAAAATCCATCTGCGCCTGCGTTTCCACGCCTTCGGCAATGACATTAAGGCCCATATTTTTGGCCATGTTAATAATCGTCTCGACAATCACCGCATCATTGAGGTCACTGACGATGTCCCTGACGAAACTCTGATCTATTTTCAGCTGGCTGAGCGGCAATTGTTTTAAATAAGACAGTGATGAATAACCGGTGCCGAAATCATCGATCGATATTTCGATCCCCATGTTCTTCAAAGCCCGCATCTTTTCAATGGTGTCTTCGATGTTCTCTATCACACAACCTTCGGTCAATTCGATCATTAAACGCTTAGCCGAGACGCCGGCATCGGCCAAGGCCTTTTCGACCTGCTCGACAAAGTCGGTTTGCCTGAATTGTCTGGAACTGACATTCACCGCCACATGATCCAACACCTTGCCCTGCTCATCCCAGCATTTAATCTGTCGGCAGGCTTCTTTCAACACCCATTGCCCGACCAATAAAATCAACTGCGTCTCTTCGGCGACCGGAATGAACTCGGCCGGTGAAATCATGCCTTTTTCCGGATGCCGCCAACGTATCAGCGCTTCGGCGCTGATCACCTCTCCCAAGCGGTCCACCTGAGGCTGATAAAACAAGACAAATTCCCCGCGCTCTATCGCATGGCGCATTTCTTTTTCCAGAATCAGACGACGGTCCGCCTGCTCCTGCATGCTGGGACGAAAAAAACTGATGCCATTACGGCCCATTTCCTTGGCTCTATACATCGCGGTATCGGCCTGTTGAATCACCGCGCCCGGCTGATCGGTGCTATCCGGATAAATGGAAATGCCGATGCTGGTGGAAAAATGATGCGGACTACCCAATAAGCTAAAAGGCTGGTTAATGGTTTCCCTGATTCTTTCCGCCAGGTCGGCCGCCTGATCGGTCGCCTGCGCCAGGCTTAGCGAATGCGCCGACACCAAGACGATGAATTCATCGCCGCCCAGCCGACAGGCAGTGTCCTCTTCGCGCAACAGCTTATTAATGCGTTGCGAGACCTGTATCAACAATTCATCTCCGACTTGGTGTCCCATCGAATCATTGAGGCGCTTAAAATGATCCAGATCGAGAAAAAATAACGCGCCGAAATACCGATGTCTCTTCGCCGAGACGATTTCATGCTTCAGCCTGTCCAATAACAAACGTCTATTCGGCAGGCCGGTCAGCGGGTCATAAAAAGCCAGGTCATGAATTTCCTTTTCCGCCGCTTTTTTTTCGGTGATGTCCGAAAAGATGGCGACATAATGACTGACGATGTCGTCTTCATTCTTGACCGCCGTCACCATCATCCATTCAGGATAGACCTCGCCGTTTTTGCGCCGATTCCAGATCTCCCCCTGCCAACGCCCTTCATGTTTTAGAGTCTTGAACATCTGCCGGTAAAAACTCGGCTCATGATGACCGGACGACAATATTCTGGGATTTTGACCGACCGCCTCGCTTTCGCTATAACCGGTGATATTGCTGAATGCCTCGTTGACCCGCAGTATCGTCCCCTCGCGGTCGGTGACGACTATCGCCTCGTGCGATTGAAACGTGGTCGCAGCGATGCGCTGCTCGCTTTCATTATTTTTCCACTCAATCGCGATCGCCACTAATTGCGCCATCCTTTTGATGAAAGCCAAATCCTCCGCATTAGGCGCCTGTGGTTGCCGATAATAGATGGCAAACGTGCCCAACACATTATTCTTTGACGAAATCACCGGTTCCGACCAACAGGCTCTCAGTTCCGTCTGCGATAGCAGACTGTTAAATTCTCGCCAGAACGGATGCTTGAGTATGTCCTCGACGATAACGGTTTGTTTTCTGTAAGCGGCCGTCCCGCAAGCCCCAACGCCTTCCCCAATGACGATGCCGTCGATGGCCTTGACATAAAAAGCCGGCAAGCTCGGCGAGGCGCCATTGTACAAACAGCGTTTATTGCTATCCAACAGTAAAATCGAACACAACATATCCGAATGCTGCTGCTCGACATCGAGGGCGATACGCTGCAACACATGGTTCAGCGAGTCGCCTTTGGCCAACTGTTCCAGTACGCGAGTCCTGCTGCCCTGCTCGATCTGCAACTTGTGGCGTTTCGCCATTTCCTGGTTGAGATGCTGATTGACGCACTCCAAATCACGAGTCTTGATATTGACCAGCTCTTCGACCCTGGCCGCCCTCCCGGTCAACAGCATCAGCCCCAGGCCAGTCAGGCTAGTCAGCATCAAGCCGCCCAACAACAACCACCAAGTCGCCCAAGATTGTTGACTGGAGTAGAAATCCCGGGAAGCTCGATAACGGACCTGCCAAGTGTGTCCGGCCAAATGAATCGGCAAGCCTTGTTCTAGATTGCTGAAGCTCAGTCGGTTTTCCGGTTCGCGAGTCGGTGAACTGTAGAGCAGCCGCCCATCATCATTAATGGTCAGCACCAACTCCACATCGGCAACTTGACTAATAACCTTGGTCAAAATGTCTTCGATACGAATGGCGCAAGCGACGAAGCCGGTAAAGAATCGGCGCTTTTGTGCGACGCTCTCCAATGGCGCATTTTTTTGATAAACCGGCGCATAAATCACGATACTGTGCTTTACCTGCCGGTCTTGCACCAATTTAATTCTCGGTGTCGCCCTAGCTTCACCGCTGTCGATGACTTGTCTTAACGTCTGTCGAACCCCAGGATTAGAATTGATATCGAACCCCAACGCGCGCCCATTGCTTTCCTCGGGAGCCACATAATAGATCGGAAAATAAGAGTCGCGCTGTCCTGCGGCATGCAAATTTTGCTGTTCGTCTTGCTCGTAAATCAGAAAGCGCTCTTCGGTTTGCAATCTAATCCGCTCGCCGGCCGATATCGCAGGAATCCAGCTCAACGCCTGTATACTTTTGTACCTAGCCAGAATTGGCCGGGTGAAATGAGCGAATTCATGTCGTTCTATATGCTTAGAACTGTCGAACAAGCTCTTCAGCACCTCGATAATTTCGACATGACCGCTCACTTCTTCTTGCAAGGCGCCGTGTAAGCGAGCGACTTGACGTTGAAACTTTCCCGCCACCCTGTCCTGTTCGAACATTTGACTATATTGAAAAGCCGCCATGACGATGATCAACAAGGCTAACAACGGATAGGCGATGAAATTACGGCGCACCTTCCAGAATCCGCCGGACCTCGGGGAAAACAACAAGAGCAAAGGCGTGAAAATCGTCACGCCTATGCTGTCGCCGACCCACCAGATACCCCAACCGACCCAGACATCATCGGCCACGATAATGTTCCTAAAATACAACATCGCGATGCCAATGCTAGCGGATACGGTGCAACTGACCGGCCCACCCAATAGCAAGAAGCGCAGAATCTTTTTGTCTTCAACCAAAGGATCGTGTTCGCCGACAAAGCGTTTGATCAACGTCACTCCCAGTAGCGCCTGCAGACATGACCCGAAAGCGGCTATCAAACCGACCATGACCGAGACGAATCCCTTGTCAAAACTGGAAAAATCCTGAAACGCATAAACCTGAGCCGCAAAAGCGCCCAGGAAAATACCGGGTATCAGCTTTTTACCGTGAAGCAAAATGCCCGCCAACGCGATACCGGCGGCTGGCCAGATGGGGCTGGCATTGCTCGGCGGCGCCGCCAATAACGTGCCAAAATAACCACCCGCGAAATAAGCCAGAGCGTAGGTGAGATTAAGAATCAGAAATTGAATGCGGATTTGCATGATTGATGCTAGTGCGGCGCTAAGCCAGTCGGTAAAAATTCGCCGCAGGATAAAAAGTCTGAAGATACAACACAATAAATAAAACCTGCCAATAATCAAAGAGGGAACGACCAGAGGAGTTATTACCCCGCATTTGATACACGCCTGTTGGCCATTATAGCAGTCACAAAACGAGCCTTGAGAAAATATGCAAGTTCGCAGCAATTCCCATTTGGATCGCAAAGAGGGCTGGGGTGTGTTTGGCGAGGATGTCGACGGCAGGGATAACGCCGTCAAGCTCCCATGGCCCTGAACACCGCTAAAACGCTCAAACAGGAAATTATTGGCAAGCTCGGTTAACGTCCGTTTTTCATTAACATTAACTTTCCCGTTTCGACTTCGACGGCATAGGCTTTACCGAATCCGGCAATATATTGACCGCGCAACGCTTCTAATTGCAACAGATGGAAATCATTTAGCGAGCGCAGCAACGCAACCGTTTCACCGAATTTATCCTGCAAGGCCTGTAATTGCCGTTGATAAAGCGCCTGTTCCGGGCTAATTTCCTGAACCCGGCAATTAAAAACAACCCTTTCGCGGGCAAATAGATTATCGCTGTCGGTTTCCGGACGAATAAACATCACCGAAGCCTGCAAGGTCGTCAGCATATTGGTGGTATGCCTGGCTAATTCGCTGACAAAAACATAGAATTTCAGCCCGTCGCGAACATAAGGCGCATAGCTGATTTCGGCGCCCTGCTGCTGCGAATAGCTAGACAACAACAAGGTCTGGCTTTCCTCTAGCAAACCGACATAGGCCGATGACGGAGGATCTTGACGGGGAATATGGGGCATGAGCTGATAAAAAGGCTAGTGAGACAATTCCCGATGACGATAACAAGCGACGACATGGTCGTTGACCATGCCGACGGCCTGCATGAAAGCATAGCAAATTGTCGGACCGACGAAGCTAAAGCCTTTTTGTTTAAGACTCCTGCTCATTTGTTCCGATTCGGGACTCAACGCCGGCATCCGCTCCAAACTGGGCAAAAGATTTTGTCGAGTTTCCCCGCCGACAAACTGCCAGATATATTGATCGAAACTGCCATATTGCTGTTGCACTTCGAGAAAACAACGGGCATTGTTGATCGCCGAGCGCAGCTTCATCTTGTTGCGGATGATACCGGGATTTTGCAATAATTGCTGCAAGGACTCCTCGCCGTATGCGGCGATGGTATTTGCATCAAAATTCGCCAGGGCCGCCCGATACGCTTCCCGTTTATTCAGTATCGTGCGCCAACTCAACCCCGCCTGCGCGCCTTCGAGGATCAGGAATTCGAATAGCAACCGGTCATCATGGACCGGCACGCCCCATTCCCGGTCGTGATACTGCTCTTCTATAGGCGACGCCAGCGCCCAAGCGCATTTATGCATCGCCGCTCTATTTCTGCATCATGTTTTTCAGATCGGCGAATGGATTGAAGGTCGCTTCCGGCGCCTTGTCTTCAACATTGCTGCCGCCATAACGCACCTGCTGCTCATAGCGCTGATGCTCGTTATCATGGCAATAAAGGCATAGCAACTCCCAGTTACTGCCATCGGACGGGTTATTGTCATGATTATGATCGGTATGATGCACCGTCAATTCGCTGAGATTTTTATGATTGAATTCTCGCGCGCAACGTCCGCAAACCCAGGGAAACAGTTTCAAGGCCTGTTCGCGGTAACCCTTTTCCCGCTCTTCTTTATAACGCCGCGCCTCGGCTATCAGTTGTTCTGTTTTATTTTGACTCATCGGTCACTCCTGCTGAAAACAGCAAACGCTCTGCTGATCGGCGCTAACCGCCGGTCATATTCATGTGACGCATAATAACAGGCTGCTCATGAATATTGAATTCATGTTTTTCCGGTTTGATTTGCATCGCATCGACGATCGTTTTTTTCAATTTCGTCATATCGCCCGGATGCGACCTGACCACCTTCTTTAAGTCCACCGAATGCTCGTTACCCAAACACAGCAGTAATCGTCCTTCGGCGGTCAAACGCACCCGATTGCAATTGCCACAGAAGTTGGCGCTGTGAGGAGAAATAAAGCCGACCCGGGTATTACTGCCTTGAACCTGGTAATAAACCGAAGGACCGCCGGTGTTATCGATTAACGGCAGCAAGCGAAAGCGCGTCGCCAGATCCTCTTTGATCAAATCGCTGGAATAATACATTTCACCGCGATTATGACTATCGATGACGCCTAACGGCATTTCCTCGATAAAGCTGATATCGATATTATGGTCGACGGCAAACTGCACCAGCTCGTTCACTTCGTCATGATTGCGGTTTTTCAAGATCACCGAGTTGATTTTGATTCTGGCAAAACCGGCCTTTCTGGCCGCCTCTATGCCTTGCCGTACTCGCTCGAGGTTCCCGGTGCGGGTAATGGCCTTGAATTTATCGTGGTCCAATGTGTCCAAACTGATATTGACGCGCTTGACGCCGGCCGCCTGAATGGCGTCGGCCATCTGCGCCAGCTTGGAAGCATTCGTCGTCATCACCAGTTCGTTCAACGTTTCGATGCGGCCGAGCTGCTGCAGCAAGTCCAGTATCCCTTTACGCACCAAGGGTTCGCCGCCGGTGATGCGAATTTTGTCGACGCCCATTTCACTAAAGGCACGACAGATAAAATGGATCTCTTCCAGGGTCAAAATCTGAGCACGCGGCAAGAAGGTCATATCTTCCGCCATGCAATACTGACAACGAAAATCGCAACGATCGGTGACCGATACGCGCAAATAGGTCACCTGACGGCCGAAACGATCGATCAATTGACTAGGTACGGGAAAATCACTCATAACATCGGCTTTGAAATTAGGCAGATCATCTTACCATATAATGACAAACATTCTCGTCCCGGGTCCGGGTACGTTAAAATATTAACGCTACGACTCCTTAATCAATCACTTTGTTTCATTATGACATTAAAAATCGCACTATTCGGTTTTGCGCTGATGCTGACCGGCAACGGCATGGCTGCCGAAAAAACTAAGATTCGACTGGGTGTACTGGCTTTCGGAACGGCTAATTGGGAATTGGCTGCGCTAAAGAATGAAAAACTGCTGAATGACGCCGCCTTCACGCTCGATATCGTGCCGATGGCCACGCCTCAGGCCGGCAAGATCGCCCTGCAATCGAACGCCGTCGATATGATAGTCTCGGACTGGATCTGGGTTTCCAGAATGCGAAGCAGCGGCGCCGATTATACTTTTTATCCCTATTCCAACACCGCCGGCGCGCTGCTGGTCGCGGACAACAGCCCGATTGAAACGGTGGCCGATTTGTCCGGCAAGAAACTCGGCATTGCCGGCGGCGAGCTGGATAAGAACTGGTTGCTGCTACAAGCCGTGGGCTTGAAACAGCAAGTCGATCTGAACCAATCGGTCGACAAGATTTATGGCGCGCCCCCCCTGTTGAATCAGCAATTGCGGCAACGCCGCCTCGATGCCGTGATCAACTATTGGCATTTCGCCGCGCGCCTGGAAGCCGAGGGATACCGTCAAATTATCAACGGTCGGGAAATCCTGCAGCAACTCGGCATCGATGAACAGGTTCCCAGCCTCGGTTATGTGTTCAGGGCAAGCTGGGGCAATCGTCATAAAGCCGCCGTCAACCATTTCCTGCAACTGACGGCTAAGGCCAAGCAGCGCTTGTGTAGTTCCGATGCGGCCTGGCGAAAAATCACCGCTTTGACCAAGGCTAAGGACAGCGCGACCCAAGACATACTGCGCCAGCGCTATTGCGAAGGTCGGGTTCGGCGCTGGGGCGCAGCTAATCGACAAGCCGCGGAGCGGGTTTACCAGTTACTGCGCCAACTCAGCGACAATAAACTGACCGGTAGCACAGAACAATTACAACCCGGCACCTTCTGGCGCTCCGGCCAAGAATAACGCTATGCTTAATCAGTTTTACCGCATGCATCCGAGAGCGCTATCCGGCTTGTCGCTGCTGCTATTGCTGGTGATCTGGCACCTGCTGGCGGCGGCATTGCACAGCAATACGCTGCCACTGCCGCTGACGGTCGCAGCCGTGTTTTGGCAGGCCATTGAGTCCGGCGAACTGCCTTATCATCTCGGCGTCACCTTGCTCAGGTTAATCGGCAGCTTCACCATAGCGATGCTATTAGGTTGCGCGCTTGGCGTGATGCTGGGCAAAAACCGGCAACTCGACGCTTTTTTCGACAACTGGCTGGTCATATTCCTAAACATCCCGGCGCTGGTCACGATCATCCTTTGCTATGTCTGGTTCGGCCTGGTCGAGTCGGCCGCGATACTGGCCGTCGTGATCAACAAACTGCCCAATGTCATCGTTACCATCCGCGAAGGGACTCGTGCGCTAGATAAGGACTTGTTGGAGATGGCGCAATGTTATCGTTTTAGCCGCAAAAAAACCTTCCTCCATGTGATCTGGCCACAACTGCATCCTTTCGTCATGGCGGCCACCCGTTCCGGCTTGGCGTTGATTTGGAAAATCATCCTCGTGGTCGAATTACTCGGTCGCAGCAACGGCATGGGCTATCAGCTGCATATTTTTTTTCAACTGTTTGACGTCGCCAGTATCCTGGCTTACACCATCGCCTTTGTCACGCTGATTCAAATGCTCGAACTGCTGTTGTTAAAACCGCTGGATAGGAGAGCTCAGAGGTGGCGTCGATGACCGCGATTCATATCGATATAGCCAGCAAGGTCTATCCGCCCAAGCATCGTAAACAACCCGCGCATCAAGCCATTGCCAAATTCGGGCTGTCCGTTGCCGATAATGAATTCGTTTGTCTGGTCGGCCCATCCGGCTGCGGTAAAACCACACTGCTCAACATCATCGCCGGCCTCGACGACCAATATCAAGGCAAGATTGTGCTGGGTCAACAACAGCATAGCCCAAGGATCGGTTATGTTTTTCAGAATCCGCGCCTGCTGCCCTGGCATAGCGTTCGGGAAAACATCGAATTGGCGGCCCCACAGCCGTTAGCAACGGATCTGCTGGACTCGTTATTGGAGACGATGCAGTTGACCGCGGTACAAAATGCTTATCCGGAACATTTATCGCTGGGCATGAGCCGGCGAGTGGCCATCATACGCGCGTTCGCGATAGACCCGGATATATTGCTGATGGATGAACCGTTCGTTTCGCTGGACGCACCGACCGCGCGTCAGGTTCGAGATCTATTGCTGCGGCTATGGATACAACGGCCGCATACGGTGCTATTCGTCACCCATGATCTGCGGGAAGCCATCGCGCTGGCCGACCGTCTGGTGTTTCTGTCCGCACCGCCGATGCGGGTCATCAGCGGCATCAAAGTCCCGATAGCTCGAAACCAACGCAATGATGAACAAGCTATCGAAAGCTTCCGTCAGCAATTATTGAACAACCATCCCGCTATCAAGCAATTATTGTAATGAGCTTATTCAGCGTACTTTGATCAGCGGGAGTAGGTCTTGGCTATGTCAACGTTAATTATTGAAAACTTTTTATTTTTTGTAAAAAGTCTTATTTAATGCGAATTATGGCATTTGCTCAAGGTCGCATAATTTAAGGATTCCACATTTAATGGGTAGTTAGTCATTGTTGTATTGTCGGATAAAGTTTTTCAATTTCACCCGAGCATCCTCATTTGTTAATCGCCATGACATAGGCTATGCGATTGCATTTCGTTTGTTTTGCCGTAACTATTCAGTATCTTTCAGGGTTTAGGGAGTAGACCATTGATTTCTCGGGACGCGTGAATACTTCCCTGTAAGCTCTGACTGCAACGTCCTGTTGCAGACAGCCCGATAAATCAATAGCCTACTCCCTCTGATAAAAATACGCTGAATAATTACGTTTTGCCTTGATAAGATGCTCAACTCGATCTCCGCCATATTAAGCCAACTCCCGTGCTTGGGCGTATCATGGATTTCCAGTTCATCCAAAATTCGCAGCGCTTCTTCCGGCTCAATGGCCTTATAGAGTGAAGCGCCGGTATAGGTATTCAAATTATCCATGACTATGTACTAGCAATGTTGTGACAACAACAGGATGCATGAGTAGACTTCAAATGTCTTCAGGCGGAGCCTTTCGCCCAACTCCACGCCCTAAGGACGTGGTTTAATTTTTAATACACATAGAAAGAATCATTAATCAATGGAATAATTCTCAGAATGGTAGCTTCTCAATAACTCATGATACGAGCGGCCGCGCGTTGACGGATCAGTTCGGGGACTGCGGTATCGTATTCATTTCCTGGGTCCGATCTAATAGATATTGCCAAAACGAATACCCAGTTTTCGGCAGGTCTGTTTGAGACTCAAGAACGCATCCGCTGGAAACAAAGACTTGAACTTGGGCCAGCGTTTTTAATCCTTGATTGTGTAAAGTCACGATCATGCCTCCATGACCCCAACTTTTGCGCCTCCAGGCTCATCTCACGGTGGAAACACATCTCCTTGCCCGGACTCATGTGGCATTGGGCAAGGCTTCAATTGGCCAAATATGAAAAAAAAGAGTACCTTATAAACACCCATGACAACAAAGGCAATCATTTTTATGAGTAAGCTTCAAAAAGAAAACTTTAACCCCGAAAAAGGCTATGTGGCGCTTCTGGGCTGGAGCATCAACGCGATTGAAGCCGCCGACCGTTTTGACCGACGCTATGTAGTGGTAGCTCCTGACTGGGCTGAAGAATACTGCGAGGAACACCAGATTCCCTATGTGCCTTGGAACTTCGAGCGACTCAACGACCGCTCTATGGAAATTGCGCAAACCTTGAAGGACATGGGCGTGAACGTTGCCATTCCGCTGTTCGAGGAAACGGTTGAATGGGCCGGCGCCATCAACTCGGTATTGATGGACAAGCCGCGTCTCTTCGGTCAGGCGATGTTACTGCGTGACAAGGCGCTGATGAAACGCCGTGCCCAGCTGGGCGGCATCCGCGTCGGCATCTTCGAGGAAGCGCACGACAAAGAAGATGTAGTACGTTTCCTTAAACGGGTAAACCAGACCCTGCTCAAGCTGGACGGCGACCCCAATGACCCCATCCATCTTAAGGCCTTCGACAAAGCCGGTTGTCTGGGGCATAGGGTGATTCGTACGCCCGACGAAGTGGATACCATTCCCGATGAGGAATTTCCGGTGCTTATGGAGTCTCACCTGGACGGCTGGGAGTTTGCAGTGGAAGCCTGGATTCACAACGGCAAAATCCGCTTTTTGAATATATCCGAGTATGTAACCCTGGGTTACTCCGTGTTTGTACCCGCCACCCCCGAGCTGGAAAAATACCGACCGCAAATTACCGCCCAGATTGAAAAGCTAATCAAGACCTTCGAAATCGACTTCGGCTTTATCCACCCGGAATACTTTGTCACCAATGATGGCGAAATGTACTTTGGCGAAGTTGCCTATCGCCCGCCCGGCTTCAAAGTGTTCGAACTGTTGGAACGTGCCTATGGTTTCAATGCCTATCAGGGCTTGATCCTTTCCTTCGACCCCAAAACCAGCGAAGAAGAAATCAGCGAATTTTTCCCCAAAGAGGTTGTGGACGCCAAAGGCGTGGCCGGCTGTTTTGGGGTTTATCCGCGCCGCCGGGTGGTCAGCCGACTGGAGATACCCGAGGAAACCGAAGAGCATCCCTATTTCGAATCGCACGAGCTGACCCCGCCACTGGAAGAAACCGTGACCAAACGTACTGCCTTTGGCACCCACTGGGGACTGATCTACTTTTACGGCTCCGACCCTCACGTCATGAGGGACTTACTGAAACATCAGGAAGACCTCGATTTCTATGTATAATCTGCCGCATACGATTATAAGGAGGTAGCTTGACTGATTCCGAGGTACACGATACTGCCAGGCTGGACAGCTTGTCGGCAATGCTCGACGAGGCACTGCGCACCCTGGCCGAGGTGCGCGACTTTGCCAAGCACACCCGGATTAGCCGGGTTTTCGACACGGCGCGCCGGCTGATGTTGCTGCCGGGCGGCTGCGCCCGGGTGCAAGCCCGTGCCCGACAGATCGAAGAAGCCGGTGTGTTTCTCGGTTCGGACTGGGCGCAGCCGCAGACGTTGATTCCCAGCCTGACCAGCCACTCACTCAAAAGCCCCGATGCCAACACGGTAGTCGTAGAGGCCTTGAGCGAGCTGCGCCTGCTCGCGATTGCGCAGGGCGATTACGTTCACCCCGGCATGTCATCGGAACAGGCTCACCACTATTTAACCCAGGTACTGGCTATCAACCTCGAGTTACTGTTCGACTCCGCCAGTGAGGCCGAACGGGAACAGCAGGGCAAGCTGGCACAGCTGCCACGCAAATTGTTTCACCATCTTGCCGAACATATCGGCTACGAACATGTGATCGATAAACTGATCGAAGAAATCTGGCGCATACTGCAACAGCGTCCCATACAAGTGGACAGCGTCAAGCAGATGATTACCCAGATTGCAGTTTGTCAGGCCAACCCGGATATCGACCTGGGCATCAGTGGTCAGGGAGCGGATCGACTGATCAGCAGCCTCTACGGCACCACCCAGGCATGCCGCGAGGACCCTGGCGTTGAGGCTTACTATGAGCGTCTGCTCAGCATGGATGTCGGCGCGCTTCAGTACGAGGCCACCGGCTTCGCACGGGCCATGCATGACACCGGCCTGGTTTCGCCGTATCACGCGGTGCTGCTGCGTTACCTTCTGAAGCAGAGCAACCATCTGCTGTCCGAGGCACTGGGGCTGTCAAGCACAGGCCGCGATTGCCTGCTCTGCTATGGTGAGCTGGTACACGCTATGATTAACGAGGCAGTACACCCGCAAACGGCGCAGGCCATTTACGGTCTGGCGTTACTTCTGGAAAGGGGCATTTTGTATCAACCACCCGCGGCACCGGCACTCTGGCGCCAACTATCGTTGCCTATTTCGCCTTACTGTCAGCAGCGCCTGAGCCTAAGCTTTGGCCCTGAACTCCCGCCCCGCGTCTGGTTGATGCAGGGTGTGCTCTGTATGCTGGGGCAGCCACTGGGTGTTGGTCAGGGTAATAACCCTACCTGCCAGTCGGCTAGGGCCCTGTCCATGTGGGCCTACAACGACCCGGACTATCTACTGCAAATGGTGGTCTGGGCCGCCCGTGACGACGAAATCATTATTCATTTTGAAGGCCAACCAATTTCCTCGCGGGAAAGCGCTTCGGGGGTCGCCATGGAGCTCCCGCTGGATCTGGATCCGGTCTCACTGCTGGTGGTGCCGCATCTGGATCGCATCTATGCGGAAATGGGACGGCGTTGCATTGGCCGGGAAGACGATCCACACCGCTGGGTCAACCCGGAGTTTCACGGCTGGTGGTCTGGCCGGGGCTTTCGTATCAATGTCGATGTGGAAACAGGCAAACTGGACCAGCTGGAAGAGTTTCTGCGCCACTTTTACGCCAGCTACCACCCCTACTACAACGGCAACCAGCCGCTGATTCACCCCCAGCCCGCCGGCATTGCGGTTACAGACAGCGCGGCGCGGTTTGTAGGCTGGCACGCCATCACCATCCTGCGGGTGGCATTGGATCCCCAAGATGAGATGCGGGCTTATTTCTATAACCCCAATAACGACAGTGGTCAGAACTGGGGCGATGGCGTGGAAGTCAGTACCTCAGGCAACGGCGAACGTTTTGGCGAAGCGTCACTGCCCTTCGAACAGTTCGCCTCCCGACTATATATTTTCCACTACGACCCTCTGGAAAGTGGCGAGTTGGCTCAGGTGAGCGCCGAGGAATTGCAAAGAGTCAAAGACCATATTTACCAGAGCTGGGGCGCTGACCGACTGCTGCCCGATCCTTTGCAGGCCAGCGCACCGCACTAATCGCACGCTTACCACACTGCTTGCTCTGCCCTGATCTCTTATCATCACGCTAGCAGCCGCGCAAACAGCAGGAGTAGTGGTCTAATGATTTAAATGGCCTGCTGCCTAAACCCTGAAAGACACTGAATAGTTACATTGTAAATTCATATCATCCATCGACTCAGCGCCTGTGAAAACCGTCAGTGAAACCGCCATTATCGAAGAAACGATCAAAAAATCCCGTTTTATCGCCGCGATGAATCCCTGCCAATCCGAAGCCCAGGCGCATGCGATCCTAAGGGAATTGCATCAGCAACATCCTAACGCCAACCATATCGTTTTCGCCTATCGGATCAATAGCGACAAAGGCTTGCTGTGCCGTTTTCATGATGCCGGCGAACCGTCAGGGACGGCCGGGAAACCGATATTTCACCATCTGGAAGGCAAGCAA
Organism: Methylomarinum sp. Ch1-1; assembly: GCF_030717995.2. NCBI lineage: Bacteria > Pseudomonadati > Pseudomonadota > Gammaproteobacteria > Methylococcales > Methylococcaceae > Methylomarinum > Methylomarinum roseum. Next base: position 1,901,019 of record NZ_CP157743.1, on the reverse strand, counting down.
CTGATTAACGTCATGATCGTCGTCGTCCGTTATTTCGGCGGCATCAAGTTGGGGGCCGGCGGTCTGGCCCGCGCCTATGGCAACAGCGCCAGGCAAGCCATCGAGGCCGCCGAGCTGAAGGACTATGTAAAAATGGCGGAAGTGACTCTGGCCCTAGAATATAGCCAGATGAAGCATCTGGAATATCAATTGAAAAAACTGGATGGAAAAATCATCGCACAGGACTACTCGGACAAAATACGCGTCAAGCTCAGCTTGCCGGCGGAAAACGTCCAAATCCTGAAAGACCTAACGCTATAAGAACCTGAGTTCAGGATAAAAGATTTCGTAACGACTCAGCTTGGTATTGGGAAAATATTTCTTTTACTATTAGTAGCTTGCGGAAGAAGCGTATGCGACAAGGCAGGTTTTTGCTCAAACCGGGAAACTTCAGTAAAAGTAGCCTGTCCCGAATGGCACTTACTTAAGCCCATAACTCTTTTAATAACAACCACTTATTTTACTTTCTTTGGGTGGCCATTCTTTCTAATATCTGCTCTTGCTTCATTTCTAGGTTTTGTTAGTAAAGAGAACTGTTTTGGCCTCCTTTTTACTGCACGGGGCTCTATTCGTCCCGAACGATTTCCAATTCGTCTTTGAGCAATTAATATGAATAACAGCTCTTCACTTGTTCCGATATCAATAAAAACACTTTGTTGATTCCAGGCTAACCAGCATTGTAATGTATGTTTAAAACTCAGCTGGCGAGGCAATATATCGGCTAATAATGCGGACTGAGCCATCAATAGCCGTATTAAGTTATACGCTAAAAATAAACCCATATTTCTTTCTCAGTCATTTCGGGCGTTTTACAGCTTAAAGTTTCCATTCCATGGTTGTTTTATATTGCGAAATCAACTTCAATTTGCCAGCGTTTTTTATATAACGCTTTTAACTCAGATTTAGAAGCCTCTTTAGGTGAAAGGAGTGTGGTTATAAGTAATTTTCCTTTTACGCTTACCTCGCGAATAAGGAGTGTCTCAGGCGCATCATCATATTGGCTTTGCTCCATCCAGTCAGGTTTTTTCTTTGGTTTTTTGAGTGTCACCAGGTGGTCTTCGTCACCTAACTGTTTGCCTTTACTGAAATCTGTTGTCCGTTTACGTGCTCCCATTTGTTCAAATACGGCATCAACACCTTTCTCCTGTAGCGATGCCAACAAAAAATAAGTGCCATAATAGGCATCTCCTAGAACAAGGTCTCCGGTATTAAAGGTTCCCAGCATGTTACGAAGTAGACTTTGTTCATCGCCTCCTTTCCTTTGAAAGGTCCGATAGACGCATTTAAAACGGCTCCACTCGCCAGACAGATGACGCCTACAAGACGGCAGATAGGAAAACCAAGCCCAGGCTTCTGACAACTTTGCTGGGGATAAACGGCCTGGTTTTCTGCTGTGTCAGGCATCGTAACAGTCGTTCCATCTATTAGATGAACACGCTTTCCTCGCCAACGCCATTGAGTAGGCACTTCCTTATCAATAAGTTCGCCTGTTCGACAAACTAATTCAGAGATCATGGCTAATGGTAGTCGCTGTCTTGCTCGACAATAGCCGCCCGTCGTTGTGCTTATCGCGGGCAAACCTGCTGCAATTCGTTGTATGGCGGCATCATTAACGGCCTTTTGACACGAGCGGTCTTGGTTCATCCCTTGAGCCAAAAACATGGAAAGTGTTTCTGTCGGAGGATAAAGTCTTTCCCGATGTTCGGGCAGCAACCCTTCAATTGAGGATAATAATTCCGGACTGGTTAGAAGATTAAAAAAACTATACGAATGAGTTTCTTTTCTGTACTTCTGAATTCTTTGTTGCTGGGCGTGAATAAGTTTGTTATTAATGAACATTAAGGCAGGGGGCTTGGTGATTGCTTCTTTGTTTCGTCACAATAAGTTTATCACTTCTTCTGCCTTTTTTAATACTTTCAACTAGTTATCGCTTAAGTAAGTGCCATTCTAGCCTGTCCCCTTTTTCCAATGAGAACGTTCAACATGACAATTTGATGTCATATTAACCACAAATAGGAAACAATCTATGCACCATGAATCCTATTGTTCGCAAATCAATGACTATGTATAGTATGTCTCAACTAAGTTATTAAGCAGAGACATTCCATGAAAAACCTAAAAAAAGACATTATTAACGGTCTATTATTTGTCGTCGGCATCTTCGGCTTCATCTCGGGCGCCTTCATTATCTCAACGGTCTCATTCGGCGCCGCCGCGATCTTCAGCAATATCGATTTTAACAACCGCTTACACGCTTAAGCGTTTTTTCCTCCTCGTGTTGTTAAACACTAAGCAGCTCTTCATCGAATCTGTTGACTCCTCGCTCCCTGGTCATAGACCGGGGATTTTTTTGTCTACAGCATCGGCACCAGCTCCAAAGCCAACATGACCGCATCTTCCCTGCCATTTTTGGCTGGATAATAGTCCTTACGTATGCCGATCTCATTAAAACCGAGACTTCGGTATAAGCCGATGGCCCTTGCATTGGAGGGCCTGACTTCCAGAAACATCCTTTCCGCCTTGCCTCGGGATATCTCGATCATCTTTTCCAACAGCTTACGCCCAGCTCCCTGCCCTTGCACCGCCGGGTCGACACACAGATTCATGATGTGCGCTTCTCCTGCCGCAATTGAGACGATGCAGTAACCAACGACCTTTTGATCCTGCTCCTCACACACCCAACAGCTGTAATTCAGCGCCCGTAAACAATCCTTAAAAATATTTTCCGACCAAGGATAATTATAGTTTTTCCCCTCGATCTCCATCACGCCAGGCAGGTCTGACACATCCATCCGCCGTATTTTCATCAAATCCTTGCGAGAAACGGAGCCGGGAAAGACCTTGGCGTAAAATTCCCTGTCCGCATCATATATCAGCATATCCTTCACTTTGTCCAAAAATTTGTGCATAACTATTTATTCATATCTTCAAACGTTTTCATTGCGAATTGCAAGTCCTCCCAGGCTTTACGTTTTTCCAACGGCGAACGTAACAGGTAGGCAGGATGGTATATCACAATCAACGGTATATCATCCAGTTTATGCACCACATTGCGTAGCTTTGCCAGAGGGTCTTGTGTATTCAGCAGGCTTTGCGCGGCAACCCGACCGACGGCAAGAATGATTTTAGGTCTAATCAATGCGATTTGCCGTCGTAAATAATCGCTACAGGCCGACACTTCTTCGACCTTAGGATCACGATTTCCGGGAGGGCGACACTTAATGACGTTGGCGATATAAACCTGCTCACGCGCCATGCCTAAGGCGCGGATCATTTCCGTCAACAACTGTCCCGCTTTGCCGACAAAGGGCAGGCCTTCGCGATCTTCATTCTGACCAGGCGCCTCGCCGATCAACATCCAGTCGGCCTGTTTGTTGCCGCTGCCGAAAACCGTTTGTGTGCGGGTTTCAGATAACGGACAAAGCCGACATTCGGCGACCTGGCGCTCCAGATCGCCCCAGTTATCATCGTTGACCGCTTCCGACGGCTCGACATCGTCGCTTTCCTCACTAGCATTCGGCAAAGCCTGGTTCCGCCTGAGCGCCCAGACGTCTATTCCCATGGCCTGTAAATATTGCAGGCGGGTCGCTTCATCGATCTCGGAATCAGACGCCATCTTGCTCTCGCTAGTTAAACATCGCCTGTTTGCGGGTGCTGTCTCTGTCTGGCCGATTGCAGTTTATTGACGGCATTGATATATGCCTTGGCCGAAGCGATGACGATATCGGTATCGGCCCCGAGTCCATTTACAATCCGTCCGGCCTTATCCAGACGCACCGTCACTTCGCCCTGAGCATCGGTGCCGGTGGTTATGTTATTGACCGAGTACAATTCCAACGTGGCGCCGGTTTTAACCAGACTTTCAATCGCTTTCAGACTTGCGTCGACCGCGCCGCCGCCGTTGGAACTGCCGGTCAACTCCTCGTTGCCGATTCTCAATGTCACTGTGGCGCTGGGGGTTTCTCCAGTTTCCGAGCAAACCTTCAAGGAAAGCAGTTTGACATTCTCTTCCTCGGCGGCGATGCTGACTTCGGAAATCAACGCCTGCAAATCTTCATCGAAGATATCGTGCTTCTTATCGGCCAATTGCTTGAAACGGAAAAACGCGTCGTTCAATTCCGCTTCGCTGTGGAATTGAAAGCCCAGCTCGGTCATCCGGCTCTTGAAGGCATTGCGCCCGGAATGTTTGCCCAATACCATGCGATTGGCCGTCCATCCGACATCTTCCGCCTGCATGATCTCGTAGGTTTCGCGGCTCTTTAACACGCCGTCCTGATGTATCCCCGACTCGTGGGCGAAGGCGTTGGCGCCGACGATCGCCTTGTTTGGTTGCACCGGAAAACCGGTAATCGTCGAAACCAATTTGGAGCAGGTGACAATTTCCCGGGTATCCAGCCCGGTTTGACAAGGAAAAATGTCCTGCCGCGTCCGCACCGCCATCACCACTTCTTCCAGCGCCGCATTACCGGCCCGCTCGCCCAAACCGTTGACGGTACATTCAATCTGGCGCGCGCCATTCATCACCGCCGCCAGCGAGTTGGCCACAGCCAAGCCCAAATCATTATGGCAATGCACGGAAAAAACGGCTTTGTCGGAATTCGGTATGCGTTGGATTAAATTGCCTATCGTAGCGCCGAACTGATGCGGCACACTGTAACCGACGGTATCGGGAATATTCAACGTCGTCGCCCCGGCATCGATCACCGCCTCGAGAATCCGACACAAAAAGTCCTCTTCCGAGCGTCCGGCGTCTTCCGGAGAAAATTCGACATTATCGGTATATTGCCGGGCCCTTTTGACCGCCCGCACCGCATATTCGATCACCTGCTCGGGTTCCATCTGCAGCTTCATCTGCATGTGAATCGGCGAAGTGGCGATAAACGTGTGGATGCGCGAACTATTGGCGCCTTGCAATGCCTCGCCGGCCTTGTCGATATCTTTGTCCAGCGCCCTGGCCAAACCGCACACCGTGCTGTCTTTAATGACGTCGGCGACAGCCTGTACCGATGCGAAATCGCCTTGACTGGCAGCCGGAAAGCCGGCTTCGATGACATCCACTCTCATGCGTTCAAGCGCCTTGGCGATTCTGACTTTTTCATCACGCGTCATCGATGCGCCGGGGCTTTGCTCGCCATCGCGCAAGGTGGTATCAAAAATAATTAACTTGTCTTTCATGATGGCTCCATTCATGAAGAAATCTCAACCCGAGGGTCGACTAAAAAAAATCGGTTTATAATTGATGTATGTAGATAGATTCGCAGCCCGTTAGGGCAGGAGTCTAAGAGAGAGGGCGAAGAGCGCATACACGTCTAGCGTGCCGAATATCGGCAATGAGCAATGGCTATGTTGTATCGCTTGGTGAGAAATATTCATAATAGCTTACTATACTGCATTGCCCTGCGTGCGACAAGCCATGTTTGACAGTAGTTCTCAATTTGGATACCTAAGAGGGCTTGAGATGTATTTGACGAGGATGTCGGCGACAGGGCAGATTTTTGCTCCTGCAAAATCTGCATTTCCACCTTCCCTGGTGGTCAGATGCTGCCGTCAAGCCCCCATGGATGGGTTTACGACGTTCCTCGACAGCAATCCCCATGCGTTTAACGCTGTGAAAATGCTCAAACTAATCATTGCCGATGTTTGACGCTAGATGCGACGTCCCATGCAGCAATAGCCTGCAAGTTAATTGCGCCTAAACACGCCATCAGGATTCCTGTTTTCGGTTATGCCACTTTCTCCGCATCACCAGCGTCACCACGGGTCCGGAGATCGCATATCCCACCGCCAGCAGAAACAACATGGTCTGCGGCTGGGCCATGACGAAACCGATCGCCAGCATGATCGCGATCGCCGCGACAAAAGGCACCCGCCCTTTCAGATCGATCTCTTTAAAACTGGAATAACGAAAATTACTGACCATCAGCAGTCCGGTGCAGATCGTGACAATCAACACCAGATATTTGATCGTTTCGACATCATAACCGTATTCCAGGCTGATCCATAAACCGCCGGCCAGGATCGCCGCCGCTGCCGGACTGGGGAGTCCCTGAAAATAACGTTTATCGGCAACCTCGACTTGGGTATTGAAGCGCGCCAATCTCAATGCGCCGCCGGCCATATGGACAAAAGCCGCAAACAACCCTAATTTGCCAAGACTGCCGAAGGCCCATAAGTACATCACCAGCGCCGGCGCGACGCCAAACGACACCATGTCGGACAAGCTGTCATACTGCACCCCGAATTCGCTCTGGGTATTGGTCAAGCGCGCGACGCGCCCATCCAATCCATCCAGAATCATCGCAACAAACAGCGCCACCGCCGCAGATTCATAGCGACCATTAATCGCCGATGCAATCGCATAAAATCCGGCAAACATAGCCCCCGTAGTGAACAGATTGGGCAGCAAATAGATTCCGCGGTGACGAATCGTTGATTTTTTCTGACTCATAATTTTTATATTGTTGATAGCGCGCCTTAAAATCGAAGGTCTACATTGTACTGATTTATGCGGGCAAACAAAGTGAAATTCTTATGACACAAAAAAGCCCATCGACGAGACGGGCTTTTTTGCGCTAAGGCGGAAATGACATCAATTAATGACTGACATCGACTTTGGCGCCTTTGTTTTGGCCGATCGCCGTCAATATTTCGGTAAACCAATCGGTGTTTATATCGAAAGGTTTGCCACCTTTGATGCGCGGGAATTCGATCGCGCGCAAGACATCGTTTTGATCCTCATCATGCCCCATCACACCGGATTCACGGCGGTATGCGCATTCAACCGCCAAGTCGGCGCAGGATTTGATCAAACGCATGTCTTCGATGTTGGCCGCGGAAGCGCGAGAGAAATAACCGGATTTTTGCACCAGGGTTTTTTCCGCGCCGATCATTTCGGAAAACTGCTCGGCAAACCATTTGCCCGGATTGACGGCATCCAGCTTGATATGGCCGAAGGCGTCACGCGGCACTTCCTGCCCCTTCGCCTGCAACTCTTCGACGATGGCGTCAACACCGGCGCCTTCGGAAATAAAGATGTTGACGCAATCAACCTTGTCCATCACTTCACGCAGACGCTTCGCTTCAGCCGCCAGATCGATTTCCATTTCCGGAATAAACACGCCATGAACTTCAAACGCGTCACGATCCAAACCAATTTCTGGCAACCATTCGGAACGATCCAGCAGCTTCCGGTATTCCTTAGCAGTGGCCGCGGTCAACCAACCGCAGTTACGCCCCATCACCTCATGAACGATCAACATGCGCGGATTAGCATTGTTTTCCGCCACGACGTTTTGGAAATATTGCGCGCCTTGTTCGGCGGCAGTCCAGGCGCCCAGGGACTGTTTAATCGGGAATACGTCGTTATCGATCGTTTTTGGCAAACCGATCACGGTCAGGCCGTAATCATTTTTCGCCAAGAACGCCGCCAAATCGGCCGCCGCCGTGTTGGTATCGTCACCGCCGATGGTATGCAACACGTCGACACCATCTTTGACCAATTGGTCGGCGGCGACTTTTTGGGGATCCTCACCTTCTTTGACCAGGCCGCGTTTGATGCAGTCTTTGACGTTGGTCAGTTTAACCCGGCTGTTGCCGATCGCGGAGCCGCCGAACCGCTGCAGCAGGCCGGCATTTTTGCGAATTTCAGGCGTCACTTGATAATAATCGCCTTTCAGCAAGCCCTTGTAACCGCCGCGATAACAAATGATATCGATGCTGGGATCGATTTCGCTATAACGTTCGATCAGGCTGCCGATGGCCGAGTTCAGGCAGGGCGCCAGACCGCCTGCCGTTAAAATTGCAACTCTGTTTGGTTTACTCATGATGAATTTATTCTTGAAGGTTAAATATTTAAATCTAAATAAGCCTAGTGAAAGCAGTAAACACCTAGCTTAGAATTAACCAGGCAAAAGACTAAAGACACAAGGCCCAAAAGAGCCAAACCTTTTGCGTCTTTCGTCTTTCGTCTTTCGTTTTTATGACAACGCTACATAATTTAGCCAATCCAATCGATTAACAAGCACATAGCACCCTATCAATCGGCAAATTAATTTTTCGATTTATCAACGATTTTGTTGGCTTCGATCCAAGGCATCATCGCGCGTAGTTTTTCGCCGACTTGCTCGATCGGATGTTCCGCGTTCAGACGGCGACGGGCGGTCATTTCCGGATAATTGGTCATGCCCTCCATGATGAAGCGTTTCGCGTAATCACCACTTTGGATGTTTTGCAACGCTTCACGCATCGCCCAGCGGCTTTCTTCGTTGATTACGCGCGGACCGGTGACGTATTCGCCATACTCGGCGTTGTTGGAGATCGAATAGTTCATGTTGGCGATCCCGCCTTCGAACATCAGATCTACGATCAGTTTCAGTTCGTGCAGACACTCGAAATAAGCCATTTCCGGTTCATAACCGGCTTCCACCAGCGTCTCGAAACCCGCTTTGACCAACTCGACAGCGCCGCCGCATAACACCGCTTGTTCGCCGAACAGGTCGGTTTCGGTTTCGTCACGGAATGTCGTTTCGATGATGCCGGAACGACCGCCGCCGATCGCAGACGCATAAGACAAACAAATATCTTTCGCGGTGCCGGAAGCATCCTGCTGGATCGCGATCAGATCGGGAATACCGCCGCCGCGGACGAATTCGGAACGTACGGTGTGGCCCGGCGCTTTCGGAGCGATCATGATCACGTCCAGATCGGCGCGCGGCACGATTTGGTTATAAAGGATCGCAAAACCATGCGCGAAAGCCAGGGCAGCGCCTTGCTTCAGGTTAGGCTCAATTTCTTGTTTATACAATTGCGATTGAAATTCATCGGGAGTCAGGATCATCACGACATCGGCGCTGGCGACGGCTTCTGGCACCGTTTTAACAGTCAGTCCCGAGGCTTCGGCTTTCGCCACCGATGCAGAACCCGCACGCAAACCAACCACAACGTCAACACCGGAGTCTTTCAGGTTGTTTGCATGAGCGTGGCCTTGTGAGCCATAACCAATAATCGCGACTTTTTTACCTTTGATAATGGAAAGGTCAGCGTCTTTATCGTAATAAACTTGCATGAGTTTTCTCGTTTCCTAATTTTAATAAAATGTGTGATGCGGACTTCAAACAAAAAGCCGCTTATAAATGTAAACCTTTTTCGCCGCGCGAAATACCGGTCGACCCGGACCGCACCACCTCGATGATGCTGTCTTCAGCCAATCCCTTGACAAAGGCGTCCAGTTTATCGGAAGTTCCCGTCATTTCGATAACATAACTGCTGGCGGTAACATCGATGATTTTGCCGCGAAAAATATCCACCATGCGCTTCACCTCCTCGCGACTGGCGTCGGTGGCTTTGACCTTCATCAGCATCAGTTCGCGTTCGACATGAACCGATTCGGCCAAATCGATCAATTTGACCACATCGACCAGCTTATTCAATTGCTTGGTAATCTGTTCGATGATCTGATCATTGCCCCGCGTCACCAATGTCATGCGCGACAAGCTGGCGTCCTCGGTCGGCGCCACCGTCAACGACTCGATATTGTAACCGCGAGCGGAAAACAGCCCCGCCACCCTGGACAAGGCCCCCGCTTCATTTTCTATCAGAATAGAAATAATATGCCTCATTATGATAACTCCCTGTCTACCGGGGTGCCCGGCGCCATTCTCAGCTTCATTTCATGATGAGCCTTACCGGCCTCGATCATTGGATATACGTTTTCAGTCCTATCAGTCATGAAGTCCAGAAACACGGTACGATCTTTCATCGCAAACGCCTGCTCCAGCGCGCCTCTGACATCTTCCGGTTTTTCCACCCGGATGCCGACATGACCATAAGCCTCGGCCAATTTGACGAAGTCGGGAATCGTATCCATATAGGAATGCGAATAACGACTCTGATAGGAGAACTCCTGCCACTGCCTCACCATCCCCATGTACCGGTTGTTCAGGTTGATGATCTTGACCGGCGTATTGTACTGCAGTGCCGTCGACAACTCCTGAATACACATCTGAATGCTGGCCTCGCCGGTGATACAGGCCACATCGGCTTCTGGAAACGCTAGCTTTACGCCGATCGCCGCAGGCAAACCAAACCCCATCGTGCCCAGGCCGCCGGAGTTAATCCAGCGTCGCGGTTTATCAAAATGATAATATTGCGCCGCATACATCTGATGCTGGCCGACATCGGAGGTGATATAGGCGTCGCCCTTGGTTACCTCATACAATTGCTCAACCACGTATTGCGGCTTGATAGAGCGGCTTTCCCGATCGTATTCCAAGCAGTGGATCGAACGCCATTTTTCGATATGGCCCCACCAGGTTTCCAGCGCGCTTTTCGACGGTTTCTTCTTACCATTCTTGATCAATTCGATCATTTGCTCCAACACAGGCTGGACCTGACCGACGATCGGGATATCGACCTTGACGGTTTTGGAAATCGAAGCAGGGTCGACATCGATATGGATAATCTTGGCGTAAGGACAGAATTCGGCCAACTTGCCGGTCACCCGGTCATCGAAACGCGCGCCCACCGCCAAAATCACATCGCTTTCATGCATGGCCATATTGGCCTCATAGGTGCCGTGCATACCTAGCATGCCGACGAATTGCTTGTCGGTCGCAGGATAAGCGCCCAATCCCATCAAGGTATTGGTAATCGGATAGCCCAGTGTATGCGTCAGCTCGGTCAACTCCTTGCTAGCCTCGCCCAGCACCACGCCGCCGCCAGAATAAATCATCGGTCGTTGCGCCGACAACAATAGATCCACGGCTTTCTTGATCTGTCCCTTATGCCCGCTGACCGCCGGATTATAGGAACGCATAGAGACCTTCTTAGGATACTTATACGGGATCTTGATGTTCGGATCGGTAATGTCCTTGGGCACGTCGACTAGGACCGGTCCCGGGCGCCCCGTGGTGGCGACATAAAAGGCTTTTTTGATCGTTTCCGCCAGATCGGCGACATTTTTGACCAAGAAATTGTGCTTAACGCAGGGTCGGGTGATGCCTACCGTATCGACTTCCTGAAAGGCGTCACTACCGATGACCGGCGTATGCACCTGGCCGGAAATAATCACCATCGGAATCGAATCCATATAAGCCGTTGCAATGCCGGTCACGGCATTGGTCGCGCCTGGACCGGAAGTCACCAAGACTACGCCTGGCTTTCCGGTTGCGCGCGCATAGGCATCGGCTGCATGGGTCGCCCCCTGCTCATGCCTGACTAGAATATGTTTGACGTCATCCTGATGAAAAATTGCATCATATAGATGTAATACCGCACCGCCAGGATAACCGAAAATATACTCTACCCCTTCGTCTTTAAGACAACGAACAACTATCTCTCCGCCACTGAGTTCCAATTTTTAATCCCCAAAATACTGACCAAACTTTACCAGAAACCTAGTCCACAGAATTCCAGACTAAAGCACTTGGTTTTAATTTACGAAAAGGTTAGCTAAACTACTGGGTCTAGCCGAATTCGTCAACAATTCAATCATTTTACTAGTTTATTAAGTAATATTGAAATTTTCTTAAAAATCCCAGCAATTCCCACTTTGGCGTTCAAAAAGGGCATGGGGTGTGTTTGGCGAGGATGTCGGCAGCAAGGATGCTGTCGTCAAGCCCCCAGGGATGGGTTTACGGCGCTCCTCGACAGACACACCCCATGTCCTAAACCCTGCAAAAATACTCAAACTGGGAATTGCTGTAAAAATCCGGCAACGTCGTGATTACGTCAGCGTAATTTATCGATCCGCCTTAATGCAACCGCCTCTCATCCGATGCCTAAACAGCTAACGACGCCCGCCGAAAAACTGCGTGAACTATTGAACCGTCCCGGCCTGCTGGTGATGCCTGGCTGTCACGATGCCATCTCGGCGAAACTATGCCAACAAGCGGGCTTCGAAACCGCTTTCATGAGCGGCTTCGCCGTTTCCGCCAGTCGCCTGGGTCAACCCGATACCGGCCTGATCAGCTATGCCGAATTGCTGGATCAAGGCCGTAATATCTGCAGCGCCGTCTCGATTCCGATCTGGGGTGACGGCGACACCGGTTTCGGTAACGCCATCAACATCAAACGTACCGTGCAAGGCTACGTTCAGGCCGGCTTTGCCTGCATCATGCTGGAAGACCAAGTGGCTCCGAAACGTTGCGGCCACACCCGCGGCAAAGCCGTGGTCGGTCGCGACGAGGCGGCGATGCGCATCCAGGCCGCCGTCGACGCCCGCAACGAAGGCGCCGATATCCTGATCATGGCCCGAACCGATGCCCGCGCCACCGACGACTTGGAAGAAGCAATCCAACGCGCACAATTGTTTCACGAGATCGGCGCCGACATCAATTTTGTCGAAGCACCGGAAAGTGTCGAGGAAATGCGCGAATATTGTAAGCGCGTTCCCGGCCATAAGGTCGCCAACCTGATCGAGCACGGCAAAACCCCGCTATTGTCTCACCAACACTTGGAAGCAATGGGCTACAAGATCGCCGTCTATCCACTGACGCTGCTTAACGTGTCTATACAAGCCATGAAGCAGTCGCTGCATGATTTAAAAAATGGCGAACAAACACAGACCATGGACTTTCAAGAACTGACAAGGGCCGTCGGTTTTGAGGATTATTACCAGCAAGAACAACGCTATCGTCTGCCCGATGAATGAGCAAGCCGCCCCGGCAAACTCTGAGCCGGATGATGATAGAACCCGGATCGCCGCGCCCAAGAAAGAAAGCGCCGCGATCGGCGAGTACTACAACAAACAGCTAAAAATCGAAGGCATCGTCGGCCAAGGCGGCATGGGTCGAGTCTTTCTCGGCTATGACGAAAGCATCGGCCGACGAGTCGCGATCAAAGAACTGCTGGATTTCGAAGAATCGTCGGCGAGCAATTCCGAAGAACTTAAAAACACCTTCATTCATGAGGCTAAATTAACCGGGAAATTGGAGCACCCGGGCATCATCCCGATTTACGCGCTGGACAAGCAAAAAGGCGACACGCCTTATTACGTCATGCGCTATGTCAGAGGGGAAACGCTGGAAACCCTGCTGAAAAACTGCGCCTTGCTTGCATCCGACAAGCAATTGGCTCAACGCCTGAAATTACTGGATATATTAATCGATGTCAGTGAAACCTTAGCTTATGCGCATGCCAAAGGCGTGATCCATCGCGACCTGAAACCCGGCAATATCATCCGCGGCGAATTCGGCGAAACTATCGTACTGGATTGGGGCTTGGCGCAGGTTCTCGATGCCGGCGACAACACCTATTTTTATCGGGAAGCGCTGAGCCACCAGCGCCATACCTTGAACGATGCGCTAAGCACCGAGACATTGGGAACCCCCTGCTATATGGCGCCGGAACAATTTAATGGCGAGGCCGACAAACGCAGCGACGTTTACAGTCTAGGCGTAATCTTATTTCGCATCATCACCGGCAAATTGCCTTATCGCGGCGATTTCGACACCATACAGCAAGCAATCGGCTCCGATAGCCCCTCACCTCACCCCGACAAGCTGGAAAAATCAGCGCCTCCGGAATTAGTCGCCATCTGCAACAAAGCGCTGCAAAAAAATCGCCATCTGCGCTTCGCCAATGCCAAGGAAATGGCCGAACAATTAAAAGCCTTCCGCGATGGACGCATCGTCAATATCTACGAATACAGCCGTAAAGAATTGCTGCGACGCTTTCTAGCCCGCAACAAGGCCTTGATTTTCATGAGCCTGGCTCTGCTAACCGCGATCCTCGCCGGCGCCGGATTTTCCGTGCATTATGCGATCAAGATGCAACAAGCTAAAGCCAAGGTCGAAAACTCCCTGGTCACCATCACCACCTTCAGCGAGACCGCGCAAAAACAAGCCCAATTGATCGCCACGGCGATTGACGAGGGCAGCGCGCAATTGTTTTCGGATTTAAACGCGGCGGCCCGGCAACTGGCAACCAGCAAGCTGGAGGACCCCGCTAACAGCCAGGCGATATTAACGGACTTGCATAGCCAGTACCCTAAATTCGAACGCTTTACTGTAAAGCCGGCGGCGAACATTTCTTCCGTGTCTTCGTCCCATTGGAAAAGCAGTAAACAGGAATTCAAAGCCCCGATGGCGGAAATGCAGAATCGGGGCTTAAGGCTGTTTTTCCGCGCCCCTATCATCCAAAACCAACATGTGGACTATGTGCTCGAAGCGGTGATGAGCCCTGAAAAATCTTTACCCGATTTGTTCCCGATGACGGCGGCGCTGCCTGGGCATTCGCGTGACATCTGGATCATCAGCGAAGACGGTTTGATCGTTTATGACAAAAACAACCGCTACCTGGGCAGCAATTTATTCCTGGATCCACAAAACCAATACTCACCGTCATTACTGGCCTTCGGCCGCTTAACCCAAACCGATGACGAAGGCATAGGCTATTATTCCTTCATCGAAGACCAACAGCAAATTTTTAAAATCGCCGCCTGGGAAAGGGTCTCGTTCAGCCCTTCCAAAAGCTGGACCGTCATTGTCAATTACAGCTACATGAGCCGGCCGGCAAGAAATTAGCTCTTTCCGCGCCGACGAGACCGGCCTGCGAATTGTCAATCAACAAACTCCGGCACCCCGTTCGAACGGCCGACATACACGCTGATTGCGAACGAAGTGGGTCGACAGCCCCTTCCGCCTGGCTTTGCCGCTAACTCTGTGGGAGGCCCGCCCTCGGGCCGAATCGCGGCAGGTCGCGCCGAGGGCGGCTACACTTGTAATTCGACTTCGTAGCCTGCGAACTTGCGAATATTGATCACGCCGTTATCGAATATCAGATATTGGCCTTTAATGCCCTGCAGGACGCCTGATACTTCCCCTTGTTTATCAAAATTGAAGGACTTTACCTTGGTCGGATAAACCGCCACCGGGAATTCGATGTCGATCTGATCGGCATCGGCCTGATAGGCGATCGCGTGATCGCCAAATCGGCGGCTAATATCGGCCAGATCGGATTCGCATTCGATCAGCAGTTCATCCCTGATCGCCGCCAAGTCTAGCGGTTCAACCTGATTTTTCAGCATTCGTTGCCAGCTGGTCTTATCGCTGACATGGTTGGCGATAATGACCTCAACCAACCCGGAAATATAGCGCGACTGGACTTTGAAGACCGGCAAGGCCTGCACCGCCCCTTGATCGATCCAGCGGGTCGGTATCTGAGTCTGCCGGGTAATCCCGACTTTGACACCCGAGGAATTGGCCAGATACACATAATGCGGTTGAAAACAGTGTTTCTCACCCCAGACCGGCTCCCTGCAAGTGCCCTTGTCATAATGACAAGTTTCTGGTTTCATGATGCACAGGTCGCATTGCGCCAGCGTGGTGAAACAAGGATAGCAATAGCCTTGATTGAAACTCTTATTGGTTTTACGGTTGCAGTGTACGCAAAATATTTGCCCACTATGGCGCAGCGTCAATTTTTGGCCGATCAGAGGATTCAAATCCACCTGTTGATCCGATAACGGCAACCGGTAAGTGACCGGACTGGTTAATTCTGTTTTCATTTTGCGTAAACAACCTAACACCTAAAATCCCCCTAATTAATAAGTAACAGCTGATATAATGGCATTTTTTTTCATTTAGACAAAGAGGACCTGAATGTCTTTTACGAAAGTCGCACCGGGAAGTAATATACCCGACATCATCAATGTCGTGATCGAAATCCCGGCCTTCAGCGACCCGGTCAAATACGAAGTGGACAAATACAGCGGCGCGTTGACGGTGGACCGCTTCATGGGAACCGCGATGCAATACCCGAGCAATTACGGTTATATTCCGCAAAGTCTTTCCGAAGACGGCGACCCCGTCGATGTCATGGTCATCACTCCGGCGCCACTGTTGAGCGGCTGCGTTGTCGAGTGTCGTCCGATTGGCGTACTGCAGATGACCGACGAAGCCGGCCCCGATCCCAAATTACTCGCCGTCCCCGTCCCGGAGTTAACGCCCTATTACAACCATGTCAACAACTACCAGGACATACAGCCGGACAAACTGGCTAAAATCTCTCATTTTTTTGAACATTATAAAGACCTGGAAGAAGGCAAATGGGTTAGCCTGGAAGGCTGGGCCGGCGTTGCAGCAGCCAAACAAGAAATCTCCGAAAGCATCGCTCGCTACGAAGCTTTGATTAAAAAGCCGGCTTTATAAACATCATGACGCGGGATTGCCGCCGTTCAATCCCGCGTCATTTCTGATAACCGTCGGTATTTTTCTCCACCCAACGTTCTAGACCGGACAGCAGCAACTCTTTTTTCCAGAATGGCGCCTGCGCTTTCAATGCCTCCATGATATAGCGGCAGGCATCGAAGGCATCGCCGCGGTGCGACGTCCACACCGCCACCAGGACGATAGGATCATGCGGAAAAATATCGCCGACCCGATGCACTAGCAAGGCCTCCAGCACGGGCCACTTTTGCCCGGCCTGCTCGATAATCTTTTCCAACTGCCTTTCGGTCATGCCTGGGTAGTGCTCCAGCGTCATCCCCTTGACGTCATCGCCTTCATTAAAATCGCGCATCGTGCCGATAAAAAGACTGGTCGCCCCATATTGCCCGGCCAGCCGATCTATCTCGGCTTGATAATTCTGAATTTCCCGCCAGGGATCGAACGCCTCCAAACAGACTCTGACTTCCACATCAACCTCCGGTCACCGGTGGAAAAAAAGCCACTTCGTCGCCATCGTCGACCGCTGCAGCCAACGCCACATATTCCATGTTAACGGCGGCCAATACATTGTCGGGCAATGCTAAGTCAGGATTAGCCTTGACCCAAACATCCTGAACACAAGCGACACCCTCGGAATCCAACTCATCCCCGGCTCGCCCCAGTTTTTCCTTCAAGCTGGCAAAATAACGGACTTTAATCGACATCGACCTACACTCGATAATAGAATAATCGGATTACAGCAGCATAAAAGCAAGAATTCATCATCAGATTCCGGCTATAGGGCTGCAACATTGCGGCTGCGCTCAACTGGGCTCTAACCCGCTAAGCCTGAGCGCGCCGAATCATCTATAATTTTACCTGAATATGACGCAATTAACGCATTTTAATCAAGCCGGCGAAGTCCATATGGTCGATGTCGGCGACAAGACCATCACCGAACGGACTGCCATCACCGAAGGCTATATCGAAATGCAGGCCGATACCCTGAAGTTAATCATGGCCGGCAATCATAAAAAGGGCGACGTCTTGGGAACGGCCCGCATCGCCGGCATCATGGCGAGCAAAAAAACCGCCGAGCTAATTCCGCTATGCCATCCCCTGCCGATTACCCATGTGGAAATCAAGCTGACGCCGCAACCGGAACGCGACCGGGTGCATTGCCTCACCACGGTCAAGACCCATGGCCAAACCGGTGTCGAAATGGAAGCGCTAAACGCTACTCAGGTGGCATTGCTAACGATTTATGATATGTGCAAGGCGGTAGACCGCGGCATGGTCATTCAGTCGGTGCAATTGCTGGAAAAAGAAGGCGGAAAATCGGGACATTGGCGCCGCTAACCCGGCTTGACTGGGTCGAATCGTCATCTACTCATCAATCAGCCGAGCTAGAGATATTTTTTTTTCAAACGCTGATAATAGCCGTGCCGATAATCATTCAATAATTGACTTGTTTTCAGTTGATCGACGCCACTGTCGGTCAACGCTAATTCAGCGAGGCGTAAACTCGCTTCCAACGTTTCCGAAACGGCGGTATTGGCGCCATGGCTCAACAAGACTTCGCAATGACTGAGACTGCGGCCGCGAACATGTATCGGCAACTTCGGATAGTTTTGACGCACCACGGCGACCAGGCGTTCGGCATGTTCTATGTTGTCCAAGGCCACGATCAACATGCTGGCTCGATCGGCGCCAGCGGCCTTCAAGACCTTCAGCCGGCTGGCGTCACCATAGTAGACCGGATAACCGTTTAAGCGACCCTCGGTGACTTCTTGGTGATCGTAGTCCAATGCCACATAGGTCAGTCCCGCGCTTTCCATCAAAAACGCCACCCGCTTGCCCACGCGGCCGAATCCGGCCAGGATGATATGATCCTGTTTATGCTCGTCGATACACTCCGGCGCTTGCTGATCGCGTCTCTTAGCTTCCAGATAATAGCTCAGCTGGTCTCCCAGTTTGACCAGCAACGGGGTGGCGACCATGCTGAGAGCGATGATCATCGATAAGGCCTGAACTCGAGGTTCGATTAACAGGCCAGAAATCAAGGCATAACCAAACAACACAAAACCGAATTCACCTGATTGGGACAATAACAACGCAACTTTCAAGCTGGTATTGTTATTCAGTTTGCTGATTCGGCACAATAGCCATACCACTCCGGCTTTAATGACAATCAACAAGACCACCAATCCAACGATTGATCCGAGGCTATCCAACAACACCCCCACTTCGATACTCATGCCTACCGACATGAAAAACAAGCCCAGTAAGATTCCACGAAACGGTTGAATATCAGCCTCGATCTGATGGCGATAATGCGACTCGGCCAGCATCAGTCCGGCCAAAAAGGCGCCCAAGGCCATCGACAGACCCGCCGTTTCCATCAACTTGGCCGCCCCCAGCACCAACAACACGGCAGCGGCAATAAAAACTTCCGAGTTGCGGCTGGCGGCGACTTTATCCAGGCAAGGATTCAGCAGATAACGTCCGGCAATCACCACCGATACGATCGCCATAAACGCCTTGATGCTTGCATAACCGATACTGTCGCCGAGTTCGGCGCCGCCGGCCAGCAAAGACACCATCGTCAACAACGGCACGACGGCCAAATCCTGCATTAACAATATTGAAAATGCGGTGCGGCCGGTGGCATTGGTCAGCTCGGCTTTTTCAGACAGAATCTGTAAACCAAAAGCGGTCGATGACAAGGCCAGCCCCATCCCGACGATCAATGCGGAGCGTAACGGCAAGTCCAGCCATAAGCCTATCAACATCAAGATAGCGCCAGTCAGCAATATTTGCGCCATGCCCAATCCAAAAACCCAACGCCGCATGATCCATAAACGCGCCGGCTTCATCTCTATGCCGATCAGAAACAGCAAAAAAACCACGCCGAATTCGGCAAAATGGCGAATATCATCAACCTGATCGATGATTGACAGCCCCCAGGGACCCAGCACCATGCCGGCGAACAGATAGCCAAGCACCGATCCCAAGCCTAGGCGATGGAAGATCGGCACCGCAATGACGGCCGCCGAAAGCAGCGCAAAAAGATCGACAAAAAAATGGCTGTCAGCATGCATGTTTATTTCAGTCCTTCTGGTTAAATTCCGGCGTATGGTAACGCCCCCCCCCCGCCTTCTGCATTCAAGTTAGACTTCGCTCAGGAAGTTTTCGTTTCGGCATTATTGGGACAATTCCTCCGTCACGAACGTTTAAGGGCTTAACAAACGACAGAAAAAACAAGCCTATCACACCGGAATGGCAACGACCGTAACTAACGTATCCAGCATTCAACGAAGGCGCTCACCCCATAACAAGAGTTATGACCAAATAAGCTGATAAAAGTCGAACCACTTCCGACCATGAAAATTATTTGTTGCGACTGCACGATGCATAAGCATTATAAAATTGTTTCGCGGTCCTCCCGCTTTTCGTCGCACGCATACTTGCGAAATCCAGAGCAGCCTGATGCAAGGCGATCCGGTCCCCCTCATAATCGGCAAAATAGCGATCCACGATATTAAGATAGGCCTCGGTTTTCTGAGCATAAAAAGGCAACCACAAACCGAACCGGTCCGATAAAGAAATTTTTTCCTCGACGGCATCCGAATAATGCAATTCACCCTGCATCAACCGGGTATCATGATTATCGTCCATATGCTCTGGCAACAAGTGACGACGATTCGAGGTCGCATAAAGCAGAACATTTTCGGGAGGCAATTCAATGGAGCCTTCCAACACGCTTTTCAGCGCCTTGTACTGAGTTTCTCGACTTTCAAAAGAGAGATCATCGCAAAAAATAATAAAGCGCTGAGAGGCTTCACGAATATCATCGACAATCTCGGGTAAATAGATCAGGTCCTGCTTATCGACTTCGATAATGCGCAAGCCCTTTTCTTTGAACTCATTCAACAAGGCTTTGATTAAAGATGATTTACCCGTCCCCCGCGCGCCCCACAACAACGCGTTATTAGCCGGCTTGCCAGACAAAAAGCGTTGCGTATTATTGACCAATTGTTCCTTTTGCGTTTCTACGCCCAATAAATCCTCTAAACGAACCGGGTCCAGTTGTCTCACCGGACGCAAATATTCGTTGCGCTGGCGCCAAATTGCGGCGTAAGTAGTGCTCCAATCGATCATTGCTTCTCCTGTCAATTTTATCATGTTGAAATCCGGGCCCCATTACCCAGCACCTAAATTCCATGGCTACTGGACTATATTTTACATTCCAGCATAATTTAGGTGCTGGGTGAACGGCGCTCCTCGACAGACACACCCCATGGCCCTAAACACAGCAAAAACGCTCAAATATGGGAATTGCTGCCTAAATTCCATGGCTTTTGGGCTATAGGATAATTTAGATGCCGAGTGAACGGCGCCCCTCATCAGCCCCCAGACCTAAACACCATTAAAACGCTCAAACTAGGAATTGCTGTCATTACACGAATACGTGTTTTATGCGAAAATTCAGTTCATGTCATGGCCGGCCACGATCGCTCATCGACGTTTTATCGACCGTTATCAAAATCTTGAAAGCAGACAAATGCATTATCCCAGCGAAGCAAACGATTTCCAGGCGCCTCATGCCGCCCTGCTAGGCGACAGCTACCTAAAATTACTGCATAGGCCGTTGATCGGCGGCGAATGCGGCAGCAAGGCATTCGCTCGGGCATTGTTCGAGGCTCCTTTTGCCGTTGTATCGCACGACACGGAAGCCGATCCGATCTTTAATTACGCCAATCGCAAGGCGCAGGAACTATTCGGCATGGATTGGCAAGAATTTACCCGGACACCGTCTCGCTACTCCGCCGAACCGGTAAACCGAGAAGAACGGCAACGCCTGCTCGACCAGGTCGACCGTCACGGTTTTATCGATCATTACCAGGGAGTTCGCATCTCCAAGCAAGGACGGCGTTTCATGATCCGGAATGCGGTGGTCTGGAATCTAAGCGATGACGACGGCCTTTATCGGGGACAGGCCGCCTGTTTTGCCGAGTGGTTGTATTTATGAGCGCTTAGCGATAGGCCTAGACGTTTGCCTCAAACGCTCTTGCCAACGTCATCCCGGTGTTGCTGATATTTACGGTAATTGATGGAGATTTTCAGACCGGCGAAACGTCCGGACATTTTGACCAACGCTTGACTTTGTTTGTCGAAAGTCAGTTTGACCTCGCTCAAGGTTCGGTCCTCATAACCTTCTTCAACATCGTAGGCCTCCAGTTTAAAATGATAGCGATAAACCTCCTGTTCCCCCTGGTCCTCTATCTCTAGAGGTTCGCCTAATTGCGCCACCACCACCGATTTAAGCGGCAAATCGGCTTTGATTTTCTGCACGTGCTCGGTATCCACCTTTAACTGGCGCTTCCCCTGATTGATTTCCGCGCCGCCTAAGGATCGGAACGAAAGCTCCAGGAATTCCGGTGGAGCGATCTGCAAAAACAGCGGCGAAAAGATCCAGGCCACGATCCGGTTCTCCCGGTTAAACACTAAGGCGAAGGAAAACTTGATTTCCGGTCTCATGATGCTGCCCTGTTCATCGACCTTGCGGAAACGGTATCGCCATAACGAGCCATCTCCCGTTGTTTCCGTCGCGCTGGGATGAAGCTTGGCTAACGAAACGAAATCCTCGCTGAACAGAATCGGATCCTTGAAATGCACGGTAAAGTCGTCTTTAACGCTGATGGCGAAATGTTCATCGAACTCATCCATCTGCAAATAGGTTTGATAAGCGCGCCACCAGTAGAAACAACCGGTCATCGTCGATAACAAACAGAACACCAGACCCAACCTTAATAGCTTAATGAGCTTGTTTTTCATAGCAACCGACCTCTTCTCATGCAGCCTTCACCCTCATGTTATCCGCGCCAAGCGCATGAAAAAACGGACCGCCATTGACACGCTAATGTTGCGTGTCCGCCCCCTCTTTCCCCATAGCCTGATTCAGCAATATATTTTCCACATCCACTTTATCGAAGCGGTACTTTTCGCCGCAAAACTGGCAGTCGACTTCAATATCGTCACGCTCCTTGAAGATCGCCTCCAGCTCTTCGCGCCCCAACGCCAACAAGGTGCCACTGATTTTCTGCCGGGAACAATTGCATTGGAAAGTCACCGATTCCGGCTCATATATACGCACCTTTTCTTCATTGAACAGACGATAAAGCATTTCCTCGCTGTCCAGTCTCAACATCTCCTCTTCGGTCACCGTATCGGCCAGCATTTCTATCCGTTCCCAATCTGATTGGTAGTGTTTCTGATCCGGAAGTTCCTGAATCAACAAACCCACGGCCTCCGTTTTATTGGCAAATAGCCATAATCGCGTCGCCAACTGTTCCGATTGCATGAAATAAGTGTGCAACATCGCCGCCAAACTATCCTCTTCCAGCGGCACTATGCCTTGATAGGGCTCCGAAATTTCCGATTCAATGGTCAACACCAGGTGACCCGCTCCCATCATCTCCTTTAAGTTACTACCGCTGACGCGGTTGGCGCTGCGCACCAACCCGCGTATCTTGCGTTCATTGGTGGACTGCGCCACCAGCGCTCTCAGGTCGCCGTCACCCTGTACCTGCAAAATCATCGAACCCTGGAACTTAACCGTCGCCGACAATAACACCACAGCGGCCAGAGCCTGGCCTAATTGCGAATCAACGGCATCATTTGCCAGCGTTTGAAATTGCTTGACCTGCTGAAGGCTTTCGCGCAAATGCACCCATTCGCCTCGCACACCCAATTTCTCAAAAATAAAACGTCTCAGACAATCTTGTTCTTTCATATCTCTTAAAACTACTTAGCAAACTAAATGTGTTCATTATAATCTATACGCTTCGATAGCAATTCATTAGGGGACCGACGATATGATCTTTTCCAGCAAAAAAAGCCGGCTACCAAGCCCTGACGAGGCATTGCCAGGCCGCGACACCCCGCTACGCAAACCTGAAAACCATGTCATCACCGGCCACCGAATCACCCCACCCTTTCCGGAGGGATTGGAACAGGCGATGTTTGCACTCGGCTGTTTTTGGGGAGCGGAAAAGAAATTCTGGCAACAGCCCGGAGTCTATTGCACGGCGGCCGGATACGCCGGCGGCTACACCCCCAACCCGACCTACGAAGAGGTTTGCACCGGCCAAACCGGGCACGCCGAAGTGGTCAAGGTGGTGTTCGACCCGAAGATTATCAGTTATCAGCAGCTGCTGATCATTTTCTGGGAGTCTCACAATCCAACCCAGGGCATGAAGCAAGGCGCCGATGTCGGCACACAATATCGATCGGTCATTTATACCTACTCCGAAGAACAACAACAAGCCGCGCTAGCCAGCAAAAACCATTATCAGCAAAGATTGAAAACGGCCGGCTTCGGCGCCATCACCACCGAAATTCATCCGGCGCCGACCTTTTATTATGCCGAAGTCTATCATCAGCAATACTTGGCTAAGACACCACGCTTGAGCAGCTGCGATATTCCCTTGAGCCATACCGGCAGACCGACTTATCGCTAGCGTTGTCGACGGTGCTAAGAGCCGCTATCGATGGGGAGCACCGAGGAACGAATATGCAGATCACGCTGCGGAAATGGAATCTCGATATCGTGTTCTTTGAAGGCCCGTCTAACTCTTCGGTGTACGTCATCGGTGACCGGCAGTATGTCGCTTATATCGCGAACATAAACACGTACGCTAAAGTCTAAAGAACTATCGCCAAAACCGACAAAGAAGACTTGGGGCCCAGGATCTTTCAGCACTAAAGCGCTTTCGCTCACGACCTGTTTGAGAATATATATCACCTGCTCTTCATCGGAGCCATAAGCGATACCGATCGGGATCACCACCCGGGTTACGGTATCGGTCAAGGTCCAGTTAATCAGTTTATCGGTGATGAAGATTTTATTCGGAACGACAAGCTCTTTCTGGTCCCAATCTATAATCGTCGTCGCCCTCATCTGTATACGACAGACCTTGCCGCTAATGTCGCCGACGGTCACGGTATCCCCGACTCTGATCGGTCGTTCGAATAACAGGATGATGCCCGAGACCATATTGGCGAAAATTTCCTGCAGTCCAAAACCCAAACCGACACTGACCGCGGCGACCAACCATTGCACCTGTGACCAGCTGCCTCCCAGCTCGTTGGCCACGGCAATGAAGGTGATCGTAACCACGGTATAACGGGTCAACTGGATCAGAGCATAGCGACTGCCTGCGGTCATGCGGTAGCGTCCCGCACACAGCAAGTCGAGCAGACCGGGAAAGTTATTGACGAACACCATCATCAGCAGCAGGTACAAGCAACAGATAAAGACATTGACCAGTGTAACCGGTAGCAACGTTTCCTGGCCGTCAACCACTCCCTGATGGTGCCATAAGACCACCTGCTCGAAAATCGACAGCGCCGGCAGAATATCGCTGAGCGTCAACCAACCGCCGACCAATATGATAGCGATGATGGCCGCCTGCAACAGTTTCCGGCTCTGCTCGTTTATTTTGGGAATATCCAGTAAAGGTTCCTCTTCCAGGCTCGCCGCCGACGCTTCCGCCTTATCCTTATCCCCCATTTGCTCCTGCTGTTGTTTGCGTTTTTGTCTGACATTCTTTAACGCCAGTTGTCGGTTGGTCAGAACCATCCAGCGCATTACTATTTCATGCAATAATGCGGCGAAAAACAGCAAGCGCAACATGATCACCATTTTGTGCTGTAACTCCAGCGCGCTTTGATAGTAGCCTACGATCGCGAAACCGATAATCGATAGCGGAGCCAAGACTAAACAGCCGTACCAGACATAACGCAGACGGTAAGCCCAATCGTCAGAATTTTCCCGGTAATAATCCTTGGCCAGACCGTGCACCGGATGAGCCAAGCGGTGCAGCATATAGGCTAACGCCAGCATGCCGATTATCAACACCATCCTGCCCAATGAATAACTTTGTTCCGAATAAACATTATCGGAAAAAATTCCGATCAGAAAAATGACTGGAATCACGACGAAACGTATCCATTTTAATTGCCCATGAAGCAGCTGAATACTGTGTTCATGCCAATAAAACAGTGACTGAACGACACCTTTTGGTTTAAACAATCGATAAAAAAATTGAATCAACAACAAAGGGACGGCGGCCGCCAACAACCCATGAGCGACGGCATGACTGAATGTCTCCGCTGGTTCATGGCTCAATAAAAGCCACCCCATCCAAGCCACCAGCAACGGCAATGGCAACGCCAACAGAAAAACGTATGCCAAGCCAGAAAAGGTAAAACTAAAGCGGTCGACATAGGGCCTGGAACTATTTTCCAGCAAGGACTGCAAATTGACCTTGATTTTTTTCCTCAACCACAAGGCTATCGAGACCGCGACAACCCCCAACAACGCCAATACCGGGCTCACTTTCACGCTAGTTTCGATGTCGACCGCTAATTGCCGCCAACGATCGATATCCGTCAGCCATAAGAGCGACTCAGCTATCTCCACTAGATAATGCTGATCGATCACCGGCGCACTAGGCACCCATAACAAGCGCTGATCCAAATAATGGCTGAATTTCTCCCCTAATCTCACCAATTGATGGAGGGCGAAATCGACATCGGCCAAGGTTCTCGAATAGTTCGAATAGACCGAGCTGAGCCTGAAAACCAGCTCTTTTTGATCATTCAGCAAGAGCCGTAGTTCGGTGCGTATCTTTAGCCTTTCCGCATCGTCAATATCGCCGGCGACAGC
This sequence comes from Methylomarinum sp. Ch1-1, assembly GCF_030717995.2. Classification (NCBI taxonomy): domain Bacteria; kingdom Pseudomonadati; phylum Pseudomonadota; class Gammaproteobacteria; order Methylococcales; family Methylococcaceae; genus Methylomarinum; species Methylomarinum roseum. The sequence goes on along the minus strand of NZ_CP157743.1, from coordinate 1,875,102 downwards.
TTCCGACATCCTGGCCTGGATAGTCTTATCCATGTCCGCCAATGATTTTTTGATCTCATCCAGTTGAAACAACTCCAGACTGACCAAGGCGATTTCCTTTTGAATCTTGTCAAAGGTGTTTTGAAAGTCTTTGCTTAACGGCAGGTTGCGGCGTTGCTCGCGCAGCAAATTGCCCAGCGCCGGGCTAAGCCCGGCCAGGTTGATTTTCTGCTCGGCGCTCTGAAAATCGTTCTCCAGCTGTTTATAGCGTTGTTCTATTTCATTTCTTTGATCAAGATACTTTTCCAACTTTTCATTAGTTTCTTGCAGCAAGCGGTTATAGCGGATATTCTCCCGGGTCGCCTCCTGAATCAGCGGATGTTTGCCGTCCGCTTCCTTCTGCGCCTGTATCAAGGCCGTTTGCGCTTTTTCGATTTCCTGTTGCCGACGCTCAACCAGATAATCATCAATATCTTTAATCAGCTTAGATGATTGCTCGACCTGTAAACTCAGCAGTTGCAATTCCAGTTTTTTCGCCTGAACCCGTAACGGATACACCAGATTCTCGATCTCCAACCAGGTCAAATTGGCATTCAACTTGCGTGACCGGCTATCCAATTGATCCTGGCGGGCTTCGAGCTCCTGAGGATTCTCTATCAGCGTAGACAGCGCACTTTTTTCCTGCTGTAAGGAGACCTGTAAACTTTTACTTTCCGCCGTTTTCTCGCGGATTTTCTGCGGCCATTTAAGCTGCTCGTCTAGTTGCATTTCCAAACGGCTGATCGAGGCTTGCAGCTCATTCAAATTGGACTTCTCGATAATCAGCCGCTGTTCCAATTCATCGGAGGGATAAAGCGAAAAATCCTCCGCTTTTTGAGTTTTTAATTGTTCTTCGCTAACCTCGATGCGTTTTTCCAGTTGTTTGATTTCAGTCGGCAATGTTTTCAGCTGCTCCTGCGCCTCCTGTATCTGCTGCTCCAGCATTTGCAGCTCTTCAAGATTGTCTTCGGCGGCGTAATAGGCGTTTAACAGCCGCAGCTTCAGCGCTTCTGCGAGATTGGTTTTGTGTTTTATCGCCTCGATGTTATCCCGAACCGAAGACAACGTGATATCGCTCGACGCCCTATGTTTGGCGGCCTGAACGAGCAGCGGATGATATTGTAAGATAAAAAACAATAGAACAAAGCTGAGCCAACGAACGACTACATTCATATAGACTAAAATTGCGATAGTGACAAAGCAGGCAGGATAACCGATATTGCGCCATCAGTCTCCCTGCGGATCGTTAAAATCAACCTCCATCGATCGATACGGATTAGCATTATGAAATTCACCTACCCAAGCTGGCACCGCTTGCATAAACAAAACGACAAAGAAGCCTTGACCAGCGCCGCCGCCAAATCCGGTTTACCTCCGGGCTCGCTGGTCCACATCGGCGAAAGACACACCGCCAGCTGTAAAATTTACGTGACCCAATACAATGCCGACAAGCTGGAACAACAAGAGATCGCGACGCTCGCCGAACTGAACAATCTCCCAGCGCACGGCGTGAATACTTGGATCAATATCGATGGTTTGATCGACACCAAGGTCGTCGAAAGCATCGGCCGACAATTCAACATACATCCGTTGGTATTGGAAGACATCCTGAGCACCCGTCAACGCCCTAAACTGGAAGAGCATGAGGACTATCTCTATGTGGTTGTCAAAGCCATCAATGCAGACTGCAGCGAGGGTTTCAGCCTGCAGTACGAACAAATCAGCATTCTGCTATTGGATCATTACGTCATTACCTTCAAGGAAAAGGCCGACGATACTTTCAAACCAATAGTCAACCGCCTGCACAACCGCAAGGGCCGGTTGCGCCTTTGTGGCTGCGATTACCTGACCTACGTCATCATCGATACCATCGTCGATGACTATTTTATCGTCGAAGACAAGCTCGATGACGTAATCGATCCGCTGGAAGACAGTCTGCTCAATAACCCAACCGATAATACGCTGCATACGATTCAACAACTACGCCGCGAACTGATCGGCATGAAACGCAGCATTTCGCCGTTACGAGAACTGTTGACTAAAATCCAGCATTCCGATAGCGCGTTGCTGGCGGAAAAAACGTTGCGTTTTTTTAACGATGTTCATGATCATGTGCTGCGCGTCACCGATGCGCTGGATTCCTATCGGGAAAGAATCGCCGCGATGCAGGATATTTATTTGTCCAGCATCAGCCACAAAATGAACGAGACGATGAAGGTTCTGACCATCTTCGCTTCGATCTTTATCCCGCTGACCTTTATCGCCGGCATTTACGGCATGAATTTTGAGTACATGCCTGAGCTGAAATGGCGCTGGGGCTACCCGTCGCTGTGGATGCTGTTCATCATCATCGGCGTGGCCTTGCTGCTGTATTTTAAAAAGAAAAAATGGCTTTGAGTCGTACGACTTCATTGGCGATATAGGGTAGGTTTGCACCTATGGCATCAGTAAACTATGGCCATACAACCAGGGCTACCTCATTAAATGAATGAGTGGCAAAACAGAAAATTAACAACAAATACGCCAGGCAGAATGATGATATGGACTCCTCTCCTTTCCGCTACGCTTGATCCATCTCACGGATGTGGGTAGGGTGTGCTGACGATAGGAAGCGCACCGGCTTTTGATGCGCTTCACGCAGTTCAGCACATTCGAAGGCAAAACAGTGCTTTGCGTAGGAGCGCCGCCCTCGGCGCGAAAAGAGCCATTCGGCCCGAGGGCGGGCCTCCTACGGGCAGACTTTGGCGGAGCCGCGGCGCAAGTAGCTGCATGTCGCTATGCGAAATGCAGGTCAACGAGGTCCTGAACGATTCAACCGCAGCAATTCATCAGTTTGAGTATTTTTGCGGGTTTTAGGGCACGGGGTGTGTCTGTCGAGGAGCGCCGTAAACCCATCCCTGGGGGCTTGACGACAGCATCCTTGCTGCCGACATCCTCGCCAAACACACCAGGGCCACCGCATATAAATTTTACATAAACCAGCAAGTTAGGGGATCATATGGTCAACTGATATTAGGATTGCCATATGACTACTTGCATAATAGAGCATTTTTCAACGTTAAAAGATCATCGTATTGAACGCAACAAACTCCATAGCTTACTGGATATCATAGTGTTATCTATTTGCGCCGTCAGTAGTGGTGCTGATGGCTGGGAAGCGATAGAAGAATTTGGCAAGGAGAAAGAGGACTGGCTTCGTCAGTATATTCCTCTGGAAAATGGCATTCCTTCGCACGATTGTATTGCGTATACGCTACGCAAAGTGTCGCCCACCGGTTTCCGGGAGTGCTTCATGAATTGGGTGAACGCGGTGAAGGAGCAAACGAACGGTGAAGTGATTGCCATAGACGGGAAAACGGCGCGGGGTTCGCGCGACCGGAAAGCGAAGCGTCACCCGCTGCATATGGTCAGCGCCTGGGCTTGCAGCAATCGACTGGTCTTGGCGCAGGAAGCGACTAGCGAGAAATCCAATGAAATTACCGCGATTCCTAAACTCTTGGAGCTATTGGAACTGAAAGGCTGTATTGTGACGCTGGATGCGATGGGTTGCCAAAAGGCCATCACGTCCCAGATTATCGACCAGAACGCAGACTATGTGATTGGCTTAAAAGGCAATCAAGGCACCTTACATGAGGAAGTGACGGACTTTTTCGACACGGCCAGGGCCGCCGATTTTAAAGCCGTCGACTACGACTTTATGGAGGAGACCGACAGCGGTCATGGCCGGATCGAAACGCGCCGCTACTGGATTAGTGAAGAACTGTCTTCACTCTCCACGGTTGCTGAGTGGGCCGGACTGCGCAGTATTGGCATGGTGGAGAGAGAATGCTGGCAAGACGACAAGAAGACGCTGGAAACCCGGTTTTTTATCGGTTCCATTTCCCAAGACGTTAAACGTTTTGCACATGCGGTCCGGGGTCATTGGGGCGTGGAAAATCCATTGCATTGGCGACTGGATGTCGTTTTTGGGGATGACGCCAGCCAAATTCGCAAAGACAATGGACCCGCCATCATGACGTGTATTCGCCAGTTATGCCTTAATCTGTTTGAAAACGAACCGTCTTCCTTGAGTATGGCCAAAAAAAGACGAAAGGCTGCCTGGAATGATGACTACCGTGCCAAGGTTCTGTTTTCTTAGCTATTTATATGCGGTGGCCCTGCCAAACACACCCCATGCCCTTTTTGAACGCCAAAGTGATGATATGGACTCCTCTCCACCCTCTAACGGTGTCACAATACACCTACTAACAACTTAAACAGAACAAAGAGGAGTTCGAGATGAATCTTAACGTAGTGGGTTTAGATATTGCAAAACTAGTGTTTCATATGTTCATGATGCAAGACGGCAAAGCAAAGAAAAAGAAATTGAAACGGTCGGAACTGTTGGCCTTTGTGGCTCAGATGCCGGTGAGCGTGATCGCGATGGAAGCCTGCCGCGGCGCTCATCATTGGGCCCGGGCATTTCAGGCCCTGGGCCACGAAGTAGTGCTGTTGAATACTCGCTTCGTGAAGGCATTCGTGGTTGGCAATAAAAACGATTACAACGACGCCGAGGCGATTTACACGGCGGCCTGCCAGCCGAACAAACGCAGCGTGGCGATCAAAGGCATTGAGCAGCAAGACTTAGCCATGCTGCAAGGTGTCCGGCGAGGTAAGGTGGACGAACGCACGGCCTTGGTCAATCAAATGCGCGGTTATCTGGCTGAACGAGGCATCGTGCTGCCGCGTAGCGTGAATCAGTTCAGAAAACAACTGCCCAGTATTCTGGAGGACGGGGAAAATGACCTCAGCACGCTGAGCCGGAAGCTGTTTGCCGAGCAGTATCAAGCGCTGAAAGCCTTGGACGAAGCGATCCGGGCTCTGGACCGGGAAATTACGGCAGTATGCCAAAACAATGCCTTAGCCCGACGATTGCTTGACATACCGGGTATCGGTCCTTTTGACCGCTATTTTGGCCGCGGCTGACGTCGGCGACGGCAAAGGTTATGATTCGAGCCGAGATTATGCAGCTAGCTTGGGCGTGGTGCCAAGGCAGCACAGCAGCGGCGATAAGCAGGTATTACTGGGCATCAGTAAACGCGGCAACCGCCAATTGCGCACATCCTTGATTCACGGGGCAAGAGCGGTGCTGAAATACTGCGGTGACAAGAGTGACCCCTTGAGCCTGTGGCTCAAAGGCTTGATTGAACGGCGAGGCTTCAACAAAGCGGCCGTGGCTTTGGCCAACAAGAACGCCCGGATCATTTGGGCGCTGGCAACGCGTGGCGGCGATTACGTGCCACAAATGGCCTAAGCCGATGAAAACCGGGTTATCCACCCTTTGCCCACAAGCTCCGAGCACGATTGAAGGGCTCTACGCATGTGGACAAAGCGTGGATAACCCTAACAACACTGTAGTAAACGAGTTCAACCAAATTGCGGAGGCAAGACTCTCAAAGTGATGACATTCAACAGGTCAGACCGGCGCTTTTAAAATCCGTTATTCCCGAAGATTCCTTGAAATCGGCAAAGTGATAGAGATAAAAGCGCGCGGATAGCTTCATCAGGGCCCGAAGGTCGATAAATACCTTCATCAAGAGGCCGAATATATGGATGGCGGCAATCTCGATCTCTGTTGGAAACATCATTTTTGAACAATCTTGGCTTGCAATTGGAGAGGAGTCCATATATGGGAATTGCTGATTCAACCGTGACTAAAGTAAGTTAAACGTTTGGAGCGGGTGAAATAACCCGCCCCGCCCAGAGGGATGACGCGATATTAACCAATGTGTTGGTTCAGGTATTTTTTAATGAGGGAGTCCTGGCCATACAACGCCGTGACATTGACGGAACAAGTTACCTGAGGCATCATTGCAAACCTTGCTTTGCAACTCATTTTTTAGTCGCCATCGAGCGGGTATTCTCCCCTGCCTATTAAGCGCAAATAATGCTAAATTAAGGCCATCTTCCGTCTGGGATGAAAGCCTTGCCATGACTTTTTCCGATGTTTCCCGCGCCCTGGCTCAGCCAGTGCGTTATCGAGTGCTAACCCGCCATCTCGCCCGTATTGGCCTCGTCGTCATCATCTTGAGGTTGATCTCGGTATTCGTCTCCGGATTGGACGGCGATTGGCCATTTGCGCTTAACCAACTCATCGCCTTGGCCGTGCTAACCGCCATTTGTTGGCCTTTATCTCGGGTTCAAGTCTCTGAAGACCTCAAAGACAATGAGGTGCTGGTCATTTCCGCCTTGTCTTTTTTCCTGTCCGCGTTATCTGGCAGCATCCCGTTCATGAGCGAGGACTTGGACTTCATAGACGCTTTTTTTGAAGCGGTTTCGGGAGTGACGACAACAGGCTTGAGCACGATAGACGAGATACAGTCTCATTCGACCGGATTTCTGTTTGCCCGCGCCTGGACGCAATGGTATGGCGGTTTGGGCGTAGTGATTTTTTCCATCGCCCTGTTGTTCCTCGACCAAGGCATCGCCTCACGTCGGCTGACGATGGGCGATATCAGCAACAGTCGAGATATCTTGGGCAATGCACGCAACCATTCGATTAAAATACTGCTCATCTATTGCGCGCTGACGGCGATCGCGATCGCCTTCTTGTGGCTAGCCGGCGTTACACCGTTGAGTGCCGTGACCCATGCGTTAAGCGGCATATCGACTGGCGGCTTTTCCATTTACGATGACAGCCTGGCGGCCTTTGATCGCTGGCCGGTCCAGTTGCTGATAATGATGTGTGGCGTGCTGGGAGCGGTCTCGCTGCCTTTTTACTACCGTTTCGTCAAAAACGGTATCAATGAGTTGTCATTCAACCTGGAGATCCCCGCCTTGTTGGTATTATCGTTGGCGGTGATCGGCTTGCTGTTTTTTTGTCATCCAGAAAGTGGTGCGGACATGATGACTCGACTTAAAAACGCCATCATCATGGGCTTGTCGGCGCAGACCACGACCGGTTTCGCTAATGTCGACGTCGCCGCGCTGGATAGCGCCTCTAAATTGAGTCTGATTTTTTCGATGCTGGTCGGAGGATCGATAGGCTCCACCGCGGGCGGCATCAAGATATTACGCCTGCTGATTGTATTGCGTTTACTGCAGTTTTTTATTCAACGCACCGCGCTGCCGGCTCACGCCGTTCTGGAAAGACAATTGCGCGATGATAAACTGGAAGCCACTGAGATCGAGCGAGCCTTGCTGCTGATCATAATATTCGCCGGCACGGTGCTCTGTTCATGGCTGCCTTTCCTGGTAGCCGGTTACGACCCGCTAAATGCGCTGTTTGAAGTGGTATCGGCGTGCTCGACCACCGGCTTGTCGGCCGGTATCAGTTCGACCGGCCTGGAAACGGGACTGAAAATAGTACTGATCATCGATATGCTGTTGGGACGAGTCGAATTTTTGGCTTTTTTATTGTTTCTTTATCCACGCACCTGGCTCAAGGTAGGGAGTAAAATTTGAAAGTTGTCTTTATTGGCGCCTCTTCGTTAGCGGTGGCGACCGCAAAACTGCTGTTGCTGGCCGGACATGAAGTCATCATTATCGAAACCGACAAAGCGGTCATCGATGAACTGATGGAAAGCCTTGATTGCGTGTTCGTGCATGGCAACGGCAGCAAACCGGCCATACTGAAGGAAACCGAGCCCACCTCGATCGATATTCTGTTTTGTCTGACCAAGAGCGACGAAGCCAACATCATCGCTAGCCTGGTAGCGCGTTCGCTAGGCTTCAAGCGGGTCATCATCCGAATCGAAGATCCCGAGTTCGAGCATATCTGCGTCGAACTCGGCCTGAACGATACCATTATCCCGACCCTGACCAACGCTCGTTATCTGGCCAATATCGCCGCCGGCCGAAACATCCTCGAGCTTTCCGCCGTGATCCGAGGCAATGTCAGATTGTTTAACTTCGTTGTCGACGAAGCGGACGAAGGCCCAATCGAAGAGCTGGACTTGCCGAAACAATCAAGGGTGATCTTTCTCTACCGGGATAATGTTTTTCAACCCACCGACGCCGATACCGAACTTAAAAAAGGCGATGAGGTGGTGCTGGTGACGACGACCGGCGAATACGAGAAATTACATGCAAAATGGTCTAACGGCAAGGTAAAATAGCAACATGTAACGGTTCAAAAACATTGGCTGCCTCAATTCGACCCACAAGCGACTTCCACGATAGTTTTTTGTAACTATTCAATATCTTTCAGGGTTTAGGCAGTAGGTCATTGATTTCTCGGGACGCGTGAATACATCCCTGTAAGCTCTGACTGCAACGTCTGACCGTCAGGGACGATGGAAATGCAGATTTTGCAGGAGCAAAAAGCCTGCCTGTTGCAGACAGCCCGGTAAATCAATAACCTACGCCCTCTGATAAAACTACGCTGAATAATTACGTTTTTTTGACAGTCTGTTTAGCATAGATCAACAGACATAATTAAGATCGCTAAGTGAATAGTGACAATTTTGTAACTACTCACCCCCATTCGTAGGGTGGATAAGCGGAGCGCACCCACCGCAGTAATTCCCATATTTGAGTATTTTTGCAGGGTTTAGGGCATGAGGTGTGTCTGTCGAGGAGCGCCGTTCACCCAGCACCTAAATTATGCTGGAATGTAAAATATAGTCCAGTAGCCATGGAATTTAGGTGCTGGGTAAACCCATCCCTGGGGCTTGACGGCAGCATCCTTGCTGCCGACATCCTCGCCAAACACACCCCATGCCCTTTTTGAATGCCAAAGTGATGATATGGACTCCTCTCCACCCTCTAACGGTGTCACAATACACCTACTAACAACTTAAACAGAACAAAGAGGAGTTCGAGATGAATCTTAACGTAGTGGGTTTAGATATTGCAAAACTAGTGTTTCATATGTTCATGATGCAAGACGGCAAAGCAAAGAAAAAGAAATTGAAACGGTCGGAACTGTTGGCCTTTGTGGCTCAGATGCCGGTGAGCGTGATCGCGATGGAAGCCTGCCGCGGCGCTCATCATTGGGCCCGGGCATTTCAGGCCCTGGGCCACGAAGTAGTGCTGTTGAATACTCGCTTCGTGAAGGCATTCGTGGTTGGCAATAAAAACGATTACAACGACGCCGAGGCGATTTACACGGCGGCCTGCCAGCCGAACAAACGCAGCGTGGCGATCAAAGGCATTGAGCAGCAAGACTTAGCCATGCTGCAAGGTGTCCGGCGAGGTAAGGTGGACGAACGCACGGCCTTGGTCAATCAAATGCGCGGTTATCTGGCTGAACGAGGCATCGTGCTGCCGCGTAGCGTGAATCAGTTCAGAAAACAACTGCCCAGTATTCTGGAGGACGGGGAAAATGACCTCAGCACGCTGAGCCGGAAGCTGTTTGCCGAGCAGTATCAAGCGCTGAAAGCCTTGGACGAAGCGATCCGGGCTCTGGACCGGGAAATTACGGCAGTATGCCAAAACAATGCCTTAGCCCGACGATTGCTTGACATACCGGGTATCGGTCCTTTGACCGCTATTTTGGCCGCGGCTGACGTCGGCGACGGCAAAGGTTATGATTCGAGCCGAGATTATGCAGCTAGCTTGGGCGTGGTGCCAAGGCAGCACAGCAGCGGCGATAAGCAGGTATTACTGGGCATCAGTAAACGCGGCAACCGCCAATTGCGCACATCCTTGATTCACGGGGCAAGAGCGGTGCTGAAATACTGCGGTGACAAGAGTGACCCCTTGAGCCTGTGGCTCAAAGGCTTGATTGAACGGCGAGGCTTCAACAAAGCGGCCGTGGCTTTGGCCAACAAGAACGCCCGGATCATTTGGGCGCTGGCAACGCGTGGCGGCGATTACGTGCCACAAATGGCCTAAGCCGATGAAAACCGGGTTATCCACCCTTTGCCCACAAGCTCCGAGCACGATTGAAGGGCTCTACGCATGTGGACAAAGCGTGGATAACCCTAACAACACTGTAGTAAACGAGTTCAACCAAATTGCGGAGGCAAGACTCTCAAAGTGATGACATTCAACAGGTCAGACCGGCGCTTTTAAAATCCGTTATTCCCGAAGATTCCTTGAAATCGGCAAAGTGATAGAGATAAAAGCGCGCGGATAGCTTCATCAGGGCCCGAAGGTCGATAAATACCTTCATCAAGAGGCCGAATATATGGCGGCAATCTCGATCTCTGTTGGAAACATCATTTTTGAACAATCTTGGCTTGCAATTGGAGAGGAGTCCATATATGGGAATTGCTGCATCCACCGGGTCGGCATCTTTGGTGGATGCGCCCTTCAGGCTTATCCATGCTCTGCCGCGTTCGATAAGTGGGGCGAGCAGTTACACAATTTCTAATGCGCTTTGTCTCAATAAACTTTGAACGCCTAGATCATTCAATTACAATTGCGCCATGGTTATTTTCCGCAACTTGATATTACAGCGCTTACTTTATTGCATCTTTCTCGGTGCAACGTTGCTGTCCCACACCCAATTGTTGTTTGCCTGCGAGTTCATGCATGGCGAACCGAAAATGGCGTGTTGTTGTGATGAGGCTATGCCCGACGCGTGTCCAATGACCGAGGGTTGCGCGATGCAAGCAAATTCTGCTCAAAGCCAGTGTTGTGAAATCAGTCAGGATTCATTGACCGATGTGGCCATGACCCACGCTTCCACCACGGTGGAAACGCTAACCTTATTGCTGGATAGCCCGCAACCCCCACCGTTCATTGGCTTCCAGGAAATTAATACTCTCCTGCCACGCCATCTCATCCTTGCAATCTTTCCTCACGAACCGTTGCCGATAAACGGCAGCAGGTCAGTCTATCTGCGTACTCTTCGCATACGGTTATAAGCCGGTCTCTACTGATAAAAATCTCCAAGCACCTTGCTATGGGTGTATGAACGTAACAAGCCTCCTGTCACCGGTAAGGAACATGAAACGGGAATGCGCTTGTTTACACTTGTGATAATTTTCGATTAGAGATTATTCATGAAATTAAGCTTTTACGACTTCCGATGGCAGTTATTGGTTGTGACCTTAACTTGGCCGGCAATCGGCTCAGCCGACGCGTCCCATACCGATCCCCTCTCTAATGAGCCAAGTATTTCCAGTAATGATGCTTCGCCTGACGGCGAGGTCCGACAAACCCTATCATCCGCCCAATTGGTCGCCGATATTCTGGTAGCAAATCCGCAATTGGAAATTGTCCAGGCAATATGGCAAGCCGCAAATAGCAGGATAGAGCAAGCATCGGCCTTGGACGATCCAACGCTTTCGCATAGTCTTGCACCGCTGACGATAGGCCATCAGCAAAGCGATTTTTCGCAGAATACCATCATCTCCCAAAAACTCCCCTGGCCGGGAAAACGGCGACTGCGGGCCGAAGCGGCCGCTTTCGACGCCAAAGCGGCTAAAGAAAACGTCGGCTCGTTGCGCTTGTTGCTCATGGCGACCGCGAAGACATTGTTCGCGGATTGGTACTTCATTCATCAAGCCCTCGATGTAAATGAAATCAACAGGCGCTTGTTAAGCGAATTTCACGGCATCGCTGTCAATCATTACGCGACAGGCCTCGCTAGCAAGCAGGATGCGCTGCGGGCCGAGGTCGAAATTGCCTTGCTCGACCAGCAAAAAATCGCATTGGAGCGGGAAAGGCGCACACTGCAGGCCCGTCTAAACACCTTACTCAATCGTGCGCCGGACAGGCCTCTGCCGGCGCCGACCAAACTGAACACCGAGCTATTGTTGCCTAAGCCCGCAACTTTACAAGACATAGCCTTGCAGTCCCGGCCGGACTTGCGAGAGATGGCGGCGCACATACAGGCTTCCAAAACGCGTGGCGATTTAGCGGAAAAGGACTTTTATCCCGATTTCAAAGTTTCGGCGGGTTACAACAACTTTTGGCGACAAGAGGAACAGCGTTTCATCGTCGGCGTCGAAGTTAATCTGCCGCTGGATCAAGACAAACGGCATGCCGCGGAAGACGAGGCGCAAGCCCGTATCAGACAAGCCGAATGGAAGCATACCGATCGCATCGCCAAAATCCGGGAGGACGTGCAGATCGCCTATGAGCTGATACTGGAAAGCATGCATGTCTATAAGTTGCATCAGGAAAAATTGTTGCCGCTGGCGGACGAAACCTTGAAAGCGGCGTTGATCGATTACCGCAGCGGCAGCGGCGATTTTCTGACCCTGATCAGCAGCGAGAATAACCGGATGCAAACCCAACTACAGAGCGAACGGGCATTGGCGGATATGCATCGCCATCTGGCCGAACTGGAGCATGCGATCGGCAACGTCTTGCCTTTTTCAACGGTACAAGCAAACAAGGATGCAGCACGATGAATACCAAGCAGAAATTCGGTTTTTTAATCGGGATCACAACTTTTCTCATGCTGCTTGCAAGCCTCGCGTTTGTTTACACTCGCGAAGCTAACGATACCCTATCAGAGACCGAGCCCCCCCCAAACTATTGGGCCGGCTCCTTCGGAATCGATGTCACGCTGGAGCCCGAAAAGCCCAAGGTCGGCAACAACACGATCAGCTTATTCATCCGCGACAAAAACCAGCGTCCTGTTTCCGATGCCCGTATCGAAGCGGTATCGGAGATGCCGGCGATGGGCTCGATGCCGGCCATGCCGGTGCCGATCGACATGAAAATGGATAGTCCCGGCCATTATCGAGGCCGATATGAACTACCGATGGAAGGTTATTGGCCGTTGACGCTATCCATTCAATCCGATACTAAAGGCGCGGCGCGATTGACCTTCGATATGAGCACCGGCCGGGCAGGCGTCGAGTTGACCTCCGCCACGCCTAGCGGTAAGCAACCGAAACAATCCGTTGTCAGCCATACGGCTGAGCAAGCGGCTGCGTTCACCGTCGACACCTACCGCCGGCAATTGATCGGCGTAACAACCGGCCGCGTCGAATACCGGTCGTTAATCAAAACCATCCGTTCGCCGGCGCAGATCGTTTACGACGAAACCAGTTTGACCGATATCAGCCTCAAATTCGACGGCTGGATCGGAGAACTCAAAGCCGATTATGTCGGCAAGCCGGTGAAAAAAGGCCAAACCTTGTTTACGGTCTACAACCCGCAATTGGTTTCGACCCAGGAAGAATATCTCGATAGTTTGAAACGAAGCGCCCAGCGCTTAGGCAGTCTTGCCGATGCGGCGCGGCGCCGCCTGATGCTGTGGGGCATATCGCCGGCTCAGATTCAGGCCATGGCCCGACGCGGAAAGGCCTTGGAATATCTGCCAATCGGATCACCCGTCAGCGGCACCGTGGTCGAAAAGCATATCGTGGCCGGCTCAGCCGTCAAGGCCGGCATGCCGCTGTTACGCATCGCCGATTTATCCAAGGTTTGGGTGGACGCCCAGCTGTACGAATCCGAACTGCCATGGATCAAGCTCGGTATGCGCGCCGAAGTCGTACTGGAGGGTCAACCCGATCGCCGTTTTTGCGGCACTATCGATTTCATCGAATCGGCCCTGGACAGTGTAACCCGGAGCGCCCGGGTACGAATGATGCTAGCCAACCCTGACGGGGAATTGCGTCCCGAACGTTATGCCCGCATGAATCTTCAGATCGATCTAGGTGCGCGTTTGCTGATTCCGGAACAGGCGGTGATCTACTCCGGCGAAAATCGGGTCGTGTTTGTGGATTTGGGCGAGGGCCGCTTAAAACCCCAAAAAATCAAGACCGGGCTGCGCAACACCGACTACATCGAAGTGCTGGCGGGGTTGGCCGAAGGCGATAAAATCGTCACGTCCGACAATTTCCTGATCGCTTCGGAAAGTAAACTCAAATCGGGGTTGGAACAATGGTAGATGGAACATCTAAACACCAACCTGGCCCGATTCAGCGGCTAATCGCCTATTGCGCCAACAATACCCTGGTGACCCTGCTGATCGTGTCGATCTGCGCTTTCTGGGGTTATAGGTCACTGCTCGCCACACCGCTGGACGCCATTCCCGACTTGTCCGATGCCCAGGTGATTATCTACACCGACTGGCCCGGACGTAGCCCCGATTTGGTCGAAGATCAAATAACCTATCCTCTGACCACGACGCTGTTGGCGGCGCCCAATGTGCGTTTGGTGCGTGGCCAAAGCTTCATGGGGCAAAGTTTTGTCTATGTGATCTTCGAAGAAGGCACCGATATTTACTGGGCGCGTTCCCGGGTCGGCGAATACCTGGATGCCGTAGCGACACAATTACCCGACGGCGTGCAACCGACCCTGGGCCCGGATGCCACCGGCGTCGGCTGGGTGTACCAATATGCGCTGGTCGATTACTCCGGACGCAATGACCTGGCCGAACTGCGTAGCCTGCAAGACTTCAAACTGCGTTATTGGCTGGAGTCGGTCGAAGGCGTGGCTGAAGTCGCAGCCATCGGCGGCTTCGAAAAGGAATACCAGATCACGGTCGACCCCGACAAATTGGCCGGCTACGGCATTACCTTAAACCAGATCGCCAGCGCCATCCGCCGTTCCAACGACGATGTCGGCGGCAGGGTGCTGGAAATCGCAGGACACGAACATTTTATCCGTGGCCGGGGTTATATCCACGGCATCGACGATATCGAACGCATCGCCTTGACGGCCAATCCGGCCGGCGCGCCAGTCACCATCGGCCAGGTCGCGAAGGTGAGCTTGGGACCGGCCATGCGGCGCGGCTTGGCGGAACTCGACGGTAACGGCGAAACGGTCGGCGGCATCGTCATCATGCGTTACGGTGTAGACGCGCTGGACGTCATCGAGCGAGTCAAACAACGCCTGGCCGACATCAAACGCTCCTTGCCACCGGGCGTCGAAATCGTCACCGTCTACGATCGCTCGGATTTGATCGAACGTGCGATCGCCACATTGAAGCATACCTTGTTCGAAGAAATGCTGGTGGTTTCGCTGGTTATCGTCGGCTTTTTATGGCATTTTCGTTCGTCGCTGATCGCGATTCTGACCTTGCCGGTCGCCATTTTGCTGGCCTTCATCCCGATGTCGGCACAGCATCTGACCGCGGACATCATGTCCTTGGGCGGCATCGCCGTCGCCATCGGCGCAATGGTCGATGCGGCGATCACGATCATCGAAAATATTCATAAACGCCTGGAAAACCGGGAAAACATCGGCGACTCGGAACGGCGCAGCATCATCATCCAGGCCATGCAGGAAGTCGGCCCCAGCATCTTCTTCGCATTGTTGATCATCACGGTGTCGTTTCTGCCGGTGTTTGCGTTGCATGGAACCGAAGGCCGCTTGTTCAAGCCTTTGGCCTACACCAAGACCTACGCGATGGCCTTTGCCGCCCTGCTGGCCATTACCCTGATTCCGGCATTGGCGGTGCATTTGATTCGAGGCAAGCTACACGGCGACCGGAACCGCTTGTCGCAAAAAATCGTGGCCTGCTATATTCCGGTCGTGCGTTGGGTGCTATGCTACCGTGGCTGGGTCGTGGGCGTATCGATGCTGTCGTTGCTGTGTTCGATACCGGTGTTTTTCAAACTCGGCAACGAATTCATGCCGCCGTTGAACGAAGGCAGCATACTCTACATGCCCACCACGTTGCCGGGCATGTCGATCACCGAAGCGAGCAAGGTGCTGCAAGCCATGGACCGTCAGTTAATGGCCTTTCCTGAAGTGGACCGGGTGTTCGGCAAGATCGGCCGATCCACCAGCGCGACCGATCCGGCGCCGCTGTCGATGGTGGAAGCCGTCGTCACCTTAAAGCCTAAAGCCGAGTGGCGCGCCGGCCTGACTTGGGACGATCTGATCGCCGAAATGGACCTTACCCTGCGCTTTCCGGGTATGCCCAATATCTGGTGGATGCCGATACAAACTCGCACCGAAATGCTAGCGACCGGCATGCGTTCCAACCTGGGCATCAAGGTGTTCGGCGACGATCTGAATACGATAGAAAGCGCCGCATTGACCCTCGAACAGGCCTTGCAGCAGGACGAACGCACGCGGCCCTTCACGCGTAGCGCCTTCAGCGAACGCCTGACCGGGGGGAATTTCATCGATTTCGTCATCGATCGCGACAAAATCGCCCGTCACGGCTTGACGGTGGACGACGTGGAACAGGTGCTGATGGCCGCGGTGGGCGGACAAACGGTGTCCCGAACCCTCGAGGGCCGCGAACGCTATGCGATCAATCTACGCTACGCCCGCGCGTTTCGCGACACTCCAGAAGCCTTGGGCCACATGTTGGTGCCGACGCCTGGTGGCGCACAAATCCCGATCAGCCAGTTGGCCCACCTGGAATTTATCAGCGGGCCGCCAATGCTGCGCAACGAGGACGGTTTTATGGTTTCCTTCGTGCTGGTCGATGTCAAGGACATCGGCATTGCCGAGTATGTGGACTTGGCGAAACAGGTCATTCGGGAAAAAGTCGCATTGCCGCAAGGCGTCCGGCTGGAATGGGCGGGACAGTACCAATATTTTGAACAGGCCAAAGCCGAGCTGAGCCTGCTAGTGCCGTTGGCGCTGGCGATCGTGTTCCTGATGCTGTTTTTGAATCACGGCTCCATCGGCGAGTCCTTGCTGATTATGCTGACGATCCCGTTTTCGCTGATCGGCGCCGTCTGGCTGTTGTATTGGCTCGATTACAACTTAAGCGTCGCCGTGTGGGTGGGCATGATTGCATTGGCCGGGCTTGCCGCCGAGATGGGCGTGCTGATGACGCTGTATCTGGACTTGAGCTACCGAAAGCGCTCAACAGAAAACCGTTTGCAATCCAGGAACGACCTTACCGAAGCGATCGTCGAAGGCGCCGCCCGCCGCATCCGCCCGAAACTGATGACGGGAATCACGACCCTGATCGGCCTGACGCCCATCCTATGGCAGACGGGAACCGGCGCCGACGTGATGAAACGCATCGCCGCCCCGATGGTGGGCGGCATCGTTTCGACGTTGATCGTGGTGTTAATCGTCTTTCCGGCAATTTATGCTTATTGGAAAGAGTGGGAGTTCAAATAATCTGAAATTCCCCAATTTTTGAGGGCAGCCTTTATTAGGAAAAACTAATAAATTAAAATATTAGACGCCTCTAACATTCATTAGAGGCTTGCGCGCCAGCTCCTTAAAAAACAACGACTTATTGGTGAATGAGGCCACCTTCTGTAGCATAATATTGGTTTCTAAATCATTGATTATACAAACAAAAGAGTCTCATTCATGTTCATTTTACGCGATTTGCTTCGCCCTCTCCAAGCCCATTTTTCCGAGACTGATCTGGGACGGGAGCGAGCCTCTTTGTTTATCTACACACTGCTCGCCGTGATTGTTCCGTTTACCTCATCGATGTCGTCGTGTTATGGCTGGCCTTGGAGACTTTATAAGTAGTCGTTTATTTAGGTGCTGGGTGAACGGCGTCTTCTGGAAGAGCTTCCCGATATAGGCCGGTTTCTTAACCCGAACACAGGTTAAATAAAGACTGTTTTTAGTCTTCGATAACTCACTCGGTCTTGCCAAAGTAAAAGCCGATTGCCGGTCCGACTAGAAAAGCCAAACCGGACGAAATCGTCCCGGCCAATTCCAGCATTTGATTGACGGCATAACCCGGCGACGAAGCCTGCAAGAAAAAAAGCGCGCTCATCAGCAACACGATGGTGATGTTATAAAAAAGGGAACAAATCAACGCGACTTTGTAAGGCCCTTGAGGCAACGGCGCCGCCTTCTGCACAACTTCCTTGGCAAACCAAAATGCGACGATAGGCGTCAAATAAGGAGCAAATACGCCGGTCATATCAACCAGCGCCGACCCCAACACCTCGCTGAGGTCCTCCACCGCCAAGCCGGTAAAGCAATAAAACGACAGAATCAGAAACGAAAGAGTATAGCCGGCAAACCAAACCAGAAATAAGCGAAAACGTCCCGTCATGTCACCACCCTCAAACAGCGTATTATAAAACGAAGTCTCGGGCTATTCATCTATACCTGCCAACTGTCATTTTATAAAAAGGGGACAGATTTATTTTTCATGTCTTCAGTTTCTTTTTGTATAAAAAGGGGACAGATTTGAATGGCACTTACTTAAGCGATAACTAGTTGAAAGTATTAAAAAAGGCAGAAGAAGTGATAAACTTATTGTGACGAAACAAAGAAGCAATCACCAAGCCCCCTGCCTTAATGTTCATTAATAACAAACTTATTCACGCCCAGCAACAAAGAATTCAGAAGTACAGAAAAGAAACTCATTCGTATAGTTTTTTTAATCTTCTAACCAGTCCGGAATTATTATCCTCAATTGAAGGGTTGCTGCCCGAACATCGGGAAAGACTTTATCCTCCGACAGAAACACTTTCCATGTTTTTGGCTCAAGGGATGAACCAAGACCGCTCGTGTCAAAAGGCCGTTAATGATGCCGCCATACAACGAATTGCAGCAGGTTTGCCCGCGATAAGCACAACGACGGGCGGCTATTGTCGAGCAAGACAGCGACTACCATTAGCCATGATCTCTGAATTAGTTTGTCGAACAGGCGAACTTATTGATAAGGAAGTGCCTACTCAATGGCGTTGGCGAGGAAAGCGTGTTCATCTAATAGATGGAACGACTGTTACGATGCCTGACACAGCAGAAAACCAGGCCGTTTATCCCCAGCAAAGTTGTCAGAAGCCTGGGCTTGGTTTTCCTATCTGCCGTCTTGTAGGTGTCATCTGTCTGGCGAGTGGAGCCGTTTTAAATGCGTCTATCGGACCTTTCAAAGGAAAGGAGGCGATGAACAAAGTCTACTTCGTAACATGCTGGGAACCTTTAATACCGGAGACCTTGTTCTAGGAGATGCCTATTATGGCACTTATTTTTTGTTGGCATCGCTACAGGAGAAAGGTGTTGATGCCGTATTTGAACAAATGGGAGCACGTAAACGGACAACAGATTTCAGTAAAGGCAAACAGTTAGGTGACGAAGACCACCTGGTGACACTCAAAAAACCAAAGAAAAAACCTGACTGGATGGAGCAAAGCCAATATGATGATGCGCCTGAGACACTCCTTATTCGCGAGGTAAGCGTAAAAGGAAAATTACTTATAACCACACTCCTTTCACCTAAAGAGGCTTCTAAATCTGAGTTAAAAGCGTTATATAAAAAACGCTGGCAAATTGAAGTTGATTTTCGCAATATAAAAACAACCATGGGAATGGAAACTTTAAGCTGTAAAACGCCCGAAATGACTGAGAAAGAAATATGGGTTTATTTTTTAGCGTATAACTTAATACGGCTATTGATGGCTCAGTCCGCATTATTAGCCGATATATTGCCTCGCCAGCTGAGTTTTAAACATACATTACAATGCTGGTTAGCCTGGAATCAACAAAGTGTTTTTATTGATATCGGAACAAGTGAAGAGCTGTTATTCATATTAATTGCTCAAAGACGAATTGGAAATCGTTCGGGACGAATAGAGCCCCGTGCAGTAAAAAGGAGGCCAAAACAGTTCTCTTTACTAACAAAACCTAGAAATGAAGCAAGAGCAGATATTAGAAAGAATGGCCACCCAAAGAAAGTAAAATAAGTGGTTGTTATTAAAAGAGTTATGGGCTTAAGTAAGTGCCATTCGGGACAGATTTATTTTTCATGTCTTCAGTTTCTTTTTGCGGCCTTCCCTTCCCCCTGCTCTCGCCCCCCATTCCAATAATTTTTTCTATCTGGTCGGTAAAACGATTGGTGCCGATAGGCAGCTTTCGTTGAACCGCCTCATGGATGCGTACCCATTCCCCTTCCGGTATCGCGCCATAAACAAACTCAGTGTATAAAGTGAAGCTCGTTCAGTTTCAATGTTTCCCAACGCTTTGTAACAAGGATCGATTCTAACCAATCAAATTCGCTGTTTCATCCTGCAATAACGCTGAAAACTTGACTATGGGTAAGCCGCCGGATCATCTGTTATCCGGGAGTGAGTTTCGGAAAGGAATATTCCCTTATCGTTGAGGTGCCAAAAAATAAATCTGTCCCCTTTTCTTGTCCCCTTTTCTGCCTTTTCTGAATTGGCCTTGTTAGCTGCATTACATACCCATCATTGGTGTATTGTTTTCTTCTGGCTCAGGCTCTGGAGGTTCTTTGAATGCCTCTTTTAGAAGTTTGACACCTTCACCTAGTGGTTGCATTTCAACTTTGACCCCAAAGCCTTCAACTTTTCCACCAGAGATAATTGCACTTAAAACGATTGCGGAGACAACACCTTTGCCGAAAAAAGAAAGCGGACTATTTCTTGTAATTTCATCTACAACAAGCTCATTTTCGGATAAATCTGAAAAGAATAACTGACGCAAGGCATGTGGAGATTTTGTGCCTGCTTCAAAAAGAGCCTGGCGAAAATCGTTTACGTAAAATTCTTGATCACCTAGAACTTTTTTTAATGAAATATCACCATATCGTTCCACTGCAACAGTATATGCCGCACTAAAGTAATATAAATAATACGAGAGTTCTTTTGCTTTTATTGGGTCTTCTTCTGGAAAAGATAGTTGCATATGTACTCCTGTTTTTTGGGTAAAAAGGGGACAGATTTATTTTTCATGTCCGGTATCGCGCCATAAACAAACTCAGTGTATAAAGTGAAGCTCGTTCAGTTTCAATGTTTCCCAACGCTTTGTAACAAGGATCGATGTCTAACCAATCAAATTCGCTGTTTCATCCTGCAATGACGCTGAAAACTTGACTATGGGTAAGCCGCAGGATCATCGATTATCCGGGAGTGAGTTTCAGAAAGGAATATTCCCTTATCGTTGAGGTGCCAAAAAATAAATCTGTCCCCTTTTCCCTTCTGTCCCCTTTTCCCTTCTATTCCGTAGGAAATATCATCATAAGTAAGATCATGATCTTTGAGAATTTCTGAAGCAGAGTAGATTTCAAAGTATTCAGCTACTGTTAGTTCCGCTTCAGATTCCGCACATTTCTCCTCGATTATCTGCGCAAGTATTATTTGATCATTTGTCTTTTGATTCATTCTGGTTCTTTTTCCTTGTGGTGAAGGTCATTCTTTTAACGAGCTAACGCCCGGCTCACCGAGCAAATTTTTGATGGCGGCTTTTTTGCCACGCAAAAAAGGTGACAGCGAAAATTTGTCCGGTGCAGCCGCTTGTGATGAACTGGCTATTACTTTGACTTGAATTCATAATGCTTGCCACCTAACCAGCAATGAACCCACTCTGGATCAATGCGGTATTCGAAGCCAATGGGCCTCAAAGAATCATGTATCACCCACTCTGGCCCTGGAGCCGAAATTACTTCGATTGACTGAAAGGTGCCACCCCTTACACGGATTTGACTCGCTTTATTGCAAGCTGTACAAATAAATCCAAGTGCCTCCATTTGCGGATAAGAGTAATGGCAGCCCGCCAGTATTTGCTCTGCCGTAAACTCACTTTCACAATGATGGCACTTCAATTTTTCATCCATGCTTCAATCTCTATTTGGCTCATAACGCTCGTCATCAGCAGTCCACTTGAAGCGCATGACCGAAGGGAATAAGCGGAAGGTGGGTCGTCTGCATGGCATTGTTGTGTGACTACTGCGCCATATCTTGCAAGAAATCAGAGTATAGATAATCAGATTCAGACAATAAATCCACCTCTTTGCCAAAGCGAGTGAACATCGATGACCGTACTTGCGATAGCATGAATTTTCCCAGGCGCTTCTCCGGCGGCAACGGAACTTGATCACCCATTAATGCCAGAGTGTCCGGGGCATTTGCGTTTTTGTATAGCTTCTTTTTTGCTTCGTCTCGCTTTCGTGAGAATTTGTGAGTAAGCTTGTTGTGCGTAGCAAGTGCTAGTTCATCGAGCCATTTTTCAATTTGCTCCTGATCCTCTTTGAGCAATTCGGAAATATGGCCTGGGTCGACATAATAGCTTTCAATATCAGATCCTTCGGTCACAAAAGCGAGTGCACCAGATTTTTCTATTTTTTTCTTCAAATCTTCGGTTTCGTCATCTGTCAAAAAGTCGTTATCAGCATGGACAATCACCTTCGTGTTGGGTGCTGCTTCCAAGATAAATTCAGTGAGCACGAATGCGGCGTTTAGATTTGAAGACGCTTTGTAGGAATAAATATTTGTTTTTGCCATATCAAAACCGGAAGACTCGGCTAATTTTCGTATTAATGTTAAGTTCGTATCTTCGGTTAATATGACCCGATCTTTAGATCCATTGATGAGATTATCAAAGCTATCCAATGCGCCGATATCCATCAATATTGGCACCTTATGAAGACCAATTCCCTGTTCCTGTATTTTTCCACCCTTCATCCAAACGAAATTGGACTCACCATATAGAGCTTCCACTAAATGCCTGCTGTGCGTCGAAACAATAATTTTAGTTTCTAACCGATCGACCAGCGCAACGAATGATTCGGCGAGCAACCCCTGGTTGTCTGGATGAAGGTGCGAATCTGGTTCATCGAGTAGTAGCAGTTTAGGTTTGAACAAAGTGGCGTAAGAGAATATCTGAAGGGCTTGTAAAACACCCGTTCCAATTAATTCAATCGGGGTTTTTTTGTGAGCCGAACCAGCCCGGACCAAACAATGAATATGACTGTCATGGACTGGATCGAAATTTATCTCGATGCTGAAATTAGGAAACACTAACTTCATAAGCTGCGTCAATTCAGACAGTAACTTCTTTCTCTTTATCAGAAGCAATACATTTCGCAAATAAAGGTTCGCATCACCGCTTGCCACACCTTTCCGAACGACGCTTTCTGAGCGATATTCCTCCAGCTCCGGTATTCCCGCAAGCCCCGGAACATACACCGAGAACGGAGGAATGAATGCCGTAACCATTCCACCAATTGTTAGGTTCCCGCGGCGTTCACAGCCTACATTTCCCTCATTTCTTCCCCGGTAGACTCGGACGGTGTACGTATCCTCTTCTTCATCGTCTACGACTCTAACGCGTAGATATCCGAAAGCGGATTGATTTTGATAAGGCCCGCCGTTTCGAAGGTCTACAAAGTTTCTCGACGGACAATAGAGCAAAGATTGTTGAGTAAATGTAACGCGATCAAGTCGCCGTGCGGCAACTGCCGCTCCCGCAGAAAAGTGAATGCCTTGAAGCATGCTACTTTTTCCAGAATTATTAGATCCGACTAGGACATTGATGTCACTCAGTTCGATTTCAGCTTTTTGAACTCGCTTGAATCGCTCAAGTTCGACGCTAGTAATTTCCATGTCTTCCTCTAGTCACACAACGCCAAGGGTAACTTGACGGAAAATGCGTAGCGACGATAGGCGCGTAGCGTTTGACGGTCAAGTTGACCCGCTGGTTAGCACTCATTTTGCGACCTCTGCTGAATAATACTCAGTGTGTTGATCGGAAAGTGGCTCAACCTTAAACCTATAATCCACAAGCTCTGGATTATCTGATGTGACAACGATTCTGAACCGGTTTGCCTCAAACCAACCCGCACCTGTTGCCGACGCGTCTCGAACTACCAGTCCCTTGGGAAGAGTGAACAGCACCTTGTTTGAACCAAATAATCCAACCCTGATATCTTGGGACAACACGCCGATCCTCCCGTTGGCGACTTCGGCGCAACCTTGGAGAGCAACATAAAGCAGCAATCCACCGAGAATGAAGTTTAGTATTATTGAGAAAACCAAGCGCAAATGTTTTGGCTCTCTAGGATTTCCCGTGGTAACCCCAATATCTAGTGTCCCGTAAACAAAGTCCGGCGTCCCTGCACATCCAGCCAAATATGCTGGAATAATCGGCCCAGGTTATAAATACCGTAGCAGCGGCGCTTGATCTCTTTGATTTTGTTATTCAACCCTTCAACAAACCCGCTGGTTTCACGCCGAATAAAATAGTTGGTGATGTGATCACGCCAGTTGTTTAATGTTGTGACAAAAGACGTGAAACAATCCAATCTCAATTCCGCAATTCTATTCAGCCACTGCGTTAACGCGTGTTCGGCCTGCGCTTTGGTCAGGTTCTGTTCAAAGAGACCGGTTAGGACTTCACGTTGAACATAGACCTCTTTCAGTACCGGTGCCTGCCGGAATAACGACAATAAAACGATTTGCTGTTCTTCGGTCAAGCGATTCCAAGGCTTTCGAAACGCCCACATGGCGCCTTTCAGTTGAGCATACTCCGATTCCGGTAAGGTTTGTTTCAGTTGCTTCATTTCGGCTTTGCGCGCTTTATCGGCACAGTCACGATAATGTTTGGCGACATGAAAGCGGTCTACCACAACCTGAGCGTTGGGTAGGGTTTCTTGAGCGGCATTACAGTAACCTTCGTTCATATCGATGCAGACACGACGGATGCTTTGGCATTGCCGAGGCGGCAGCGTCTTTAAAAAGGCCTTGACGGTTTCTTTTTTGCGATCCGGTAACACCGCCAAGAGATACTTTTCACGTTGCGCCGTCAGTCCGGACACGATGACGACAAAATCCTTATGGCCTTTCTTCAAGGCAATTTCATCAATTCCAATCAACTCTAAATCGGGCACTGTCGACCAGTCCACTTGGCGCTGAATATGCCGATCGAGGACACCTTCAATACAACCGATGCTGAGATTCCGTTTCAGGCTGACGTCACTGAGCGTGCTATTGACCAACTCGCGTAAAATCCAATTCTCATAGGCTTTGGTATGCGGGCTCTTGGGATCGTACCACTCGCAACGTTGCGTTGTCGTTGGCCCTTTGTCACAGTAGGGACATTGAAAACGCTTCGGCCGGATGCGAATCCAGACCGGTCGGTCAAAAATCGGTAGATGCCGTAGCGTAATCGCTTTGTCGTAACCGTGAAATTTGTCGATCGTCCGTCCGCAGTGACGACATACCGCCGTATCACGGGTACTGACAACAGTGATCACCAGACCCTTATCGGTTTGTTCGTATTTTTCGACGCTAACATTGGGCAAGTCTAACGGTATTTGTATCTGCGGTTGATTCATTGGCATTCAAAAAAAAGTCGTGTCGTTCTGGTATTTTACAAGAGGCTCCGGTTGCGGTCTTCTAACATACTATATGTTGTGGTCTCCCACGGGAAATCCGGAAGAACCAAATTGGAAAGGCTGTTTTCGCTTCGGGGTGAGATGTGGGTAATCGTGTGATCTAACCTTATTCGTTAGAGTTTGTTTTCAATCAATCTTGTTTTTAAATCTGGTGGCGATACAAAAACAAATGAATTTCCATACTTTCTTTTTCTTAATAGATGAAGTTGATCTGACATTTTCAACAAGTCTGTTCTAGCCGTCTGATAACTAATTGCATGTGAAGCTTGATGTTCCTGAATACGGTAAATCGCATTAGGGTTTTTCAGAGCATGTTTGAGTAATGATAATTGTCTATGGTTAAGCTGACCTCGAGCTTTCGACTTATCTAAAAGTTTTTCAGCTTCTTCAATCTCATTAGCTTTCCTTTCCAAATACTTATGTAAGGAAGCAATGCCTTCTCTTATCACATTCATTTGATGGATAAGAAAATAGGTTAAATCACCATCGTCAGTTTCTGAATATAGATATGCATTCCCATATTGAACAGGTGCTTTTTTTATTATTCTCGATATAGATATAAATTCAATTAACCAATAACCATATTTAGCCATTGCCCAATAGAATAATGCCCGCGCTGTACGGCCATTACCATCAATGAAGGGATGATCATAGCCAATCATGAAGTGTAAAATAATGGCTTTAATTGCCGGATGAATAAATTCATTTTTTAAAGAATTATTAGCAAAATCACAAATTCTATCAATTCGCTCCGGAAGTTGCTCTGCATCTGGAGGGGTATGCAAGATTGAAGATTCTGTTGCATCTACGACATGAATCTTATCATTAGCATCTCTATATTGGCCTGCTTTAGCTGGATCATCCAGTGTACTTTTGGTAATAACCTCATGAAAATATTTGATTAATGATGGGGTTAAGGCATCATCTTTATATTCTCTAATGACTTCCATAGCTTTATAGTTATTAAAAATCATTTGTTCGCTATGGTCTTTTGGCTTTCTACCTTGTCTCAACATTTCTTTGGCGACATCTCTAGTTGTAGATGCACCTTCAAGCTGACTCGAGTTAATTGACTCTTCTATAAGAGAGCTAACTAAATAGGTATCCCGGGTATGAGGGTTGGTAATTGGTTGATCCATGGTAATGCTGCCGGCGGCATTCTGATCTAACCAATGCAAGTCTTCTTGTAATGAATCAGGTATACAAAAATTAAAAGGACGTCCAGCTTTATCATAAAGGGGGATATTTTTTAATACTTTCTGTCTTGCAGTCTTAACGATAAACCAATACTCTTCGCTGGAAAGGTCTTCTGGTGGCGGCAAATGCTTTAGTTTTGTCCAGTGAAGATAACGTCCTTTATTATCAAGTAATCCTTGATTAGCGCTTAAAATATGGACAATTTTTTCTTTGTTATCCTCTTCAAACAATCGTTTTAAAATTTTATCGGTAGATGGCGGGGATTCTGGTACTCTCATGGATATTGCCAATTACTAATTTACACGATATTAGTATAGTCTATACAATTGGTATTTACTAATTTTTTTCAAATTAGTATTTTTATTTTGAAAGCAAAGAAAGAAAATCAGGGGTCAAGTCTTGCAATCAAACACTGATGTTGACTTAAATGACTTGTATGTATTTTACTGCCGCCATTGGAGCTCATAGCACTTTGGTCCGCATAGGAGCGATAGCGACTATTCGGCTGATCGAACGGAAACACATCCTTAATTACTCTCCCAAAAAATCTCCCTTCTGATGCTGCCACATTTGATAATAACGGCCCTGCTGCGCCAGTAATTGCTGGTGGCTGCCCTGCTCGATGATCCTTCCCTGCTCTAACACGATGATTCTGTCCATTCGCAAAATGGTCGACAGACGGTGAGCGATGACGATGGCGGTTTTATTCTTCAGCAGTTCGAAGATGGCCGTTTGAATCTGTTGTTCGGTCAGCGAATCGAGCGCACTGGTCGCTTCGTCCAGCACGACGATCGGCGCATCTTCGAGAAAAGCCCGGGCGATGGCGATGCGCTGTTTCTCGCCGCCGGACAGCTTAACGCCGCGTTCGCCGACCTGGGTATCGAAACGTTGCGGCAATTTTTCGATAAATTCCAGGCTTTGCGCCTTTGCGGCCACAGCCTGCAGCTCCGCCTCGGACACGTCGCCGCCCAGCGTGATATTGTCGCGCACCGAACGGTGAAACAGCTCCGGCTGTTGCGGAATCAACGAGATCTGTTTTCGCAGCGATGCCAGCGTGAAGTCTCGACTATCGATGCCGTCGAACAGGATTGCACCGGCTTGCAGTTCGACGAAACGGAACATTAGCTTAGTCAACGAGGTTTTTCCGGAACCGGACTGGCCTACCAGGGCGACATGTTCGCCGGCATCGATCTGCAGGGAAAAACCCTGAAACAGCGGCTCTTGGCCGCCATAGGCAAAATCGACATTGCAGAAGCGAATCATCCCTTGGGTCATTTGTCGATCCTCGGCTTCGGGAAGGTCGATCTCCAACTCGTCATTTCTGAACACCTCGGTCATTTCCTTGGCGTCGGCCAGCGCGGTGAAAAAGTTGCGCAGGTTGCGGCCGAATTCCCACAATCGCTGTATCAGCATCACCATGATAGCTTGAAACAACACAAATTCGCCGACTTGAAACGCACCGCTACGCCACTTGTCGATCATCAGGTAGACCAGCAGCAGTTCGATACCGAATATCATCAAGCCCTGGACGGCGAAGGAGATGAACATCAATATCCAGGCGATTTTCTTGCGCCGATAAACCTGATCGGAGGCCTGATTGACGCGTTGCTGCTCCTGTTCTTCGAGGACGAAGCTTTTGACGATGAAAATGTTGCTGATCGCGTCCGAATAAACCCCGCCCACTGTCGAGTCGGCTTTCGCCACCGCTTCGTCGAATTTCAGCTTCCAAACGGAAAAGCCGATATTCCAGCTCAGGTAAATGGCAACCCAGCCGAGAAAATACAACGCGAATCGCGGTTGCTGCTGGTAGAAGATCACGAAGGCCATGACGATGGCCAGCATGTTCATGTACAGCTGAAAAAACACCCAATCGAGGATGATCTCGAAAGAGCGGGAAAATCGGTTGGCCTGCTTGATCAGGCTGCCGGAAAAGCTGTTTTCGAAGAACAGGTATCGCTGTTTTTTCAACACATCGAAACAGCGTTTTTCCAACAGGTTGATGCCGCCGCCTTCCACCGGAATGATGCCGATTTCCAGAAAGCGCCACGACAACCAAACCCCGCTATAGCAGATGGCGACCATCGACAGGTTATCCAACAACATAGCCAGCGTGGCATCGGAATAGTTCTCCGCTAAGCCGTTGGCGATGTTTTTGTACAAGACCGGCACATAAAAATCGAGCACCGTCCCACTGGTCAAACCGAAAAGACAAAGCAGAAAATACCATTTCTTCTGCCAGCCGACCCGACCGTACTCCCTGAAAATAATAGCCATGCTGTCAGCCGAAAGGCATGAACCGCCTGGTGATTAATGGGCTTTTCGCAAACGCTTTTCCACCTCGAGCACATGCAGCGTGGTTTTGATCACGGTGTCCGGATTCAGGCTCATCGATTCGATACCGAGTTCGACCAAAAATTCGGCCATTTCCGGATAATCGGACGGCGCCTGCCCGCACAGCCCGGAATAGCGGCCATTGCGTTTCGCGCCTTCCACGGCCATGCGAATCAGCGTCTTGACGCCTTCGTCGCGTTCGTCGAAATCGAAGGAAACGATTTCCGAATCCCGGTCCACCCCCAGCGTCAACTGAGTCAGATCATTGGAGCCGATCGAAAAGCCGTCGAAAAGTTCGGCAAAGGCGTCGATCTGGATGACATTGTTCGGTATCTCGCACATGACATAAACTTTCAGGCCGTTTTCACCTCGTTTCAGGCCGTACTCGGCCATCTTGTCCAATACCCGTCTTCCCTCCTCGACCCGGCGGCAGAACGGAATCATCAGGATGACGTTGGTCAGCCCCATTTTGTCTCGCACCCGCTTCATCGCCTCGCATTCCAGCGCAAAGCCTTCCTGATAATTGGGATGGGTATATCGGGAGGCGCCGCGGAAGCCGATCATCGGGTTGTCTTCGTTGATTTCGAAATTGCCGCCGCCCAGCAAGGAGGCGTATTCATTGCTTTTGAAATCGGACATGCGCACTACGACCGGC
The DNA here is from genome assembly GCF_030717995.2 of Methylomarinum sp. Ch1-1. NCBI lineage: Bacteria > Pseudomonadati > Pseudomonadota > Gammaproteobacteria > Methylococcales > Methylococcaceae > Methylomarinum > Methylomarinum roseum. Next base: position 1,845,994 of record NZ_CP157743.1, on the reverse strand, counting down.
TTCGGATAAAAAGCCGCGGCGATCGTGCCGACCCCTTCCGCCAAACGCTGGACAAAATAATCGACCGGCTGCTGGTAGCCACGCAACAGGCGCTTGATTTGCTGTTTTTCGCCACCATCCTGCACCCGGTCTGGATGCAGCAGCGCCATCGGATGGATCTTGATATATTCGTTGATGATGAATTCCATGCGCGCCAGCCCGACTCCGTCATTGGGCAGAAAACTGCTCTTGAACGCCAAGTCGGGATTGCCCAGATTGAGCATGATTTTCGTTTCCGGGCGCTCCATGCCGCTGAGATCAGTCTTTTCGATGTCAAAAGGAATCTCGCCGCGATACACCTTACCGGTATCGCCTTCGGCGCAGCTAACGGTCACTTGTTCGCCGGTTTTGATGTCGGAGGTGGCGTTGTCGCAGCCGATCACGGCCGGTATGCCCAATTCCCTGGCGACGATCGCGGCATGGCAGGTGCGGCCGCCGCGGTTGGTGATGATCGCCGAGGCGATTTTCATGATAGGCTCCCAATCCGGCGAAGTCGTGTCGGACACCAACACCTCGCCTGCGCGGAATTCGGACAGTCTATCGGTGCCGGATATGATGTGAGCTTTGCCTGTCGCGATCTTGTCGCCGACGGCATGACCTTGGGCCGCGACTTCACCGTCGCCTTTCAGCCGGTATTCCTCCAACAGCATGCCTTGTTTCTGCGAGGTGACCGTTTCCGGCCGCGCCTGCACGATATACAGTTCGTCATCCAGCCCGTCCTTGGCCCATTCCATGTCCATCGGCCGGTCCTTGCCGGCCGTCTGACTATAGAGCTGTTCGATCTGAATCGCATAATCGGCCAGCTTCAGCGCATCCTCATCGCTTAAACAATAGGATTCCCGCTCCTTGGCCGAGGTCACGACATTTTTGGTCGCTTCACGGGTGTTGCCCTCGTTGTAAATCATCTTGATTTTTTTCGCCCCCAGCATGCGGCGCAACACACAGCGGTGTCCCTGCTGATAGGTGGGTTTGTGCACATAGAACTCATCCGGATCGACATTGCCTTGTACGACATTCTCACCCAAGCCATAGGCCGCGGTAATGAACACGACCTCGCGAAATCCCGATTCGGTGTCCAACGAAAACATCACTCCGCTGCTGGCCAGATCGGAACGCACCATTTTCATCACGCCGATCGACAGCGCCACGTCGAAATGATCAAAGTCGTGATCGATCCGGTAATGAATCGCCCGATCGGTAAAAAGGCTGGCGAAACAACGACGGCAGGCTTCCAGCAATTCGGCCATGCCGTTAACATTCAGATAGGTGTCCTGCTGACCGGCAAAACTGGCGGTCGGCAAGTCTTCCGCAGTGGCCGAACTGCGCACCGCTAGGCTCAGCCCTTCCCCATACTGCTGCTGCAATTGCCGATAGGCCTGACTGATTTCCTCTTCCAGATCTGCCGGAATGCCGGCCGCATAGACGATCTCGCGGGCTTTGCGGCCGCAACGGGCAAGGCTTTCGACATCATGCTGCTGCAATGCGTCCAAAGTTTCGCGTAACGAGGCCATGCTGTCGCTGCTCTCCAGCATATAGCGGTAAGCCTCGGCGGTAATGGCGAAACCGTTCGGCACTTTGACGCCGCGAGACTCCAGTTTTTGATACATTTCCCCCAGCGACGCATTTTTACCGCCCACCAAAGGTATATCCTCGATACCGATTTCATCGAAAAAACGAATATATTGATACCCCATGACCACGACCTCGTATTGTTGTAGCAATTATTGTCATTGATCCGAATCCGTGCCAAATCAATGCCCAGTGATCGCCCCCGTCCCCCTCTTGTTCATCCATGACTCGGCGCTAAGGTTGATGCTGATGGCGGGCGCGTTTTCCCCTTGATCTGTTATCAACTATCTTAGCCCGGATGGAGTTTCAAGGGAATGGAAACTCAGGAAAACAAACGAGGATTAAAGATTCAAGTCGGCTTATCCGCCCTCTCTTACCGGTTTCTGTGAGTATCGTAACGTGAATGCCCTCGTTCCCTGCCCGACCTTCTATTGAATTTTTCTACGTTCGAACGCCGCGAACCTTGCCTGTCTAAGCGGCTTTTATTTGATCGTCGATCCGATAAATACCGGTCTTTCCGAGGCCGTTTGCTCGATTGCCGATCGCGAAAATCACGATGGGCATGTGATCTTGGCCGTTTTGTATAGTGTTTATCATAGCGGCGACCCTCATGCCGATCGCGATAACGATAAGTTTTATACACGGGCCGTTTGTGAACGCGATGCTTTCGTACTATCGGCCTATCGACATAGACTTGCCTGGCGCCGTAAACCGGATAGGAATAAGACGAGGCGTAACTGCTGGCGCCGACGGCGTAGCCGCCATCATAATAACCGGAATAATAACCGCCATGATGTGCGCAGCCGCCCAGATACAATGCTAAAACGGCAATGATCGCTTTTGTCAGAATATTCATATCTCTGTCCTCCTGTATGCGTGTAATACAGGATATGACGACAATGCTGAATCGGCGGTGAATTAAGCCTGAATATTTGGTTGTGTCGCTATCTAAGCACGGACTCTTCCTCAAAATGAGCTTTCATTGAAACTGTAACACGATGAAACTCAGGCATAATAGAAAACTGATCGCCGGGACAATCAAAGGCACTTTAAAATAATGAAAAGGATGCTGCTTGTCCCTGATCTTAATGATGCACAGACTGAGGCTGATCAGGGCAAAAATAGTCAATATGATAAAACTGGTGATTTTGGCCAACTCGGCGATCGGCAGCCACAACGCCATCGTCAGCAAGATCGCCGCAAAAAACAGCGTCGCGATGACCGGTGTTCGGGTTTTATCGTGAATAAAAGCAAAACAAGCGGGAGCTGCGCCCTTTTCGGCCAGACCGTACAGGACCCTGGAAGCCATGACGATCTGCACCAATGCCCCGTTCATGATCGCGATCAGGCTGATTAGACTGATGATCTCGGCCGGAATATCGCTGTTACTTTGAAATATTAACGCAAACGGCGCCTTATGATCGGCCAGGACCGGAATCGGTAAGGTCAGTACCGCCGCCAAAGCAACCAACACATAAAACACCGTCGCAATCAGCAATGCCAAGATGATCCCCGACGGCAGATTCTTTTCCGGCTCGATCACTTCCTCGGCTACGTTAACCATGTCCTCGAAACCGATAAACGCATAAAAAGCTAGAAAGGCGCCGAGGATGATGTTTTGCCAGACCGGCCAGGAAAACGGCGGCAATAACGCGTGCCAATTAGCAGGAATAGACCATAGCTGCTCCCGACTGACAAACAATACCAATAGAATGCCGCTGATTTCAATCAGGGTCACCAGCGCCGCGACGTTGACCGACAGGGAAATGCCGACAATGGCGATGAGGCTGATTAATAACACAAATAACGAAATTGCGATGCCTTCGGAAACGACGATCAATTCATTCAGATAGCCATAAGCTCCCCTCGCCATCACCGCGGCGGAAACGATGCCGGTCAACACGATACCCCAGCCGACCAGCGCTGTCAGCCATCGCGCCTGGAATGCGTGATGAACATAGACGGCCTCTCCGGCGCTCTTCGGATAGCGTCCGGATAATTCCGCATAGGTGAAGGCGACGAACGCCGCGATCAGCGCCGACAGTAAGAATGAGAATGGCGCATATTGACCGCTTAATGCGGCGATTTTACCGATCAGCGCATAAATACCGGCTCCCAGTATCGTCCCCGCGCCGTAAAAAACCAACAGCGGTAATGTGATCGCTCTTTTCAGCGTCGCCTTGACTGCCATGACTGCAAGCGCCGCTGGCTCGGCGCTAATCCATCGCCAAATCACCCTCGATAGTCAACTTAAGGTCGACATCGGGCAACTCCAGCGTCATCTTGACGGGCAGGGTTTCCGAGCCCTGCAAATTGCCGTTTTCGATGGCCTTAAGGATCGCATGTTCGATTTCCCGTTGCGATGTCAATCCGACTTTCTTCAGATATTTTCTCACTTCCAAATTCAGGATATCTTCATTCATGTTGACCTCCTCAGTGATCAAGTTAGACGATTCAGCCGGCGCGCCGGCCTTGTGTTCAGCCTAGAAACAGCGGCCGATATGACAGACGAAGAGTTGCTAAGGATGTCGCATCCAGGCCTATAGGGATGTATTCACCCAGACCTAAATTCCATAGGCTAATGGCTGCGATAAATCATCTTCGTTTATTTAGGTGCTGGGTTCACGGCATCTTCTGGAGCAAGCAACTGATAGTTAAGGCAATATTTTCTCAATACCAAGCGAATAGTTACCTATTGTTAGACCTCTTTGTTTAGCCCCTGAATCGATAAAGGAGAAAGCGATGTCCTCAACCGGCCCGTCTGAGCGAACCCTCCCGTTGTCCAAAGCCCATCGACTGCCGAAGAGAAAATTGTCCGCCCAGGGTTTGCGCGCTCAACGGGTGGTCAATAAATATACCGCACTCGCCGGCGGCTCAGGCCTCATTCCTGTACCTTTATTCGGACAGCTGGCCGTAGCCGGACTGTTAACGAAACTGCTGCATGATCTCTGCCGAATTTACGGCGTTTCATTTTCCGACCATCAAATCAAAATCACCGTCGCCGCCATCCTCGGCGGCGCTCATGCCGAGTGGATCAACCACTACCTGATGAAATACATCCGAGGCTATACGCCTGTATCCAATGCCGCCGGCTCGCTGTTGTTGCGCCCCGCTATTTCCGCTTTACTGGTCTACTATATCGGCAAGATGTTCCTAGGCCATTTTGAATCCGGCGCCTGGGTCAGAGTGAAGGAACAAGGTCTCAGATAATTTCGCTGACAAGCTTCGCATTCATCCACCCGGCTTTTGCAGCATCTTGCGGACCTCGCCCAAATGGGTTTCTTCCAGCGCGAGCATGCGCCGGGCATATTCTTCCAACATGACATCGCGGTCCATCGTCAATTCCAGCAAATTCCTATACTCGGCGACGGCCAACAACTCATGCTCCAGCGATTCTTCCAGTATCGCGCCGATATCGTGACGATGGGTCTCCAGCAACGGTCCGATTCCCAACGAGGGATGGCCGCCCAAGTGCGTAATCATTTCGCCGGCCTCAGTCGCATGATTCAACGATTCAGTCGCCTGACCGCGCATCCAGGACACTATCGGAATGCGGCTGTAACCAAACACCATCAGAGAATAATGAGTGTAACGTACGACGCCGGCCAGTTCCGTTTCCAGGATCTTATTCAATACCTCAATCACCGCGTCTTTATCGATTCCGCTGTCAGTCATGATAGCCTCCTGAATTTGTTTAATGGAAATTTGACTATAACGCTTTTTTCCCGCTGTGAATACAATCTTTAAGCGGCTCACCAAGGCAGACTTGTTAGCTTTCGGCCTACAACCTTCCGCTACGCCGCAAACGGCTATTGACCAGTCGATGATAAAGCGAAGCCAGTAACGGTCGAATCAACGGCAGCCCTATCAGCCAGGCCAAAGGACGCAACAGCGGGGTCTTGCTCATCAGCAGAATATAGGCATCCAATTCCGATAAAATGCGTCCGTCCTGATCCTTGACATGCAATTCCTGCAAAGCCCTGTCCGGATCGATGCCTATCTCCCGCAGTTTTTGTTCCTGTCCGGTGATGTCTATCCAGCACACATCTTCAGCCTGCTTGCCGGCCAGCTTTCGATAGGTCTCCCGGTCACGCACGCATTGCGGACAGGCGCCGTCGTAATATACGCAAATTTTGTCATGTTCTTGAGCCATATCGCCCTCAACAAACCCTTTTATCAAAATGGCTATTAACTTACCGCTGGTTGTTTCCTGCCAGGCTTGCAAGATACAGCGTTAATACCTCCAGGGCTCCCTCATTAAAAAATACCTGAACCAACACATTGGTTAATATCGCGTCATTCCTCTCGGCGGGGCGGGTTATTTAACCCGCCCCAAACGTTTAACTTACTCTAGTCACGGTGGCCGCACTAACTATTCAGTATCTTTCAGGGTTTAGGGAGTAGACCATTGATTTCTCGGGACGCGTGAATACTTCCATGGCAGCTAACGGCATCCTGCCTCACGCGGCACTTGCACTTCCCTGTGCGGCGTAAGCTCTGACTGCAACGTCTGACCGTCAGGGACGATGGAAATGCAGATTTTGCAGGAGCAAAAAATCTGCCTGTTGCAGACAGCCCGATAAATCAATAGCCTACTCCCTCTGATAAAAATACGCTGAATAATTACGTCACGGTTGAATCGTTCAGGACCTCGTTGACCTGCATTTCGCATAGCGACATGCGGCTACTTGCGCTGCGGCTCCGCCAAAGTCTGCCTATAGGAGGCCCGCCCTCGGGCCGAATGGCTCTTTTCGCGCCGAAAGCGGAGCTCCTACGCAACGCACCGTCTTGCCTTCGGATGTGTCGAACTGCGTGAAGCGCATCAAAAACCGGTGCGCTTCCTATCATCAGCAGCAATTCCCACTTTGGCGTTCAAAAAGGGCATGGGGTGTGTTTGGCGTGGATGTCGGCAGCAAGGATGCTGCCGTCAAGCCCCCAGGGATGGGTTTACCCAGCACCTAAATTCCATGGCTACTGGACTATAAGCATAATTTAGGTGCTGGGTGAACGGCGCTCCTCGACAGACACACCCCATGCCCTAAACCCTGCAAAAATACTCAAACTGATGACATTGCTGTATCGTCAGCACACCCTACCCCACCCCTCTGTTTCAGGTAACCTGGGGTTTATATAGCCATTTTTATCAAAGAGACCACGTCGCTAAATCAGGGTTCATAGTCGCTAGTCAACGAGGCGCCGGAAATCGTCAAGCCACGGCTTAAAATCGCAACAATAGTTATAGCCGCAAACCGTCTTCAGCGGCCTCGACTTGATCAGCTTCAGGATAATTTGTGCGCCCTGCCTGGTTTCGCGTTCAGGCCCGAATGGATTCAAGCGCATCGACGAACCGGGCGGAAAGGCGTAATCGCAAATAAACAAAACATCCTGATAAATATACAGGGTGAAGCCGGGTGTATGTCCGCCGATGTGATAGGCCTCTATGCCTGCAAAAACAAAATCGTCGCTGAAACGCTTGTCGACCGGGAATGGTTTAGCCAAGGGATTCTCCGCATCCAGAGCATGCAGATACACGGTTGCCTGCCAAAGCTCGCGGTATTGGTTGGAAGCTCCCATGAAATGCGGATGAGTGAATAAAATCGCCTGTACCGGCTCCAGCGTTCGATTAAAGGCCGAAGGGCAGTCGATCCATACCGTTCCCTGTTTGGTTTCGACCCGATAGGCGGCATGCTCCAGTCCCAGGCGGGGTTCGGAAATAAGCTGAGTCACGTCTGCGTTGACGGGATAGGCGCAAACCCGGTAGGTTTTTTCCGCCTGCTCCCAGCTGATGAAATGATCCCTATCGGCGCCACAAAACGGACAGTGCTCGGGCTGTTCACCGATCATGTTGTAGCCGCACGTTTCGCAAACCCATTGTTTCATATGTCTTCTCCCGCGAACAAACGCCGAATTTTTTTATTGGCCTTACAGATCGAATTGCAGGAAAAACTGCCCGGAACCGGCGGGCGTGTCCTGCTGGTAATATAACGACTTCAATATCATATCGCCCTGCCCGGCCAACGCCGGACCGGTCAATAAGGTGCGAAAATCCAGACCGCCGATCAGTTGATGAGTCAGCGTCAGATAGAGGCGCGACAATTGCCGTTCTCTGACCATCGTATCCAGCATTTTCGGTCCCGCAATCAAATAAATGCTTCGATAGCCCAACTTTTTCAGTTGCCCGATTAACGCCTGTCCCTGCACCATCTGCTGCTCGCCGCTGAACAACACGGGGTAACCCTGTTCCTGCCATTGGCGAACTCGCCCCGCATCGGCTTTTTTTCCGGTGGCGATATAAACCTGCTGCCGATGTTCGCTAAGACTGGCATGCATCGGAAACTCCAGGCTGGCGCTGGCGATAATCACCGCCGGCTGTGCTTTCAGTCCGTTGCTGCGGCGCCATTCGGCCAGATCGGCTTTATTGACCTGGAGAATGTTTCCCAGTCTTTGCTCGCTTAGCGCGCGCATATAGCCGCCATGAGTGATCAGACAATCAGCCTGGGCATGCAATTCCATGAACAGGCTGAAATCCGAAGCCGTGGTGATATGTTTGGGAATATAAGGCGGAGTGTTTTGTCCGCTGTCTTCGATGGCGATGCGGCCGTCCAGGCTGGACAGGAAATTGGCGTAAACGAAAGGAGTCTCGGCGCCGCCCTGTCTCTGCAAGCGATGAGCCAAATAGAGACCGCACAAAGAAACTCGCTCACTGAAATGGGGATAAAGCGCGCATAATTGTTCCGACATTGCAATGACCTCATTCATTTTCCGCGGCAGAAAATTCCACCTGATGATTTCTCGACCCGCGCATGCCTGACTAAATACAGGCCGGACTCATTACCCGCTTACGCCGTCATCACGGTACAGACTATCTTTCGCGAACTGCGCGGACCGTCGAATTCACAAAAAAAGATATTCTGCCAAGTCGACAAGCCCAATTCTCCATCGATGATCGGGATGGTTTCCGACGGCCCTACCAAGCCCGCTTTCAAATGAGAATCGCCGTTGCCGTCCCTGGCGATCATGTAACCAAACGCCCCTAGGAATGAGCTTTCGCAGCAGATCGACGACATCGGCCTGTACGCTGTCATCCCAATTTTCTTGTATCATGATGGCCGCCGTCGCCCCCTGAGCATAAACATTGACCAGGCCGTTGCGTATGCTGCTGTGGCGCAACCAGGCTTTCACTTGTTCGGTAATATCAATCAGCTGCTCGCGTTGATGACTGCTAATTTCGATCATTTGCATCGGTCGGCTCCGTGTATGACTTAGGAATATGCAAAAATAACTTCCCGAAACAGTAGGCTTTGTGGAGGTTCGGTAACTCGCTTGACAGAACGCCGTGAATACATCCGTGTAGGCTTGACGGCGGCTATCCCTGCCGCCGACACCTGTCAATCGAGCCACCGATTCCTCTTCCGACATTTGGAAAAGTTATTTCATACTCGTTCCTTAATCGATCAGCGGCATCATCGTCCACTTTAGCGCCCAATGTGGATACTCGTTTTGCTCAAGACAGACGATGCCTCCATGCTGAAACTTAATGATGGCTGGCTCGGCACGGCCGGTCAACAAATAGGCGGCCAAACGCGCCATGAAAGGCAAATGACCGACCAGCATCGCTTGATCGGGCCATTGAAAATGTTGTGCGAAGACCTCGACATCGTCCAATGGCGCAATGCCGTCAATCGCTTCCATCCGGTCGACGTTAAGATGCTGCGCAAATAGCTCGGCCGTTTGCAAGGCGCGTAGCTTACCGCTATGAAATATGGCGCCGACTTCTATCTGTGCCTCAACCGCCTGCCCCGCCACCTTGATAACTTCTTCCCGGCCTTGGACCGTCAGGCTTCTGTCCGGATCGGCCTCTTTGGCAAAACATTTGCCGTGTTGCACCAGTAAGATGTTCATCAGCCCTCCTTCGTCGATTGAATGACCTCAGCAGCAAAGCGGCGCCAAACTGCGGATGTCGACTTGCGCCTCGATAGCCTGTTGCAACGATTGGGAAAATCCGCCCGGCTCGCTGGAAAACAGATTGCCCGTCGCGCAGGACACCGCCGTTTTGACGACTTCCTCCAACGGTTTTCCGTGCAAAGTCGCCGCCGCCAGCCCCGCCACCAGCGCATCGCCACAGCCGATGTGACTGACCACATCGCCAGGCAAGGACTGAACGCAGGCGGCCAACGACACTTCGCGGCCCACGACCACCAGACCTTGGTCGCCGCGAGAGACACAAACCCAGTCTACGCCTTGCTCTACAATTCTGCGCGCGGCGGCGACGATCGCTTGTTCATCGACCAACGATTCGCCAGCAATTTCTTCGAGCTCAGGCAGATTCGGTTTGATCAAATAAGGCTTGGCCGCTAACCCCGTCCGCAAACCGTTGCCGCTGCTATCCAAAAACGCCATCACGCCTTTAGCGTGACACAATTCGATCAAACTTCGATACAAATCATCGGCGCCGCCAGGCAAACTGCCCGACAAAATCAGCAGGTCTCCGGCCGCAAGCATATCATCCAGCTTTGCGCTCAGTAGCCGACAATCGTCAGCGCTCACACAGAATCCGGCTGTTCTGATATGCGTTTCCCGCCGTTCCGCCGCATCGGACAAGGTGATATTGGTGCGGGTTTTGCCATCGACGGCGGTGAAATCGACATTCAATCCGGCCGAAATGAGTTCGCTAAAAACTTGCCAAGACTGGCGACCGACGAACCCTACACAAGTCACCGGTGTCTGCAACGACGCCAGCCCGCGGGCGACATTAATCCCCTTGCCGCAGGCAAATTCGCGACTGCTGCGGGCCTGAATGTTATCCTGGCGGCACAGTCCTTCGACTTCGATAAAGAAATCGATCGCGGTATTCGCGGTGACGCTGATAATCCTACTCATTTACTCCGGCGCGAGTCATCAACGCGCCGCTTATTTCAGCAACTCGGTCAACTCTTCTCTGCCTATCACTTCTTTTTCCTGCAGCAGCTCGGCTAATCGGTCAAGCAACGCACGTTGCCGGGTCAGTATGCCTTGGGCTCTTTTCTCCGCCTCGTCGATCAGCGCCTTGATTTCGTTATCGATCAAACGGGCCGTTTCATCGCTGTAGTTCCGTTGCTCGGCCTCTTCGGTCGGCAAAAACTGCAGCTGCTGACGCCTGCCATAGACTAAGGCTCCCAGTTTTTTACTCATGCCCAGATAACAAACCATGTTGCGGGCGATTTCGGTGGCTTTTTCCAAATCGTTTTGCGCACCGGTGGAAATAGCGCCCAACACAATCGCCTCGGCGCTGCGTCCTCCTAACAAGATCGCCAGTTGATCTTTCAGCTCTTCCTCGGTAGACAGGAATTTTTCCTCGACCGGCAGTTGCAAAGTAAAGCCCAATGCCGACACACCTCGGGGAATGATGGAAATTTTATGCACCGGTTGACCGGTCGGAACCTTTTCCGCAACCAGGGCGTGGCCGGCCTCATGATAAGCCACCCGGCGTTTTTCCTCGACGCTCAAGGCCCGGCCTTTCTTCTCCGGACCGGTCAGCACCCTATCGATCGCGGCCTCAAAGTTGGCCATCGTGACTTTATCCTGATTGTGGCGGGTGGCGATAATCGCCGCTTCATTGGCGATATTGGCCAAATCGGCGCCGACCAGGCCCGGCGTGCGTTTCCCGATAACCGACAAATCAATATCCTCGGCCATGGTCAGTTGTTTGCAATGCAGTTTCAGGATTTCGATACGATCCTGTAAATCAGGCTTGTCGACAACAATACGCCGATCGAAACGGCCGGCGCGCAGCAAAGCCGTATCTAACACCTCAGGCCGGTTGGTAGCCGCCATCACGACGACTCCGGAAGAGGGATCGAAACCATCCATCTCGGTCAATAACTGGTTCAGGGTTTGTTCGCGTTCATCATGCCCTCCCATCACCACAGGACCGCCGCGTGTACGTCCGATCGCGTCGAGCTCATCGATGAAGATAATACAAGGGGCTTTTTGTCTCGCTTGTACGAACAGCTCTCTGACCCTCGCAGCGCCAACACCAACGAACAGTTCGATAAATTCGGATCCGCTGATATTAAAAAACGGCACCCCGGCCTCTCCGGACACCGCCCTCGCCAACAGTGTCTTGCCGGTTCCCGGCGAACCGACCAACAGCACGCCCTTAGGCATGCGTCCGCCCAGTTTCTGGATTCTTTCCGGAGCCTTGAGAAAATCGATGGTTTCTTTCAGCTCCTGCTTGGCGCTTTCGGCGCCAGCCACGTCGTCGAAGGTGACTTTGGAGCCGGTATCGGGATGGATGCGTATCTTATTGCCGATGTTTAGAAAATCGCGTCCGGGTCCAGCCGCGGTGCGACGAAAAAACCAGGACCAGATAAACACCAGGATCACCATCGGCACCACCCAGTTGAAAATAATATTGCCCAGCCAGCTTTCACCGCTTCTGACCACATATTCAACGTCATGCTTCTCCATCAAATCGGCCAACTCCTCATTCCACAACGGAAACGTCATGAATTGTTCACCGTCTTTCAGCTTACCGATCATATATTTTTCGGTGACGACGACATTATCCACCTGATTTTCCTTGACCGCTTTCAGAAACTGGCTATAGGGAATTTCTTCATGCCTCAATTCCGCGGCGTTGTCAAATATGGACAGCAACAAGATAACGCCCAAGGCAATCGCAACCCAGCGCCAGTTTCCCGGTTTCGATGATTTTTCCTCGGTCGGCTGATTGATATCATAATCGGCTTCTTTCTTTGACAAGCTATTATCCAGCCTTGTAAATGCCTTCTTCAGCAACTGATAAACATTGGCAAAGAAGGCCTTAAGATAGGTCAAGAAATCATCTTTTTTTGAATCGGCCATGTTGCAGTCTCCACACAAAATAATCTTATCCAACAATACACCGTGATTCCGCCTATACGCAATAAAAGACTGTCATTTATGCCGGTTAATTTTTAATGCTGAAATACGTTTTGATGATGTCGCTAAGCAAGGGCTGATTAAATTGGGACAGCCAAAAGCTGTCCGCCAACCATGAGAGAAATCCAGGGATGAATTTTATTCAGCGTTTGTCCAGGAATTCCGCTATCAACCGATAATATTCGCCTCGACGGGAGATGGAGTTATGATTGCTGTCGGACAGCACATGCACATCGACCTGTGGATCCGGAAAAGCCGCGATTAAATGATAGGAATGACAAGGCCGTATAATCCGGTCATTGCCGGCCACCAATATCAAGACATCGGCGTTGATCCTTGCGGCCCTTGCTAATGAGTCATATTTGTCGGTCAGTATCCATGATATCGGATAGACCGGAAATTTCTTTTGTGCGACCTGTTCGATGCTGTCGAAGGGCGTCACTAGCACCAGTTTCTCGATATTTCGCTCCGCCGCCAGATAGGTGGCGACGGCGCTGCCTAAACTCCGGCCGATCACGGCAATACTAGCATGCCGTCGTGCCAGTTCATCATAAATATGCAACGCGTCGCTATATAAGGCCGCCTCGCTGGGTTGACCGGTGCTGCCGCCATATCCTCTGTAATTGATTAAATAAACGCTGCGTTCGGGTAAGGAGGCCTTGAAATAATGGGCATTGTAGCCCACCGACTCGGCATTCCCGCCAAAATACAGGACCGCAGCGTCATGTCCTGGGTTGACGACAAAGGTCTTGATGATGTCGCCGTTAATTCGGAAGTCCGTTTCGATCAGGCCATGATTTTTCACCAACGGAGTTGGATAGTAAAGAAAAGCATGCTGAAAACAATATAAAAAAATCCCGAATAACAAATAATTGATGACGATAAAGGCAACAATGTTCTTATAGGGCTTCATGATGTTATTGTTGCCAGCCGGTAGCTTCCGGATTTGCGAAGACAGACTGATCCGAGCGCTATACTCCGACTATGCTGTCGGTGCTTTACATCTGCGATTGCAGATAATTTTCGATGCCGATTTTATCGATCAATTCCAGTTGAGTTTCCAACCAATCGAGATGCTCTTCCTCACTTTCGAGAATATGCGTAAAGATATCTCTGGAGATATAATCCTTGACGGCTTCGCAATATTCAATCGCTTCTCTTAACAAGGGCAACGCTTTTTGCTCCAGTTTCAGGTCGCAACTCAACATTTCCTCCGGATTCTCGCCTATCATTAATTTGCCGAGGCTTTGCAGATTCGGCAAACCTTCGAGAAACAGGATGCGTTCGATCAACTGATCTGCATGCTTCATTTCATCGATAGACTCATGATATTCCTTCTCATTGAGTTTCTCGAAGCCCCAGTTTTTGTACATCCTGGCGTGTAAAAAATATTGATTGATTGCGGTCAGTTCGTTTTCCAGCGCCTGATTTAAAAATGCTATGACTTTGCTGTCACCTTTCATTCCCATCTCCAGAGTTGTTGATACATTAAGCGGTTGAGTAGACCGGTTTCTTTCGACCAAATAACATCGTACTTGCCATGCTTCTCTGGAACGCCCCGCCGCACGCGGCTACTACGTGATTGCAAATAGTTTGTTATTTCATCAATTGTTACCAAGCCCCTCACAGAACCGTGCTTGCGCTATTTACGCACACGGCTCCTCATTAAGAACCCTATTCACGGATTCAGAATAGATTCACCAAGATTTTAGGTTTCGGCAGTGGAAAACGCGCTAACAATAGAGCAAACTTTGCCCAACTACAGCAGTTTCTCCGACCTCGCCGATTCAGCCATTTGTGTAGAATGCGTTGCACTTGATAAAAGTACAGGTTTATTCCTCGACTGTTATCGGTGACGCCATAGTAGCCGTAATGGCCTCGCAGTTTGCGGGCGGTTCGCTTGAGTATTTCGGCGGTCGGCAGGTTTCGGTTTGCCTTAAGCCATGCACGGTAGGCTTTCAGCTTCGCCGTTAGGCGTTTACCGATCGTCTTCCGCTTCATCCGAAAGCGTTTTCCGTCTCGCGTCCGTGAACAGTAATGGGTAAACCCCAGAAAATCAAAGGTCGCCGCCTTTTCGCCACGCGCTCTCGCACGTTTGACCGCTAACGGGCCAAATTCAATGCATTGCGTTTTCTCCGGTGCTAACGTCAGCTCAAACAGGGCGAGCCGTGCTTCTAGCTCGTTCCGGAATCGTTTGGCATCCGCTTCCTGCTGGAAGCAGACGACAAAGTCGTCCGCATAGCGTATCATTCGGGCGACTCCACCGCAGCTTTTCGCAAACTTGCGGGTCATCCACAAGTCTAGGCTGTAGTGCAAATAGAGATTAGCTAGCAAGGGCGATATCACGCCACCTTGCGGCGTACCTGTTTCACTGGCTTTAAACTGTCCGTCTTCGACGATACCCGCTTTCAAGAAGCGTTTGATGTAGCGCAATACGCGTTTGTCGGCGATACGATGCGCGAGAAAAGTCATCAGCTGCTCTTGGTCAACCGTATCGAAAAAGCCTTTATATCGGCTTCCACAATGTGGTTTATCGGTCGATTTTCGACTGTTTGGCTTAACGCTCGCAGCGCATCATGACAGCTTTACCCGGCCTGAATCCATACGAGTCGTCTATAAAGTCTTGCTCATAGATAGCCTGTAAGATTTTGACCAGCCCGGCTTGCACCAGTTTGTCTTCCAGCGCCGGTATCCCTAAGGGCCTTAACTTATCAGTCCCGGGCTTGGGGATGTAAACCCGTTGCACCGGTTGGGGTATGTAGGCCATTCGGTGCAGTTTACCAACTAGCTGCTGAAGGTTTTCCAGTAAGTTGTTCTCGTACTGTTGCTTGGTGACTCCATCAATACCTGACGCAGCATGATTCCTCAGCGCGTCAAAGCATCCCCATAACATTTCCACTGTCATCAGATGAAACAAGCTGGTGAACTGACAGTTCGGTTCGTTACGGGCTTTCTCCGCTATACGTTGCAGTTTCGTGGTTACCGTTTCTTCGTTTCTGGGCACGTTCGGTATGTCTCCTTAACGTTGTTTCTTAATGTAACGGTCTTCCCTCCCGCAGCATTACCCGCGTTCATCGGTACTACACCGTTATCCGACTACCTATAGGCATTTGTCTTTCTTACTTTATGATCGCTTGTCCGACATACTCGCTTCCTTGTGAGGCCTGATAGGTTCTCCCAGGTTGCCGTTTATTCCCGGTGTCCAACATGCCATGCTCTTCGACCCCGGAGAGGCAGAGTAAGACTTGTCATGACGCCTCACTCTGTGTTGATTTCCGCATAGTTAACTACGTCATCCCTCTCTTGTCTCTGCTTTCGAGGCTCAATCACTTCAGCTTTCGCTTACGGCCTGTTGTCTTGAGTTGCTTTGTGCTTAATCTTTGGGGTTACCCCCGCCGACCCAAAGACTCTACCCAGTGGCTGACCGGCCTTCTGGGACGGGATTCTCGCCCGCTGGAATAAACGACCTTGCCTGGCCGCACTAACTACTCACCCCCCATTCGTAGGGTGGATAAGCGGAGCGCATCCACCGGATCGGCTTTGGTGGATGCGCCCTTCAGGCTTATCCACCCTACATGCTGACCGCCATGGATGGCGGAAATGCCGATTTTTCCATAATGCCAAGGTTGGCATGTATTAGAGCAATGCAGGAGCAATTGCCAATAATGCCAAGGATGGCATGTATTAGAGCAATGCAGGAGCAATTGCCGAGAAGCAAAAATCGGCCCTGCCGCGTTCGATAAGTGGGGCGAGCAGTTACCATTAAGCGACTAATTCATTAACCGCTATTGTGAGCTTATGCTCAGTCTGTTGATTTATCAACTCTCGGATCTCTTTATTGCATTTTCCGCAAGCGCTGCCCACCCCGAAACTCTCGAATAACTGACGACGGGAACACAGCCCTTCATTCATCGCTGCTTGCAGTTGATTATCTGTGACGGCTTTACAAACACAAACGTACATGGAACACCTCTAATAACAAAGCTCATACAAATGATAACAATTATTATTTAGATGTAAAGTATTTTTGACTATCCCGTCATAGAATATCCCCGCTGTCAACGACTTATACCGGATATGATAAATCTCTCGAATGCTCAGTTTGAGTATTTTTTACTTTATTTCGGGCATCGGGAATGCCTGTCGAGTTACCCCATCCATGGGGTTTAATGAAGCTTTCTTGGCGGATGCCGACTAGTGATAATGTTGCTCTATTTCTCTGTTAAATCTTTCCTGAATCATCGCATTGTAATGGCGCTGTAAATTGAAGTCACTTGGACGAGGCGGCAACTTGGCCGCAATTCTTGCCTGCAATTCGGCCAGAAAATGCCTTCTCAGCATCGAGTCTTCAGGAAGTTTCTGGACCGGCTCCTCCGCTACATCATTTTCAGCAGAGGAAGCGAAAAGCAGCGCTTGAATCCGCGTTTCGTACTCGGCATCGACCATCGCGTCATAATGTCGTTTCAATGTTGAATCGGTAGGTCTGGAACCGAAACCCGCTTCGATTTCTCGGCGCAGCTGGGAGAGAAAATGGCGCCTCAACATCGAGTCTTCGGGAACAGCCACGGCAGGCGGCTGTTTAGTCGCGCGTGGTTGCACGGCAACTGACGATACGACCGCCTCCACTGCCGGTTCTTGCGATAAAGTCTGTAAACGTTGCTCAAACTCGCTGAATATCAACGCGTCATGATGTCGTTTCAATATCGAATCGGTCGGTCTGGGAGGCAAGCTACTTACGATCTCGACCACTAAACTAGAGACAAAATGACGCTTCAAGGTCGAATCTTCCGGAACGAGATCATAGCCGCTCGCCACCTGATATAAATTACATAAAGGGATGTCGCTGGACTCCACGGCTGCCGGTTTTGAAGTTATGACTGCTGTAGGCGAGACTTGTTCGGTCGCTTCGACTTTAGGTGTCGCTATTTCCGTGGGTTCGGTCAATGTGTTTTCATAGCGCTCCAACTCAGCCTGTAACTGAGCGTTAGCCGTTCTGGCTTGCAGAATTTTTCTTTTTGCATAAAGCATCGCAAAGACGCAGACTATCGCGAATCCTAATGTCAAGAAGGCCGCCTCGACCAGCTGTAGGTTCATCAGATAGATGCCCCATGCCAAAAAGGCGCAGAAGATAAGCGCGGCAAAGAGGTACGCTGTCCTGCCTTCACGGTGAATCGCGGAAGCTTTCTCCGATTTGATATGAAAAGGCTGCAGTCCCAGGGCGGTCAGATTTTCAGGTTTTCTGGTATCGCACTTCAGTTGTCTAGCTAATTCCAGCGTCTCTAAATCCTGTTTGATTCGCCTTTTCCTAGTGCTGCCCTTTTGCAGAAAATACATGACAATGAAAAAAGCCACCAACATGGCGACAAGTGTAACTACGATTTCTAAGTTGATCATGACGACCTCCTCTTAATCACCAAGTTTTTATAATAATTATATTTACACTCTCACTAACCTCATGATTTATAGATGGTTAGGCTGTCAGTATCCTCTCTGTCACAATTTAATACAAGCAAATTGTCTATTTTTTATACATCCTGAGAGTATGGTTATCGCAATTCCTCTGATAACAAGCTTACCAGCCGTTGCCTGTGGCCGGCATTCGGCGCAGCAATTCATCAAGTTGGCGTTCAAAAAGGGCGTGGGGTGTGTTTGGTGAGGATGTCGGCGGCAAGGATGCGGCCGTCAAGCCCCCACCCAGCACCTAAATTCCATGGCTACAGGACTATATTTTACATTCCAGGATAATTAGGTGCTGGGTGAACGGCGTTCCTCGACAGACATACCTGATGCCCTAAGCACCGTAAAAATACTCAACCTGGGAATTGCTACATTCGGCGACACGAGGATTACCGTCAAACTGGTCGACTTCATCTCGAATAGCCGCCTGACTAGTAGCTAGTGGTCAATCTCTGCCGGCTTAAAAATATCCCCATCCTCGGCGAAAGCGACGGGACCCTGATAATTTTTCCGGATCAACGCGAGCGTCTCCGCTTCCTTTCCTAGCGTGCGATTCATGCGATGCGACAAGATCACCTTGTGAACCTCGGCTTGCGCCGCGATCTTGCCGATTTCCGAAGGCGGCATGTGTAAGGCTCGTCCCGCGCCAGTAGTCTGTTCAGGAATGGCATGGTGGGCGATCAATAGATCCGATTTTTTGGCCAAATCAGCCAAGGTTCGATAACGGTTGCTAGTGTCGCCGGAAAAGGTCAATGCGCAACCGGCCACCTCGACGCGCCAGGCCAACGTCGGAATCGGACCATGATGCACCGGCACGGCGGACAACTTAAACTCATCATTGTGATAAACCTGCTGCGGGCGTTTGTGCTCAAGGGAAATATCGTGCGGATGAATCTTGTAACGACTCGCTTGCTTCTCGTTCAAATATTCATTGAGATAACGATAAACACCTTGCCGGCCCAGCAGGCCGTTAACAAACGCTACGGTAGCCGGCATCACCCGATTGCCCGCCGGGCCGTAAACCGGCAAATCATGGTCTCGGCCGCTGAAGTAAAACGCCTTGATAAACGCCGGAAAATCGGCGCTGTGATCGACATGAAGGTGGGAAAAAAGCATCACTTGTAAATCGTTCAACTTAGCGGCGCTTTTCTCGTAGTTCAATGAGCTGCCGGAACCGGCATCGACGAGCACGATAGCTTTATCATCCAACCAGATCAAATAAGAGCTGGACGCACGTTGATCGCTCAATTCCGGACCACCTGAACCGAGCACCTGCAATTTAACCCGCTGGGGTTGACAGTCTGCATAGAGCACAGGCGCGCTAAGCAAGCAGAGCCCTATCAATAAAAATTTGGACATACATTTCTCCCCATTAGCTGGTTAACACAAGCAATAAATCATCGGACTCCTTGCTGATACAAAAATTCCGGAATCCGTCGCTCCAGCCAGTAATCCGGTTTACATGGATTATGGCCGCAGACAAAGCCGACATGACCGCCCCCTTGCGTCGTTTCGAGCCGGATACAGGCGGACATTTCATCGTTCCCGGGCAGCACCTCGGGCGTCATGAACGGATCATCCAGGTCCTGTATCAATAGGGTAGGAATGGCGATATTTTTAAGATACTGACGTGAGCTGGATACCCGGTAATAATGCGTTGCGCTGTTAAAACCATGCAATGCGGCGACAACTTGGTCGTCATATTGCCAAAATGAACGGATCTTCGATAAATCACCCAGCCGGGCAATCTTTTCGGCCTCGCGGATATTGCCGGCCCTGATTAAGTATTGATGTTTGTCGTGTATATAGGCTTTTAAATCGCGGATCAGTCTATCGCGATAGATTCTGCTAACGCCCCGGTCCATAGTCGTCGCACAAATGTCGAGTTGCAGCGGTACACAGATCGCGGCCGCGGCGGACAGATTCAGCTTCGCTCCCCGCTCTCCCAGCCATTTCAGCAGCGCATTGCCACCCAACGAAAAACCGACGGCGGCCAGTTTCGTGTCCGGTTCTCGTCGCCGCACGGTGCGATAGACAAAATCGATATCCCCGGTATCGCCGGAATGGTAACCTCTCGCCAGACGGTTCGGTTCGCCGCTGCAGCCACGAAAATTGAGCGCAACACTGCGTATGCCTTGATGCCATAAAGCCTTCTGCAGCCCCTGAATATAACCGGAACGGGAACTACCGGTCAGACCATGCAACAGCATCACCAGCGCCCCCGGGCCTTCGCCGCACCAATCGATATCGACAAAATCACCATCCGGGGTTGGTAATCTTTCCCGCTGCAAAGAGTGCGATATCGACTCCCTCCGCAACAAGGCCGGATACACTGTTTGCAAATGAGCATTGCGCAGCCACCAGGCCGGCTTGAAAGAGCTTCGAATTGTCATGATTTACTCCGCGCCTTATCGCCCTATATTCATGTCGCCGTCCTGACAGCCGGATCGATTCCCAGATGACGTCAGCGAGCGACACCCTGTCCGCTCAAGTTTCCTTGCGCCAACTGACGTCGATCAATTGCGTGCGTTCCTGCTCCGACAAATGGACGATATTTTCGCAATCGCGCTTATGAATGGTAATGCCTTTGTGATGGGTAATAAAGCCGATAATGTCATCGCCGATTTCCGGCTCACAACAATGCGCTAACGTAGTCGCGACATTATTGATCCCGTCCACCAAAATTTCCGATTTCACGGTCTTTGCTTTTGCGCGAGAAACCGTCCTGGCCGGTTTCTTAAAGACATTTTGCAATTGCTGCGGAGTGATGTCGCCGCGACCGACGGCAACCAACAATTTATCTTCATCGGCCAATTTAAAGTTATCTAGCAATTGGGCGATATCTTCATGACTGCGCCCCAGTTGCTGAAACAGCTTATCGATAATTTTCCGTCCCGCGGCCAGATTTTTGTCGAAACTCTGTTGTTTTATCCAGCTCTTCACCTTGCCGACGGCGCGGGGCGTCTTTAGATAGCCCAGGTGAGGATCTATCCATTGCCGGTTAGGCCCTCCTTCTTTCGCGGTTAAGATCTCCACCCGTTCCCCGGTCTTTAACGGATATGTCAACGGCACGATACGCCCATTGACCTTGGCGCCGCGGCAACGATGACCGACTTCGGTATGAATCGCATAGGCGAAATCCAGCGGCGTCGCTCCCTTGATTAGATCAATCAGCTTGCCGGCCGGGGTCAACACATAGACTCGATCGCCAAACATTTCGGTTTTAAAGCCTGCCAGCAACTGCTCATCACCGTCCCGATCATCGAGCAACTTTCTCAGCGACGCGATATTCTTGTCCACGGCGGCGCTATGATGGCCGCCTTCCTTGTAGCGCCAGTGAGCCGCGACCCCCAGCTCGGCAAACTCATGCATACTCCGAGTCCGTATTTGCACTTCAATGCGATGCCCCTGTTGGTCCAGGACGACGGTGTGCAACGACTGATAACCGTTAGGCTTCGGATTGGCGATATAATCATCGAATTCCTTGGGGATATATTGCCAGCGTTCGTGAACCATCCCCAAGACTGCATAGCATGTGGTCAACTTATCCACGATCACCCGCACCGCCAACAGATCATAAAGTTCGTCTATGTCCAGCTGCTTACGCTGCATCTTTTTCCAGATGCTATACAAATGTTTGGGTCTGCCGGCGATTTCGGCGCTGATCTGTTCCCGCTCCAAGATCCCCTCTAATTCGGCAATGAAGCGGGCAATGCAATCTTCCCTTTGCACCCGTGTTTCAGTCAGCGATTTCACCAGTTGCAGATAGCTTTGGGGCTGCAGATATCGAAACGCCAAATCCTCCAACTCCCACTTCAACTGACTGACGCCGAGCCGATTAGCGATCGGCGCATAAATATCCAACGTTTCCCGAGCGATATAACGTCTAACCTCATACTCTTCCCCGGCGATATGACGCAAGCGATGAACACGGTAAGCCAACTTGACCAATACCGCCCTGACATCCTTGATTACCGAAAACAACATTCTACGCAAAATTTCCGCCTGATTAGGCTGATCCGCCATTTCGGTCGAATAAACCTTCAAGCGGTTCAAGCCAATGACATCCTTGACCAGCGCTGCGACAGTTTCGCCGAAATGCGCCTTAAAATCGAAATCGGGCCGCACATCATTAAAAAGCGGATCCGACAACACAGCCGCTAACAGGGTCTCCGCGTCAACATGAAAGCCGGCCAGAATCAACGCCACTTCAGGGCCTCTGGGTCGCCGATTGAACTTAGGGCGTTTAACCTCATCGACCAAGGCCAATGCCTGTTTCATCAAGTCCTGATAAGGACCGGAAAAACGTTCCGCCAAGTCATCGATCGCTGAAATTTCTTTATACATAAATATTGCTAGAACCGTCTTTGCCTGTTTAATAAACGGAAAATTAGTTATTTTAACGAATACGCGATAAATATCCCGACTTATTCCGGAAAGATCAAAAATAGTTGCATTTAGCCATAACTGAAAATAGAGTATAGGTCCATTTCGTATCGAAACTTGTTGCAATAATTAAAGATCAGTGAGTGATTCCGGCGAGACCATGAAAGCACCCATCGTATTAATCGGCATCGGAGAATTAGGAGGGGAATTTGCGCGCGGTTTTTTACGCTGCGGGCGCCCGGTTTACCCCATCACCCGGAAAACAGATCTCAGCGCCGTGGCGAACCAATTACCGTCACCAGGCTTGGTATTGATTACGGTACAGGAAAATGAACTCGACGGCGTATTGGCGAAACTGCCGGAATCTTGGCGCGATAAAGTCGGACTGGTGCAAAACGAATTGCTGCCCCGCCATTGGCAACGCCATGCCATCAGTGACCCGACCGTTGCCGTGGTCTGGTTTGAAAAAAAACCGACACTGGCGCTGACTAATATCCTTTATACGCCGGTTTACGGTCCTCGGGCCGCCCTGTTGATGGAGGCATTGGATGCCATAAAGATTCCCAACCGATGCGTGGAAAACGAAGACGAATTGCTCTATCAACTGCTGCGTAAATCCCTCTATATTTTAACCGTCAATATTTGCGGACTGGCCTGCGGCGGCACGGTCGGGGAGCTATGGCGACACCATCGCGCCCTAGCCAGGGAAGTGGCGACAGAAGCGGTCGGTATACTGGAATGGTTGACCGAGCGCGAACTGCCGACGGAAAAGCTGATTGCCGGTATGGTCGAAGGCATAGAGGATTGTCCCGACCGAAACTGTCTCGGCCGCAGCGCCAAACTGCGCTTGGAACGCGCCTTGCACTATGCCCGAGAAGCCGGACTGGAAACGCCCCGACTCAATGAAATCTATCGGCAAATCAACGCGTCATAAACCTGGCAAGAATGCCGCCAACCACAGGAGACGCAACGCTCATGCCCCCTTGTCTTCCTAGACTTTATGCGCAAGTGTCGTTACTGTAATTGGCCAGAACCCATAATTAAAGCTTGAATAAGGTAAATGGTATGAATGAATCATCAAAACTGCGTTGGGGAATTCTCGGTGCGGCCCGCATCAATCAGAAACTGTTGCCGGCCATCGTTGAAGCCGGCAACAGCCGACTAATGGCCATTGCCAGCCGGCGCCCCGGCGCCGCAGCCGAGACGCTGGCGCAATACGCCCCTGAACAGCAGGATGTCAAAACCTATGATGATCCGGAACTCTTGCTGAACGACCCCGACATACAGGCGGTTTATCTGCCGATGGCCAATCATGAACACGCCGAGTGGGCGCTGCGCGCCATCGAACAAGGCAAACATGTACTCTGTGAAAAACCATTGGCCTTGAAACCGACCGATATCGAGGCGATTGAAGCGGCCGCCGCCAAACATCGCGTCACGGTCATGGAAGGTTTTATGTATCGCTTTCATCCTCAACATGGCCGGGTCAAGGAGCTGATTGATTCCGGCCTGATCGGCGAGATTCGTAGCGTGCGCACCTGTTTCTCCTTCATGATGAAGCCGGCTCGGCTATATCGCATCGAAAACGATGTCGAAAACGGCGGCGGTGCGATGTGGGATATCGGCTGTTACGCGATTCATAGCGCGCGAATGTTTTTCGACCATCCTCCGCTTGCCGCCACCGCGATGGCAAAATACGTAGACAGCGGCGCCGATGTCAGCAACAGCGGCGTATTGGATTTCGGCGACGGCAAATACGCCCAGTTCGATTTCAGTTTCGAACGCGCCCGCCGCAGCGAATATGAAATCATCGGCACCGAAGGCGGTTTGAAATGCCATAATGTCTGGGCGATGCCGGAAGATACGCCGGTCATTTCCTGGTGGACCGAAGATGGCCGCCAAGATGAAGAAAAATTAACACCGGCCAGCCATTTTCGCCTGGAAATAGAACATTTCAGCGATTGTGTGCTGAACGGTAAAGCCCCGGCCTTATCGCTGACCGATGCCCAAGATAACTGTCGCACTATCGTCGCCGTCTTGGAATCGGCCGCCAGCGGCCAACGCGTCAAGATCGCCTGATAGCTGCACGATCAACTGCGACCGTTCATTCGTCTGAGGGGTGTCAACCGTCATCGCCCTGAGGCCAGGGCTCCCTCATTAAATGAATGAGTGGCCAAGCAGAAAATTAACAACAAATATGCCAGGCATGATGATGATGTGAACTCCTTTCCGCTGCGCCTGATCCATCTCACGGATGTTGGTAGGGTGTGCTGACGATAGGAAGCGCACCGGCTTTTGATGCGCTTCACGCGGCTCAACATCCGAAGGCAAGACGGTGCTTTGCGTAGGAGCGCCGCCCTCGGCGCGAAAAGAGCCATTCGGCCCGAGGGCGGGCAGACTTTGGCGGAGCCGCGGCGCAAGTAGCCGCAAGTCGCTATGCAAAAGCGGGTCAACGAGGTCCTGGACGATTCAACCGTGACTAAAGTAAGTTAAACGTTTGGGGCGGGTTAAATAACCCGCCCCGCCCAGAGCTTCCTGATACCGGCTGGTTTCTTAACCCGAACTCAGGTTATTTTAATGTAAAGCAGTTTTTAAAGAGAGGCTTGATATGTCGGAATTTAAAAAATACCAATGTATGGAATGCGAACACATTTACGACGAAGCCAAAGGCGATCCCGACAGCGGCATCGCCCCAGGCACACGCTGGGAGGATGTTCCCGACGACTGGGAATGCCCTATTTGCGGGGCGCCGAAAGACTTTTTCAGATTGATCAACTGATAAACGATTTGGCGGAGCCGTAGACGTGAGCCGCCAAATCGATTCGTCGCTTATGCCTACAAACCTTTAACCCTTTCCAGGATGTCCTGGGCATGGCCTTCATGATTGACGCCATACATAGCCTCTTCCAAGACCCCTTCTTTGTTGATAATAAACGTGGAACGCACGATTTTCCATTTCTTCACGCCTTCTTTTTCCACTTCCTGCCAGACGCCGTAACTTTCACACAAGTCCCCGCTGGTGTCGGCTAGCAATTCGACATTGAGATCATATTTTTTGATGAAATCACGATGACAGGCGCTGTTGTCTTTACTGACGCCAACGACAACGGTATCCAATGCGTTAAAGTCATTGGCCAGCGCGGTAAAATCGTTGGCTTCTATCGTGCAGCCCGGTGTATCGTCTTTCGGATAAAAATACAGAACCACATTTTTTTTGCCCAAATAATCATTCAACGACACCATATCGTTGTCTTGATTGTGAGACCTGAAAAAAGGGGCTATATCATTTTTATTTAACATTTTTATTCCCTCTTGGTGATGATGAGTTCAAATTGAACCATAAAACCCGAGTCAATTACTAGGGATTTAATGCACTTTCTACTCGTTTTTTTTGCGCGCGACGATCACGCCATCACGTGTCGGGTTGATAAAGGCGTCGAACTCCGGATCCTCGAAGACCAAGCGGTTGTGCTCCATAATCGCCTCGGTCCAGCCGGGCACGATATCTTCATAATCATCGACGGCAACCCGCCCATGCCAAAGCACATTATCGGCGATATAAAGCCCGCCGGGGCGAACACGCTCTTTGGCCATTTGCCAAATTTGCGGATAATCGCCTTTATCGACATCGTTATAACAAATATCAAACGAACCGTTAGTTGCCGCAAAGACTTCCTGCGCCAAACCGGTATGGAAACTGATTCTGTCTTGTAAACCGGCCGCTTGTAGATATTCTTTCGCCCGGAAGGCATTGGCGCCGTCCCCATCGCTGCATATCACCTCTCCGCCCGGCCCTACGGCCCTGGCGAACCAGTAGGCCGAATAACCATATCCACTGCCGAATTCGAACACTCGTTTGGCACTCACCATCTTTGCCTGCGTTTCCAGAAAAACACCCACTAAACGTCCGACAATAGGAAAATTATGCTGCAGGGCATAGGCCTCCATTTCCGACAAAACCTTGTGATCAGTCGCGCCGACCAGACTGTACAGATAACGTTCAATGGCGGGATCAACCGGAATCAATACAGAAGGATTAGCCATATTGGCGGATTTTATTTCAGTCATCATTGCAGCCCTCGCTGACAAACATTAAAAACTCTCGACGTTGTCGATAACGCACTTCGCTTAAAGCGCGCTTCCTTCCTTTATTCACGATATCGGGCCCTCGGCGCATACACAAGCAGCCGCGCTCGTCGTCAATAGCTTAAGATCAACAACGACAATTTATCTCGATCCAAAAAAGTAAGTAATCGATTAAAAATAACTTTTTAATCGGCCATTTTTTATACAATTTAAATAACAGGCAATAAATCCGCCCTTTCTCGAACAATAAAAACAACCAATCCACAGAGTCATCCACAGCTTCTGTGTATAAGCCAATTTCCTGTTAATTTCCCTATACTTCGCAGAAACGTAGAATAAATATACCCCTGGCTTTCTCAGCAATTGCCGGTGTAACCGTCGTAGATCGCGTAACTATGGCCAGTGTACGTCATCGCGCCACTGACCGACGACTGGATTCCTCCACTAACTTACGCTCATCCATATCGGCCGCGCCGACTTAATCGGCACATCCCCAGCAAAGATGTCATTACTCGTCCAGACTGCTGGCTAACGTGTACCTGACGATAAACAACGTCATCGCGACCGGATATAACAGGAAATGCTGTTTAACAAACAAACCGACTACGACAAAAATCCCAATCAATACCGGGTTGAAACGGCCGGAATCGAACAACCATTGCAGAAACTGCAGCATTTCAGGTTCGATCTGCTCGCGCTTTTTGATAAAAACGAGCGTAAACAAGGCGGTAATCAGCGCAAAGTACAACGGCAGATAAAAAAACAGCGGCGAACCGTCACGAAAATCGGGATACCAAAAAGGTAACCATACCAATACCGAGCCGCTGGCGAACAAGTCATACCAGACATGACAAGACACCTTCCTGAACCAAGCTAACAAGGCGGCGCCGATGATAAAGGCCGCGCCTAAATATATCGGCAGCTCAGAAGTCAGCAGAGCCATCAAGCGGTGTTCGGTCTCCATTAGATAAGCAACCGCCAAGTTCAATATAATAAAACCATACATTTTTAATAATTCACTAATCAACAAGTAATAGACATGATAAACTTATTCTAATAATGTCAGACAAAGACGACTGATAGTAAGATGTAGTCTCGGCGACAGCAATTCCCACTTTGGCATTCTAAAAGGGCATGGGGTGTGTTTGGCGAGGATGTCGGCAGCAAGGATGCTGCCGTCAAGCCCCCAGGGATGGGTTTACGGCGCTCCTCGACAGACACACCCCATGCCCTAAACACAGCAAAAATGCTCAAACTAGGAATTGCTGGTATCGGCGACCGGCCGCTATATTTTTTTGCGCCTGGACCTTGATTCTAGCGCAAAGCAGCGATAACGCTACCAACTGAATTGGATAGATGGGCGATTTTAATATCCTTTATTTGGATAATAATCTTTTTTTATCCCAGCAAGTCAAAATGCGGCTTGAATGGCGGGGTTATCGTGTCGAAATCAGCGACAGCGAACGGGAATGCCTGACTAAACTACGTGGGCAACAGGTTGATCTATTGCTGCTTGATTATGGGACGCCAGAATCAGATGGCTTAAAATTTCTTGACCAGTTGAAAAGACTGGAGCTGATGCCCGCAACCATCATCGTCAATCCGCAGCAAGATTTTCAATTAGCCACTCAAGCGATGAGCCGCGGTTGCCTGGATTATGTCTTAAAAGACACCTTAATTCAGCGCTATGTCGACCGCCTGAACCTCAGCATTTTTCAAATCCATGAACAGCGACGCCTAAGCAAGGCGCAGTTGCGAAAGTCAACGACAAACAATTCCCAATCCCATACCATAGACTGGGAATATTACCCAGACCGCGATATCGTTTATTGGCAACCCCATGACAACGAAAAAACGACGTTCAGTTATGAAGAATTCATCAGCAAAGTCCTGAAAGATGATCTAGCCACCGTCAAGACGCAAAACAACATCTGTTTATTTTCCCAGCAAGCAGTCGAATACCCATTTCATTACCTGACCGCCCCCGACCGGCTCTGTCGTTACCAGGCCAAAATTCAGGCCGAAACGGATGAACAAGGTGGTGTCAAGCGCCTGCACGGAAGATTATTACCCTTAGCGACTCAACCCTATTTCGATGAGACTTCGCGTCTGAAACTGTCTTATCTCGACAACACCTCCGACGCCATTTTTATCAGCGACGCCCGTAAGCGGATCATCAAGGTCAATGACCATTTCAGCAAAATCACCGGCTATGCCAAGCCAGACATCATCAACCGGCCCGTCAGCATTCTCAATCCAGAACACTACGATGCGGAATTTTTCCAACCGATCGCAGCCACATTAAAACACAATCATTTCTGGCAAGGCGAAATAGTGATCCGCCATCGGCAAGGACATAGCGTGCCGGTCTGGCAATCCATTTCCGTATTAAAGGATGACGACGGTAACATCAGTCGATCGATTTCAGTATTAAAAGACATCAGCCAACAAAAGGCCTACGAGGAATCGATACAATTTCAAGCCAATTATGATCCCTTAACACAACTGCCCAACCGAACGTTGTTCCTGGACCGCCTGGCCAATGCTTTGAAACAAAGCAAGCGCAATCAAAGCAAACTGGCATTGATGCTGGTGGATCTGGATAAGTTCAAATGGATCAACGACAACCTGGGGCATCATGCCGGCGACATACTGCTGCAGGAAACGGCGAAAAAACTGCAATGCGCGGTCAGAAACTCCGATACCGTCGCCCGCTTGGGCGGCGATGAATTTTCGGTGATCATTCCGGACCTGGACAAAGCCACCGACACCGAGGTGATCGCCAATAAAATTTTCACCGCCTTCAGACAGCCCATCTCGATCGATCAGCAGGAAGTATTTATCACCGGCAGCGTCGGCATCACCCTTTACCCGGATGACGGCGAAGACATCGAAACCCTGCAGAAAAACGCCGATTGTGCGATGTATATGGCCAAGAACAAAGGGCGCAACAATTACTACTACTACACGCCGTCGTTACAAAAGGAAACTGAACAACGTCTGCAATTGACCCATGACCTGCGCCAGGCCATGCAAAACCAGGAATTCAGCCTTCATTTCCAGCCGATTATGGACATGAAGACCGAAAGAGTCGCCTGCGCCGAAACCCTGCTGCGCTGGAAGCGGCCTAAATCCGGTTACATCCCGTTACAAAGTTTCATCCCGATTGCCGAAGAAAGCGGGCTGATACGCGACATTGGCAACTGGGTGATCGGCGAAGTCGCCGACAACATTCAGCGCTGGAACCACCTGGGCATAGCGCCGATACAGCTTTCGCTGAATCAGTCGGTCGCACAATACAATCGCAGCGAGTGTTATGTTGAGTGGCTGGATATCATCAAGCAGAAACAAATTTCACCGCGCACCCTCGCCTTTGAGATCAATGAAGGCCTGTTCATCGACGACAAAAGCAACTATTCCGCCAGCGTAAAGAAATTGCAGCAAGCCGGCATACAGATTTCCTTGGACCGCTTCGGCACCGGCTATTCATCTCTGAGTTATCTGAAGAAATACCCGGTCGACGTGATTAAAATCGACCGCTCTTACATCCACAGCATGCTGGAGGATAGTTCCGACGCCATCATGGTGGAAACCATCATCAGCCTGGCGAACAAACTGGGCATCAAGGTCATCGCCACCGGCGTGGAAAACCGCCGACAACTGGCGCTGTTGAACCGGCAATGCCGTTACGCGCAAGGTTATTTATTCAGCAAACCCTTGCCGATCAACGAATTCGAAGACTTCCTGAAAGTTAAAAACCGTTAAGCGGATAACCCTGTTGCGCCGCCGTCAACCAGCCGGCTAAAACGGCCACCACGATAAATACAACGACGCCGATGAAGACGCGCCGAGTTAATTCATATCGACCCGAGAACCTGTCCCTTGTCGCCCTGATTGCCGCCCACAATCCCGCCAGCAACGCCAAGACAAACGACAACCCGCCGGCAAACAAAGAAACGCACCACGGACAGCGATATTCGGCTTCAGGAACATGGAAATTACACCCCTCATCCAGCCCCAAGCCGGGCCAAGTGCATCCGCAGTCGAAAATAAAACCGCATAATGGCGTGAATACAATCAAGGCGATCAGCGCCACAATGGCCGACGCCATCCCTTGCTGCCTCGATAATGTCAGATTAAAAAAATTAATGCGCATAGAAACAGATTAAACTATGGACGAGAAGAAATTTTTATTTCCTCGCAATCATGATTGATGTGCTAGATATCGTCATGCCATTTATCTCTGTTTACTTACTGACGTTGATATCATTATGTACTAATACATCATTGTGCATATCATCACATGCAAAACCATATTGTCAAAAAAAAACCGACAATTTGTCAGTGAAAAAGCAACAATGCAGTTCATCTCCCAAAATCTCATCGAAAACTAAATTCTGGCAGTTCTGGAAAACAACGGTGCTGACGAGCCAATATCACTTATTCAAGAACACAATATTTCAGTGAAAAATCCCGTCATGTCTATGGCCTAATGGACTTTAGTAAAGTCAATCAACTACTACGAATATGTCGATTTTTCTTACAAATTTTTAGGTTTAACATTCACGAATCCATTTCAGAACAACATAAGCTATTGTAAATTAATGCCTTTATTTAAATGGCGCAAAATATGCTTCATTCTATAGTAAATTTTATGATTTTTTAAGGAGAAAAAATCTCATTTTTATGTTTGAAGGAGAAAGGGCCATGAACACTAAAACATTTATACATTTAGGTGCAATCATTCTGTCAACATTGCTGTTATCAGGTAGCGCCCAATCCGCATTTATCAGTGCGTCGAATAGCTGTCCGGGAGGTACAGGGTGTGATACGAATATTTCAGGGAGTTATGGTTTTGAATTTATCATAGAACAGGACTCAAATGATCTTACAATATTCTATGCTTCCTTAACCAATACGTCAGATCCGACTGCTGATCCAGAAGCGTTAATTGACGAATTTGGCATGAATATCGATGCAACATTAGGTTTGGACTTTACTGTATATGACTTCGCCCCTTCTTCATGGAGCTTATATGTACCCACCGGCGGTGGCATCCAATTCGATTATGTAGGATCTGATACAACAACCGGCTCTCCTGATAGACTAGGTGCTGAAGACGTATTAACGTTTACTTTCGATTTCGTTTCAATTGACTCATTCACTGTTTGGACCGGTACGGATACAAGCACTGGCGGAGGTCTTGGTGGGGGTGAAGATTCAGGTCAACTCGCTGTCAGCTTTCAACAGCTAGGCCAAAATGGTCAAGGCAGTGATCTGCTAGCTGCTAACTGGTCAGAATTTCCAGGTAACCCAGAGGATCCGCCGACTATCCCGGAACCCGCATCACTGTGGTTGATGGGACTTGGTTTGCTAGGTTTCTATGGAGCATCGCGTAAAAAAGCTGATTAGTCTCTATTCGCAATAAAAAGGGCGCTTAATGCGCCCCTTTTTTATGCCTACCGTTATGCATATCTTCGGAAATCTAAAACAGCGTAGCTGCAAGAATAGCAAGCAGCCGGGTAGGATGTGCTGAACGAAGTGAAGCGCATCATTGCTCGCCGGGATAAACGTGTTTCTTTTTTTTGACCGTCAGGGCGCCCCGTCCAGTCTTCGGAACAACAATGTTAGCTTTACCTCAAGCAAGTGGCTTTACAAAGAACGATGAAAGTTTCGCCATGCTGCTAGCAAATATCATGCTTTAGGAAATCACCGACAACTTGTCAGTTTTTTTTACGATCGGGTGCAGCTAAAAAAGTTCACGCCTGCGCTAATAAAAATAACAGATTGTATTAGCAATATATATCATCTCATGGCATGGAACGTGCTTTGATTCGGCGAGGAAGTTTTAGCCCGATATAGGGAAAGAATAGGAATAAGCACCATAACACGAGGAACAGGATGAATAACAATGTATTGCTAAAGTGCAGCACGGCCTTTGCTATCATATTGCTCAGCGGCGCTGTCGAAGCGGCGACTTGCAGCGTAGACAATTTCACATTTGGCGTTAATGCCCCCAGCGGCACCTCATTGGTCGAATCTAGCGCCGATGCCTGTAACGGGCCTACCAGTGGAAACGATTCCGGAAATAACGCCATTACGTTAAAAACCGATTGGACGGGTTTTACTGGAACCTGGATCGAAGCCGCGAAATATGATTACGCTACTCAATCTTCAGACAATAAGACAGTCGCTACAGAGTTTGGAGACCTATCATTCTCTTTAACAGCAACTGATACAAACGGAGCGACGGATTCATTTCAGTTTGATTGGACATATGACTTCACTGATCCAGAAGA
The DNA here is from genome assembly GCF_030717995.2 of Methylomarinum sp. Ch1-1. Classification (NCBI taxonomy): domain Bacteria; kingdom Pseudomonadati; phylum Pseudomonadota; class Gammaproteobacteria; order Methylococcales; family Methylococcaceae; genus Methylomarinum; species Methylomarinum roseum. The sequence continues at coordinate 1,813,256 of NZ_CP157743.1, read as the reverse complement.
TGTCCCAGTATCATTAGACTTTAATTTTGTCACTAAAGCCTCACACGGCCTGGTTGAATACTATTTTGACGACATCGTTTTACTCGCTGACGCATTCTATGAAGGTTTTGGGAGCGGCCGTTTCATAATCGACTTTAGATGCACCGGCAATGATACATGTACCAATCCAGACAATCCCGCCAGTATTTCCCACTTGTCGACTTGGGTGGGAGATATCCAACAGCCCGATAATCCGCCTGATAATCCAAATGATACCGTGCCAGAACCTGCATCACTGTGGTTAATGGGAATTGGCTTGCTAGGCTTTTATACCGCAGCACGTAAGAAAAGTTGATTGAATTGTCATTCCTGTTGCAATAAAAAAGGGCGCCCAAAGCGCCCTTTTCAATAACAACTTAACTCTTTATTTCTTTTTGTCGTTATTCCCTTTTCCGCCGCCTTTATTGCTTCCACCTCCAGAACTGTTGCCGACGGTAATGGAAGTCGTACTGCTTTGGGCGTTACCGACTTTATCAAAGGCTGTTACGGTATAGGTAAACGTGCCGCTGCCCGGTTTATCGTTATAGTTCGTACTGCCGGTCTCCGCAATCAATACCCCGTCCCGCATCACAGCATAGTGATCCAAACCAGATCCGGAATCAGTCGACGAATTCCAGGAAATAGCGACCTGGTTTTTCCTTTTCTCGGCCGCCGTAACATTAGCAGGTGCGGTCGGCGCCGTGCCATCGACAATAATCGTGGCCGATTGGGTAACGTCGTTATGCTCTGCCGCCGTCGCAGTCACCGATTTGGTCGCGATGCCGTCTGCCAGAGGAGCGTTAGTCGACCATGAGGTGTTGATGTAACTGCCGGCGCTCAGAGAATAAGAACCGAGTGTCGCACCATCACTGCTTGTCAGGGTGAAAGTCGTCACGCCACAAACCGAGCTATCCCCATTAGTCAGCGATACATCAAATGTGATGCTCGCACCTGCCTGGCTGTACACTGAGGTCGGCGCCAACGTTAGCGATGGGGCGTTATGAATACAAGTTTCCACGACCGTCGCATCGGTTGTGGCGCTGCCGATGTTGGAATAATTTGAGTTGCCGTTACTGTTATAAGCCCTCGCCCGATATTGATAAGTGGTTTCCGCAACCAGACCGTTATCGGTAAAGCTGCTGACATTGCTGTCCACAACGGCAACTTCAGCCCAATTAACACTGTCCGCCGATCTTTCCAACCTGAATCCTGTTTCGTTATTCGAATTATCGGCCCAGTTAATGACGATTTCCGTATCCGACAATGCCGATGCCGTCAAATTACTGGGAGCCGTTGGCGTTGAAGTGTCGACGCTACCGCGGAATGCCGCAACGATCGCCTTAGTATTCGACATGGAACGGGCGTTATCATCGGCGCTGGTGCCGGTATATTCGCCATTATAAATAACGTTGGGATTGGAAAAATGGCCTACGCGAACGCCGCCGCTGCAACTGTATGACATCACGGTCCTAAAGCCTCCGGTTTCGCATAAGCGGTAGCCGTAGGAGTATTCGTAGGCGCCGGATGTGCTGGCATTGCTTCTGTCATGGTGATCACCTTGGTTATGCCCCAACTCATGCGCTAGAGTATGGTTGGATAAACAAGAATATCGGGAATCATCATGGACAATGCTGAAAGCATAAGGCGCAAAGGAAGTACTGGGGTTACTCATCAAATAACCCGTTCCGCATGCGCTGGTGTCGGTTGTGATCAGCACGACCTGATCCGCCCCGTATTGATTGCGTAATGAATGCACGGCATCCATTTTTCCATCACTGGTGCCGGTAATATCCTGTAGACTGGTCGACATTGAACCGCTTTCTGTATAACTAACCTCGGCCATATGCACCAGGTTTATTTGCATATCGATCTGACTGTTGAGATAAGCTTGGTTAGCCATGGCGACCGCATTGATTATTTTGGCTTCAATACCGCTTTGCCCGGAGGCATTGGCGCGCGCGTTAGGTGTATAAACAACCATGACATCAATGACCGTCCCGGCATTTGTTTCGGCATTCGCCGCTAATGGCTCGGAAGATGTCGCGCTATCGATTTCTCCTCCTGCGGCAATAAAGTCTTCTACGCTTTTAGCATCATCATCGAAATTAGGATTCTTGCCCGGATCAATTTTAGTAATTTCATGCAGATTATTACCCCGAAAATTGATTTCGTATAGGTCTTCTCCAATGCGTACTGTGCCGGACATCGTACGCCCTCTGATTGTCAGAAAGACTGCGCTATCCAGCTCACCTTCCACATGACCAATCCAAGTGGTACTGCCTTTGACTTTATCGATCAGCCGATCACGAACCGCAGTCACCACAACATCGTCAAACAATGTTAATGTCAATGCATCCGACCACATTAAATCGGTATGAACCTGAACCGCACGATTTCTTGCTGCTACCGCTTTAGCTGGTAGACTTATATGAGACGTTTGATCAACGCCTATATCATCGAATAATTCGGGCGCTGATCGACCATTCTGCGCATGATTTTGGCCAATTAATTGCGGCGCATCACCTGCTATGGCAGGTGTTTGAACCACCGGCATCATAGCAGTCATGATAAAGGCTGCCGTGATCGATTTATTGTATTTCATAATCTTTCTCCTGGAAGATTGCTATTCGTTAATGACTAGTCTAGTTTTGCGCAGAAATTAAACTGTGACGTATCTACGGCTGTGGGATTTTTTATGTGAGAATTTTCGCACTTTGCAATGAATGTTCGGCTAATAACCGTTTTGCGGAGACGGCGGCTAAAATCTAGTACATAGCCAATATTATTCTGTCGGCCATTGTGAAAGTAGCTGCAGATTTAGCCGCGCAATGCGAATAAATCCGCACCTACCGCAGCATTTCCTGTTTGGCGTTCAAAAATGCTCAAACCGCGAATAGATGGCGCCTGCCGAGTACTCGTCATATATAAAATGACTACTAGGCCACACAGAGATGCACGTACTCAATGCTAGACCGAAAGCCGTGTATCGACATCCCTATAAAGACATCAATGACCTTACTAATGAATGAACTGAAGTTTCCCAATTTTTTGAGGGCAAGGAATATCAGATAATGCTAATATTCAGCTTAAACATTAGCCGGCTCTAATATTGATTGTTAGGCTATGCCGAATCTCATTAAAAACAATAGCTTATGGGTGAATGAGGTCGCCTTTTGTAGTATAATATTGGTTTCTAAATCATTGATTACACAAACAAAAGGGCCTCATTCATGTTCATTTTACGCGATCTTCTCCGCCCTCTCCAAGCCCATTTTTCCGAGACTGATCTGGGACGGGAGCGAGCTTCTTTGTTTGTCTACACGCTGCTCGCCGTGATTGTTCCGTTTACCTCATCGATGTCGTCTAATTTATGGCGGGCCTTGGAGACTTTGTTCGGGATCGAGATTAAGCAAAAGCGGTTCTATACCTTCATGGCTTCGTCGACACTGCCCTGGGAAAGGCTTTGGACGACGCTGTGGGGATTGATTCCGTCCCCCACGACCGATGGCCGCTTATTGATTGGCTTGGACGATTTTATCAACCTCAAAGTGGGTCAACACATTTTCGGCTGCGCGTCGATTTTCGATCATGCCGCCAAAGCGAATCAAAGCCGTTACCCCTGGGCGCAAAATGTGGTGTCGATCGGCTTACTGAAGCAGGTCAAAGGTCGTTGGGCCTGTTTGTTTTTGGGCTTTCGTTTTTACTTACCCCGTCACATGATCGCCGAACAAAAGGAAACCGCCAAAATCAAAGGCCAAGTCGCGCCGTTTCAAAGCAAACTCACGCAAGCGGCGGAATTGCTAATCGCCGTCGCCGGTCACTTTGCTTCGACACCAATGCTGGCGGTCACCGACAGCTGGTTTGGGAATCAGGGGTTATGGAAGCCGGTGCGCCAAACGGTAGGCGAACGTTTTCACCTGTTATCCCGATTGCGCAGCAACCAGGTGCTCTATGCGCTCCCCGACGCCCGGTCCGCCGATGCCAAGACACGCGGACGCCCCCGTAAATACGGCCAGCGTCTGGGGACCGTGACCGACCGAGCGCACGCGCTCCGGCAGCAAACTGCTGCCTATCAGGTTAACCTGTATGGCAAAGTACGCGAAGTACTGGCGGTTGAGAAAACCGTCATGCTGAAGACCTTAAAATGCCCCATCAAGGTCGTGTGGGTGTTTCGTAAAACCCAGTGGGTCGCCTTGTTTACGACCGATCTCGACTTGTCGGTCACCCAGGTCATCGAATATTATGGCGCTCGCTGGAAGATCGAGTCCGGCTTTAAAGAACTCAAGCAAGACATTGGCAGTCAAAAATGCCAGAGCCGGAATGCCCAGGCCGTGATAAACCACCTGCATTTCTGTATGATGGCCACCACGGTCACCTGGATGTACGCCGATCGCATCAAAGCGGATCCGCAACGTCGGCACAAGGTCAAGGGGCGGACGAGTTTCGCCTTTTCCGATGTCCGGCGCCTCATCGCCGAAGCCTCACTGAGTGAAGATTTTGATAGGCTTTGCCATAAACCCACCAATCCCATGAAAAATTCGCTGGTCGCGGTGTTGTTACGCATGGTGGCTTGAGGCGTTTTTAGGAAACTTCAGTTAATAAACGCAGTTAAATTTCATCATAAATACTGGCGGCGAAGTGTAGATAAGTAAGCTTAGGACTACCTTAAAATATGAAAATGACCATTACCTTATTGCTGATTGCTCACTGCACGGGCATCACTGACCCTCCATAAACATAAGCGAAAAACAAGTTGTCTACACGCACCAGTTAATGTTCAGGCAATCAGCATCATGGTTGACAAAGACAGCCATCCCTAGCCTATGCTATTATTTTTTACAAGCACGCTGAATCCGTACTCCAACCTCAGACAATCACCATGAAAAAACAAGCGCTGGATGCAAATCAACTCTATAAACCCTGTAATGTCGAAAATTTCCATTTCAAGAGTACCGAAGAGCTAGAAGACGTCGATATTTTTCTGGGTCAGGACCGCGCCATCGACTCGATTCAATTCGGCATCAGAATTGACCAACGCGGCTACAATGTATTCGCCCTGGCGCCGTCCGGCACCGGCAAGCTGACGACCATTCAACACCTGCTCAATCAGGAGGCCAGCGAGCATCCGGCGCCGTCGGACTGGTGTTACGTCAACAACTTCAGCGCCCAGGCCAAGCCCAATGCCATTGAGTTCGCTTCCGGCAAGGGCAAGGAATTTCAAGAGGATATGGAACAGTTGATCGATGAACTCAGCGTCGCGATCCCCGCCGCCTTCGATGGCGATGAATATCGCTCCAGAACCGAGGAAATCGAGGAAGCATACCGCAAACGCGAACTGCAGGAAATCAATCAGCTGCGTGACGAAGCCAGCAAAGCCCGCATCATCCTGACGGAAACCCCGACCGGCTATGCCTTCGCCCCGGTCGACGACAAAGACAACATCATCAATTCGGAACAGTTCAACAAACTGGATAAAGAGGAACAGCAAAAATACCAGCAAAGCATACTCGAGTTGCAGCAGCGTCTGCAGAAATTGTTGAAGAAATTTCCGGCCTGGCGCAAGGAAACCAAACGCAAGCTGCAGAATCTCAACCGGGAAGTCGCTGCGTTAGCGGTCAATCATTCCATCCGGGAACTGAAACAAAAATACGCCGATCACCCTCAGGTGCTCAGCTACCTGGACGACGTCGATACCGATATCCTGAAGCATGTTCGCGATTTCATCCCCCATCGTGAACAAATGGTACTGCCTTTCATGGAACCGCCCCAGGAAGCCAATCCGTTCAAGCGCTATCATGTCAACTTGATCATCTCCAACGGAGATCGCAAATCCGCACCGGTGGTGTTGGAAGACCACCCCAACTACGCCAATCTGCTGGGACGAGTCGAACATCAAGCTTACATGGGGGCGTTGGTCACCGATTTCACGATGATCAAACCCGGCGCGCTGCACCGGGCCAATGGCGGCTATCTTATTCTCGACGCCCGTAAGGTACTGATGCAGCCTTATGCCTGGGAATGTCTGAAAAGGGTCTTGCAATCCGGCGAGATTCGCATTGAGTCATTGGAACGCTCTCTCAGCCTGGTCAGCGCCTCTTCGTTGGAACCGGAACCGATTCCGCTGGAGCTGAAACTGATTATCTACGGCGACCCTATCATTTATTATTTACTCAACATGTATGACCCGGAGTTTCAGGACCTGTTTAAAGTCGCCGCCGACTTCGATGACAGCCTGAACCGCGCAGACAGCGAGCTGGAATACGCCCGTTTGCTGGCGACCCTGGCCAGACGGGAAAAGTTGCGCCCCCTCAGTCCGCAAGCCGTCGCCAGACTCATCGAGCAAAGCGCTCGCCTGACCGGCGATGCGGAAAAACTATCCACTCATCTGCGCAGCGTCAAGGATTTGCTAACCGAAGCCGATTACTGGGCGAAGTTTCATGGTCACGACATCATCGCCAACAGCGATGTGCAACAGGCGATCGAACATAAGATTCACCGCCTCGATAAAATGCGCGAAAAAATCTATGAAAACATCCATCGCGGCACCGTAATGATCGACACCGAAAACCGCGTGGTCGGTCAAGTCAACGGTTTGTCGGTAATACAGCTGGGCGAATTCATGTTCGGACAACCCTCCCGCATCACCGCGACGACCCGCCTAGGCAACGGCAAGGTCGTCGACATCGAGAAGGAAACCGAACTGGGCGGCCCTATTCATTCGAAAGGGGTGCTGATCCTGTCCAGTTTCATCGCTTCCCGATACGCCCGCAAGACCCCGTTCTCGCTCGCCGCCAGTCTGGTGTTCGAACAATCCTACGGTCATGTCGAAGGCGATAGCGCTTCGATGGCGGAGTTATGTGTGATCTTATCGTCACTTGCCGATGTGCCCTTGCGCCAGGACCTGGCCATCACCGGATCGGTCAACCAATTGGGACAGGCCCAACCGATTGGCGGCGTCAATGAAAAAATCGAAGGCTTTTTCGATATCTGCAAGGAAAAAGGCCTGACCGGCACCCAAGGCGTGATTATTCCGGCCAGCAACATCAAATATCTAATGTTGCGCTGGGATGTCGTGCATGCCGCAAAAAGCGGCCAGTTCCATATCTATGCCGTCGAAACCGTCAATGAAGCACTGGAATATCTAACCGACATGGAAACCGGCGAGCGCAATGAGCAAGGCGAATTCCCGAAAGATTCATTCAACGCCAAAGTACAGGAACAACTGCAGCATTTCACCACACTGAAGCAGCAGTTCGGTAAGGAAAATAAATCATGACGATTCGGCATTCGTAACTATCCAGCTTGATACTGATAAAATATTTCTTTTACTATCAATTGCTTGCGGAAGAAGTGTATGCGATAGGGATGTCGCATACAAGCCTATAGGGATATATTCACCCAGCACCTAAATTCCATAGGCTAATGGCTGCGATAAATCATCTTCGTTTACGGCGTCTTCTGGAACAAGCAACTGATAGTAAAGTTATTTTGTAACGACTCACCCCCATTCGTGGATAAGCGGAGCGCATCCACCGGATCGGCATATTTGGTGGATACGCCCTTCAGGCTTTTCCACCCTATGAAGGCCAAATAGGCAAACAAACTGCAATCGCTTAATGACCAGATGTTTTAAAAATACTTGCCCAATCAAAAGGTAAATACGCCAATAGAAGCAAAAACAATGCGGCAACAGCCGAATAAACCCTAATATCTTCCGAGACCATTTGCGTGTCGGCGAAATCCTCACTCAACGCTTGAACCAATTTATCCAACGTTTCCAAACGATGATAGCTCCAGCCCATTTCTCGGCTCAGCTGTTGCAGATGCGGTTCGTATAAACGACTCATATGCTGATCGCCAATCACTTTAGCTCCGCCAAACGGCGCATTGCGAGCATGATAATTTCCGGCATCGGCAGGCAGTCGGCTCGGGATGCCGAAGGTGGAACGATGAGGCACGTCATCGACCGAGTAGATCCCCACTTGTTTCCCTTCCTTATCGTATTTCGGTATCGGCACATTGTTCAGCCCCCCGACGCCGACGATCATGCCTTGGGATTTTCCTTTGACGTCGCTGAAATCGGTGTGGTAGCGGGGATTGACCGGCGGCGCTTCCTGTCCATCGGTCAAAAACACGATCGATGTTTTACGGGACATCAACATTGTTACCGTTTCATGCAGTCCTTTGCCGATACGGCTGTCGGCTGCCCAGGCCATGCGCCAGTCTAAAGCGGCGAGCACCCGATCGATTTCGTAGCGGGCGGAACAAATTTCCAACGGTTCGAACAATAAAGCGGATTGGCGATCGGTGAAAACACCCAAGCCGATTTTCGACTGGCACGGTAAGGCAAACAACAACTGACGCAATTCATGCTTGATAAACTCGATCCGACTGACCGATTCGCCGTTCAGTCGATAATCACGCGCATTCATGCTGCGGGTAATATCGACGATAAACGTCAAATTATAAACGGGAGCGATATGTTTCATGCTCGGCTTGATAAACAACGCCAACATCGCGGCCAATGCCAATAACAAGAAGATAAAGCGGCAGTCTTGAAGGTTTTTTTTCAGATGCTTACTTAGCATATTGATATCTTTGTCTCGCTATTCAGTTATCCAGAAGGTCTGCTCGCCTTTGCCGTCCTCGGGCCGAATCAAGCTTTTCGCGCCGAGGACAACGCTCCTACGAGTGTTGCGGTTAATTTTTAGACTCGAAACCCAACATGTCCGACATGCCATGAATTTACCTGATTACCCATAAATTTCCGCCAACTTTAATAAGCGTACTTGCTAAGATAGGTGAAAAACGAGCATTCGGTCACTCGCTCTGCAAGACGCTGTTCACCCAGCACCTAAATAAAGGAAGATGATTTATCGCAGCCATTAGCCTATGGAATTTAGGTGCTGGGTAAATATATCCCTATAAGCTTGGGTTCGGCATCTGACCGCCAGGGATGGTGGAAATGCAGATTTTGCAAGGAGCAAAAATCTGTCATGCCTCACACACTTGCGGATCAAGCCACCGAACACTCGCGCTGTGGGTTATAAGTAGTTAAATTTATTGGATTTCTGGAAAAGTGGAGAACAGAAAATACAAATTAGGGCAAGCCCCGCGGAAATCCCGGAATAGTAGTCCAGGGTTTGCCTTTTTTCTCATTTTCCTGCTCGTCCTCGACATTGATGCGCTCCATCTCCGGCAATAAACGCATCGCCACCTCCAGGTTATATTTGGCATCCCAATAGCGACTGTTTATCGACAGCGCCTTCCGATAGGCGTTTTTAGCCAAGCCCGTCAGCGCCATCGCTTCATCGAAACGCAATTCGGTGGCATAATCTATGGCCTGACTTAAATAGATATTGCCGAGGTTATAGCGGCTCGCCAATCTAATCGATTCATCGCCCTGCCCCATCATTCGGCTGAGCACCGCCAATGCATCATCGTATCGTTGATGTCGTTTCAAATAAGCGGCATAGGCCAATTTAACGGGCGGCGAAGCCAGCCGGCTGCGCTCTACGGCTGTGTCCTGGTCGTTGTTCAAGCGGGTGATCAGCTGATTGTCCCGCTCCAACCGGTACAAGGCTGCTGCGTTGTAAATACCAGCCAATAATGCCAAAATCAACAACGCCCAGCTTCCATAATAAACGATCATTCTCATGGTCTCGCCTCACACAGCTTCAAGCCCAGCAACAGGGACAGTAACAACGCCGCAGCCGCATAACACACTCCGGACAAGTCTTCTCTGGGGATGTTTTCCCGATAATGCAGCGGTTTATTTTCCAGCCGGTCTATTTCGGCAACGGCCTGTTGCAGCGCACTCGGACTCTCCGCCTGGTAAGCCCTGTAGGGAATGCCGAGGCTCTTGAAAAATAAATGCAAGTAACGTTCCGGTCTGGCCTGGGCATTGTCATCCCGCGGATCTTCCGGTTTGTCAAAAATCCCCGGATTGTTCTTGCCGCGCAGAAAAATCCAGTACAACCGTATCGGTTGGCGGGCGATCCATTGTCGCAGTTTACGCTCACTGTCCGCATCGATCGCGGCGGCGCCATCGGAAACCAGCAAGATGATCTTAGAACCGCTCTCGGGCGTTTGTTCTTGAAAAAACGATAAAGCCATCGCCAAACCCTTGCTGATATTGGTATAAGCCAGTCCCGGAGTATCCGTTGCCGAAATCGCCGCCGCCACCGCCTCCTTGTTTTCGGTCAGCGGCATCACATAAAGCGGCGAGGTGCTATAAGCGGCCACTCCGATGCGGTCATTTTTCCTGCGCTTGATTAATTCCATCAGCAGATGCTTAGCGGCGCTGGCCTTCGATTCCTCTCCACCGCCCGGCGCCTGGCCGGCAAAGGTATGATCCATGCTGCTGCTACGATCGAATAGCATGACGATATTAGCGCCGCGCCCCACTCGTTCGACCCATTGTTCGCTGCGATAAAGACCGGCCATGCCCAGAATCAGCGACGCCATCGCCGCCGTCGCCACTAACTTGAGCAGCAGCGAATATAGCTCCGAAAGCCTGTCGTCGGGCAAGACCGAAGCATCGGGATAACGATGAGAACTGACACCGTTGTTGAACAAAGGCAATAACGCCAAAGCCAGGGCGGTGAGCGCCCAAGGATAAACGACGGCAAGATTCATCGCACCCCTCGCTCAATGTTGAGGCATTGCCGACACAGCCGTCGAATTCTTTTCACGGTCTGGTCATCGACGTGTCGCTGATCGGAAAAATGCAAGCGATTGGAAGCATCGAAAAACCATTGCAGCTCCGTATGTAGCGCCTTGAAGCTTGAGTGGCGACGATAGAAATTTTCCAATTGATGCTTGAATAGCGTCGCTTCATTTAATTGATTCAACGCATCATGCATCACCTTGAATTGATCCTGAGGAAAGTCATCGCCGAGTCTCGTCAGCCGCGTCATGGCCTGTTTGAAAATCCGTCGCCGTGGAAAACCGGAAAATACGCCATGCACAAAGCTCAGAGATAGTCCGGCCAGCGCGGCTGTAAACAGGCAGATCAGCAAGCCCAGCCGCCACGGTCCAGTATCGATGAACGGCGCCGAAGCATCCGGTCGCATATACTGCTTATTTCCTTGCTTACGTATCGCCAATTCCCGTAGCGGCGCAACGGTAAAATACCAGGACGGGACGGTTCTTTCGACCAGATTGACTCCTTGCCGCAATTGCAATTGAAAACCGGGCAGGTTTAACATCTTCACTTCCAGCGGCGCGTAGAAAATCTGATAACGCAGATCGATGCGATAGCGTAGGCCATGATTGCCCGCCATCTGTTTGACTTTGATATTTTTCAAAGTTAGCCAGCGGTTGACCCTGCCTTTCGCCGGCAAGCTGCTGTACTGCAATGAGAATCCCCGGCGCACCTCAACTTCGATGCGCTGGCCGATTTCGTCGCCGATTACATAACCGAAAGGTCTCGGCGTTTGCACCGAAAAATGACTGACCGCCTCATCGATGCGGCCGGAACAAGCAGTGATCATCAGCATCAAGCCCCACAACCAGAGTCTCGAACGCCTCAATGAAGAACGCTTTACGCATGAATTGATCTCGCTCAACATCCCCATCCTCGTCATTGTTCAAGCCGATTGCCGTAAAAAATATTGGCTCAATTGTTCGGCGCGATAACCGTCTTGTAAAAATAACGGCTCGCAGCCAAAGGCCCTGAAAATCCTCTGCAACTGCCTATGACGCTGTCGAAAAGCATCGATGATTTTTCGCTTTAACGCCGGCCTTAACAGCAGAGTGCGCTGCTTGCCGCTTTCCAGATCACGCAGGCGCATGCTGCCCCAATCCGGCAACTGTTGATATTCCTGCTTGTCCCACAGCACCAACGGGACGACAAAGTGGTGATTCAGCGACTGCAAAAGCCGCTCAATACTGGTCATCGATAGATAAAAATCGGACAACAGAAAAACCAGGGCCGGCTGCGAGGGTAAATACCGTCTGGCCTGCATCAGTCCTTCGGCGCCGCCTTGCAAAGACGAGGTAAGCAAGTTATCGGCTAATTGCCGAACGCGCCCCTGGCTGTTGGCGGAAGGCGTGACGAGATAGCGTTGTTCCACTGAATCAGAGCAACCTACAAAGCCGAAACGATCGCCGCTCCGCCAGACCGACGCAGCTATAGACAATAAACAGTCGACCAGCGCTTGTTGTTTGTCGTTAACGCCCTGAAAGCCCATCGAGGCCGATAAATCGGCAACTAAATAAACCGTCAATTGCGAGGTTTGTTGAAAAACACGCACATTAAATTGCTCAAATGGATCTAGCGCACTGACCCTCAGATCGATGCGCCGAGGATCGGGACTGGCGATCAGCGGCGCATGGCGTTTGAACAACTGACCTGCCCCCACCATTTGTCCGACATGAGCGCCGGGATAAGCGCCGCGGATCTTCGCGGAAACCCGGTAGTCGAATCGTTGCGGCTCTTTGCTCGTCATCACGACACCTATTATTGTTGGTTGATCAGCACCAGCACGAATGCGGTGGTCAACAACAGATAAGACGGCAGTCTATACTTCAGCGGGCTGCTCAAGGCCCAGGTGACGACGCCGGAATAAGACTTGTCCTGACGGTTATATATTGATTCGCCCAGCCACCATAACAGTGAATTGGCCAGGATCATGGCCGTCAGAATTCCAACGCTGTTAGCGCTGAACAAAAATGATTTGGAAATGATTAAGTCGGCGCGCCCGCTGACGCCGAGCATCGTACCGAGTAAGATGCCCACCATTAAAGCCCCCTCGTCGAAGGCCACCAGAAAAAACATGTAGGTGAAAAATCGCAGACGCTGCGAAATCCAATCATAATGCGGATTAGCCTGCAGCCAATATACCGGCGGCAGCACCAGGCAATACAGCAGAACCCCGATGCTACTGATCAACAACCAGAAATTAAAGCCGATCGCGGCATTCACGGCATCGGTGTAATGTGCGGCATAGGCGACCCCGGACAAGCTATCCAGCCGATCGGCGACCAAGACACTGACAAAACCGACTCCAGACCAATTGATATATACGGTTAGCAAATCCTTCCAGCCGCTTTTCGGCAATAATTGTTTCATCCGCTGTTGCATGTTCGTTTAATCGTTTCTCTGTTAGTTTTTATCATTTCCACGCACCAGCGTGGAAATGTCTCCGGGGAGCGTTCATCGTTATACGCTCATAGGTCGAAAGTTGGGCTTCATTTCATTCTGCCCAACCTACGGTGCGGCGATCTGTTGCAGC
>NZ_CP157742.1 GCF_030717995.2 Methylomarinum sp. Ch1-1 | reverse complement strand
AAGAACGATTTGTCCCGGCACTCCACCGAAACCTTTGGTATTACTGGCTTGCAGCCGAAAAATCGATTTCAAGTTGGCCGATTGATTTATCTCTGAATTCGCTGTCATCCTTTGGCGTTCTTGCGTTACGCGCCTAGCGCATGATATAAGTTGATCCCATTCGTCATGTGCGGTTCCGACACCCCGGAATGGCGCGACGTTGAACGAACCGGCACGGAGCTAGGTGAATGAGCTTCGGAACCGGCTCAAGATTCCCTGCTCGACTCAGAGCCAATATCGGGTAATGCCCTTCACCATTGAAGTAAGGAAGCGTTTCATGAAAGCACACCATTTCTGTCAAGGTTTGTTCGTCTTGTTTTTCGGCCTCTATTTAGCGGCCTGCACACCCAGTGCGACGCGAGTCAATTCCCCGAACACCGTTTCCGTTGTGCAACCCGTCGTAGTTCCCGGATTTGACGAGCCGCTGATTTATCTCAATGCAGCGACGGCAGATTTGATTCCCCTGGTAAAACCGGAAACCCGGCCTGGGGCGACTGACTTGGAACGCTTGTCCCAATACCAGCGACTCAACCGCAATACGCCCTGGGCAGCTTCCATCCAATTGAATTTAGGATTGGCCTATTACCGCAACGGTTACTTTAGCCAAACCTTCGCCGCCTTCGAAAAGGCGTGGACACTCAGCAAAGACCATAAGGAATCCGAAGCGAAAGCCTTAGCCGACCGCGCTTTCAGCGAACTCATCCGCATGCATGCCCGCTTGGGCCATGCGGACCGGGTGGAAAGCTTATTAGCCTCCGTCAAAGGCCGCGCGTTTACCGGCCCGGCCACCGCCGCGGTCGCCGGGGCTGAAGAAGGCCTGTGGATGATGCGCAACCATCCGGGCGTCACCTATTTATGCGGTCCCAAGGCGCTGTACGCCGTGCTCAAATGGCAACAACCCGATGCCGAAGGGCTGCAAGTGCTCGATGCTTACCGCTCTGGCGTTAACGGTGTTAATTTGCTTGAACTGGGCCAATTGGCGGAACAAGCCCACATGCCTTACCGGACGGTCTACCGTAATGCCGGGCAAAGTATTCCGGTGCCGTCCGTGATCCATTGGAACGTTAACCATTACGCCGCCATCGTCGAGAAGCAAGGCGATCTGTACCATATCCAAGACCCGACTTTCGGCCAAGATCTCTGGTTTAGCGCCGATGCGATCAACGCCCAAGCCAGCGGCTATTTTTTAGTGCCGGATAGCGGCATCGAGTTAGGCGCTGATTGGCAACCGGTCACCATAGCCCAAGCCGAGAGCGTCTACGGCCAGGGCTATACGGCCAGCAGCGACCCTAACCGCACCACTACTTGCGACGTCAAAAAATCCAAACAACCGTGCAACAGCATTGATCAACCGGATGGGAAGGTCGGCATGGCCTATTACGACGTCCATACCATGCTGGTCAGCCTGAATATCACCGACACGCCGATCCGCTATACGCCGGCGCTGGGCGCTCCCATTCGCTTCACCTTCACCTACAATCAACGCGAAGCCAACCAGCCGGCCAACTTTACGTTCGGCAACCTGGGACCCAAATGGACTCACAATTGGTTAACTTACATCCAAGACGTGCCGACCAATCCGTCCGCTGTCGTCAATCGTATCGCGGCCGGCGGCGGCGCCGTCGATTACGCTAACTACAACGCGGCGACCGGCGAATTCCAGAAAGGCGTTTCGGACAATGCCCGGCTCTACCGGATTTCCGCCGATCCGATCGCTTACGAACGGCGTCTGTCCAATGGCGCCAAAGAAATCTACAGTTTCAGCGACGGCGCCGTCAGCGGTGTGCGCCGGGTGTTCTTAACGCAAAAAATCGATCCGCAAGGCCATGCCGTCCAGTTAACCTACGACGCACAATTGCGCCTGACCGGCATTACCGATGCCTTGGGACAAACGACTGTTTTGTCTTATGAGCATTTCGCTAATACCAAGTTAATCACCCGAGTCACCGACCCGTTCGGCCGGGAAGCGATCATCGATTACGATAATAACGGCCGTTTAGCCAGCATTACCGACCCAGTTGGAATCGTGTCGGCCTTCGGCTATGATAGCGGCGACTTCATCAACGTCATGACCACGCCCTATGGCGATACCCGATTCGCTTACAGCGGCAACGGTACATCCAGAACCTTGATCGTCACCGATCCCTACGGCGAACAAGAACGCATCGAATACGGTCAATCGTTAGGCATTCCGCGATACGTTTCCGACCAACCCCGCGGTGACATTAAAACGCTCAATAATTATCACCATTACCGCAACACCGCCTACTGGGACAAGCAAACCTATAAAGACTACGGACGGAACCTGTCCAAAGCGGAAGTTTCCCCATTGGCTGCACACGCCGGACAGCAAAACCAGCGGCCTGTTGGAAACCTTTAAAAAACCCCTGGAGCACCGGGTGTGGTTCAACTACCCGGGGGCAAACTTCCGCTATAACGGAACACAATATCTACCAGGAAAACCCTTCGCGTCTCGGCCGCGTGTTGGACGACGGCAGCTCGCAAATCTTCATCCGCGAATTCAACGCCTTTGGCAAACCCACGCTGGAAAAAAGCCCGTTAGGCCATGTCACCCGCTATCTCTACGCCGACAACCAAATCGATCCGGTGAAAATCGTCAAATGGCGTAACGGCAGCGAAGAAACCGTGGCTGAATTCGAATGGAACGACCACCACAACCTGGTCCGTGCCACCGACGGTTTAGGCCATAGCACCACCTTTACCTACAATGCCGCCGGGCAAATACTGACCCGCCGCAATGCCTTGGGCCATGTCACCCGCTACGAATATGACGCGCTGGGCTATCGGGTCAAGGTGAGCTATCCGAGCGGCAAAACCGAACAATACGCTTACGACGACATCGGCCGCGTCGTCGCCTACACCGATACCGGCGGCCACACCCGCACGCACGACTACGACGGCTTGAATCGGCTGCTCAGCGTGAGTTATGACGACGGCACCGCGGTGGAATACACCTGGGACAAGCTGGACTTGGTCAAAATACGCGACCGCCTCGGCCGCGAAACCCATTACACGTATGACGCGCTGCGCCGCAAAATCAGCGAAAAAGATCATCTGGGCCGGGAAACCACTTATGCCTACGACGCCAGCGACCGGCTACTCTCCGTAACCGATCCGTTAAACCAGGCGACCCACTACGAATACGACATCCAAGGCCGCAAAACCGCCATGATCGATGCCGAAGGCCATAAAACCCGCTATGTTTACGAACAAAGCACGAGCCGTTTGGCCCGAGTGATCGACGCCGACCAGGATGCGAGCGACTTCGGCTATGACCGTTCCAACCGCCTGGTGGCCGTAACCGACCCGAACGGCCATGCCACCCAATATCAATTGGACGAAGTCGGCAATACCTTGCAAACCGACAGTCCGGACAGCGGCTTGACCGCCTATACCTATAACGTGCTCGGCCAAGCGGTGCAAAAAACCGACGCCCGCGGCAGCGTCAGCCAATACCAGTACGATGCCTTGAACCGCTTGACCGCAGTCACCTATGCCGACAGCAGCTACGACCTGCACTGGTATTACGACGGCGACAACTACGGCGATGCCGTCAGCACCGAACTGCGACAAACCGCGATCGGCCAGCGCACCGGAATGAGCGACCCGACCGGTCAAACCCAATGGCTGTATAACCGTTACGGCGAAATCGAACGCCAGGATAGCGGCTTGAGCGCTTTGGGCGGCAAAACCTTCAGCCAACAATTCGCCTACGACTACCGCTACGAACCGGGGCAAGGCTTACTGACCCAACACGTTTACCCGAACGGCCAAGTCTTCGACTTCCAATACGACAACCATGGCCGGGTCGAAAGCATAGGCAGCACGGCGGGCGGCGGCAAAACGCCGGTCGTTTCCGGCGTCAGCTACCATCCGGTCGCGGCCGACGGCATCGCCGCCTTCCAATATGGCAACGGTATCCATTACCAACGCCAGGTGGATGGACTCGGAAGGCTTACCGAGCTGAACCTGAGTGGCCAACAAACGGTATTCCACCGGCAATGGCAGTACACGCCGGCATCCGACGTGGCGGCTATCGGCGATCTGCTCGATCCCTTGCAAAACCGCACTTACCAATACGACGCCTTGCATCGCCTAAGCCAAGCGGCCGGACCGTTTCCGAACGCGTATCAATACGACGCCAACGGCAACCGTACCGTCCGCAATAGCGAAAACTATGGCATCGATGCCCACAGTAACCGCCTACAGTCTATCTCTGATGCCGGGCCGAATACCGTCTTGAGCTACGATGCCGCCGGCAACCTGATCGAAAAAACCGTGGGCGCTGCCGGTTACGCCTATCAATACGATCCACACAACCGCCTGGCGAGCATCGCCGGCGGCCAAGGCCAAATTGCCGCCTACCACTACAACGGCCTAGGCCAACGTGCGGTCAAGCAAACCGGGGAAGGCAGCGAGTACAGCCTGTACGACCTGCAAGGCCGGCGCATCGCCCAACTGAGCGGCAGCGGCGAACTGCTGCACAATACCCTGTATTGGCAAGGACAGCCGCTGGCGCAGTACCGGCCCGATGCCGAAGGCGTCTACCGTTTTCTCTCCAAGCAACCCCACCGGGATGCCGAACTGAGTGTCGACATTAACACCCGGCGCATCCGTCTGCTCCGCATCGACGGCAGTTTGCTGGACACCGTCATCGACGCCGCCTTATGGCAGATCGAGACCACCGGCGCAGGCACGGTCTACCATTTCGCCATCGGCCAAGGCGCGGACCAGGCATTAAAAGGCTGGATACACCTACCCGCCGACGACGGCAAAGGTTTTGCACACATCATGGACAAAACTCAGGGCCATCTCGAGGAATACCGGCTGGACGAACGCGAGCGCAGCTTAAACGCCTACTATTACCACCTCGACCACATCGGAACGCCGCAAGTCATCACCGACCAAGCGCAAAACATCGTCTGGCAAGCGAGTTACGCGCCGTTCGGACAAACCGCGATCACCACCGAAACCATCGACAACGACTTGCGCTTTCCGGGGCAGTATTACGATCGGGAGTCGGGCTTGTATTACAACTGGAACCGGTATTATGATCCCAATATTGGACGATACATTACCTCCGACCCGATTGGGCTTGAGGGTGGGCTGAATACTTATGCCTATGTTTATAACAATCCGCTTAGATATACCGATCCTCAGGGGTTAGTTGCAGGTGATGCTGCGGCTGTAGCTCTCTGTCTTGCCAATCCAGTTGCTTGTGCGGCAGCTGGGGTGAGTGTTGCTTGTATCCTGAATCCAAGTTGTCGGGATGCTTTGCAGCGTGGAGTTCAGGCTTGTGCGAATGCTATGCACAACGAGGCTGATGATTCTAGCGATTCTCAAGATAAATATTTGGGCAAAAGTGACGAGAAAAAACTCAAAGATATATTGGCTGAAGAGGGAGAAACGATAGAGGATTTAAAGACTCCAGGTGGGAAAGGGGCAGGAGGATATGACTTATATGTCAAACCAAATGGAGATATTGTTGTTAAGCCAAAAGGTGGATCGGGGCCAGGAGAGCCTACTGGGTTTAATGTCAACAATTTGTAGAAAATTATGGAAGAATTTTATTTGAATCTAATTGGTTCTGGGTTTTCAGATGAATACATAAGCCTTAAGTATCAAGAGGATATTGTTTTCACAAAAAGGTGATGTATGGCGCTCTCGCACAGGTGAATTATATGCGAGTAATTTTTTAAATACCGTATTAAAGTTGTTTATGAAATTGGTTTTTAGTAGCTATAGATCACCTTATTGAAAATATTGATAACGATCAGAACCTTAAAAACCTTGTGTTTAATAGCTCTCAACTTGAGGTTCAAATTTCAATCTCGCTAGATGAGAATATTAGGGTGCCCCATTTTCATATGACGCCAAGTCAAATGTTATATTTTGCTAATATTGGAGCTGAATTAGACTTACATATTTCTTAACTGCTGGGAAGATGGATACGGCCATACGGCGTATGAATCGCACGGTGGTGTGTTGTAGGGTTCGGATTCCAGACAAAACCCTTAGCCTTGTCCGCCGCCTGCGTAGCGCCGGGTTCCGCCTTTTCGGCTTGCGATGTCGCCGGCTTATCGCCCTTGGGTTGCTTTCGCGTCTGCCCCGGATTCAAAATCAACCTGTTTGCATACAGCTTTACGAAGGAATCCTTACGTCTCTGATTCCTGCCGGTTCTTTTTCTTCGCGGACAGAATACGATAGACCGTAGCCTCGCCGATGTTCAATTGGCGGGCGATTTTGCTTTTGGTCAATCTGCTATCGGCAAGACGCACGACTTCTTCCCGCAACGCATCGTCCAACGGTTTACGGCCTTTATACTTGCCGGCGGCCTTGGCCTTAGCGACGCCTTCCCGTTGCCGTTCCAGCATCATTTCCCGCTCGAACTGGGCAACGCCGCCTAAAACGGTCAGCATTAATTTGCCGGTCGGCGTCTGGGTGTCCATACCCAGATTCAAAATCCTGAGACCAACCGCTTTTTGTTCCAGCGTGTTAATAATCGTCATGAGGTCAGCGACCGACCGGGCAAGCCGGTCGAGTTTGGTGGCCACCAGTACATCGCCTTCCCGCGCAAAGTCCAAGGCCGCTTCGAGCTGTATGCGAACCGCGACAGACGATACTTGCTCCTGAAATATTTTTTGGCACTGAACGGCTTCGAGTTCCCGAAGCTGCGCTTCGAGGCCGGCAATTTGATCGATGGTCGAGGTTCTGGCGTATCCGATGATCATTTTCTATCAAATGAATTTTTAATGTTGTGATAGACTGTCGATCATAAAGTAAAATGCTGTCTATTGATAGACTTTTCGGTTCGACTCCCAATCGATCACTAGACCTTGATCTATTGATAGGCATCATTTGTCAAAATCCTGTTTCAGAAGCAACTGTGATCGACATAAGATGCCTTGTCATAGCAATCGCCGGCAATCCTACAAAACACATGGCACGACTGAACATATTGACCCAGGACGAAATCAACGCGCTTTATTCGATACCCAAGCTCGATGATGAAGAGCGGTCATTTCTGTTCTCCCTCGATGCAGACGATAGAGCCGTCCTCGATAGCCTCGAAAACAACACCGCCCGTAAAGTCGACTATGTCTTGCAGCTAGGCTATTACCGAGCCGTCAATTATTTCTTCCTGTTCAGTTTTCAACGGGTGAAAGCGGATACGGCTTTTATTATGCAACTGTATTTTCCGGGAGAGCCCTTTCCTAAAAAACAGGTATCGAAAAATCACCATTACCGGAACCGTTGCGAACTGATGCGTAAATTCGGTTTGAAAGAGGCCGATGCCGGCTTTCAGACCCAATTGCTCAAAGAGGCCAAAGGCTTGGTCAAACGCCACGCGCTGGCAAAATTTGTGTTGGAAGGCTTGCTGGTCTACTGCCAACAACAGAATGTAATCCGGCCGGCGTATTCGACTTTCCAGGATATCGTTTCGACCGCGCTTCAGGAAGAGCGCAACCGTTTAGTCAATAAGCTGTACACCGATGCCGATAAAGCACTTCGCGCGCAATTGGATAAGCTTTTACAAAACGACGAGCTGTTTTATAACCTCACCTTACTGAAAAAGGATCAGAAGAATTTCAGCACCACGGAAATCAAGAATAGCGTGGCCAAACAACAATTGATCGTCGACATTTATCAACAGTCCCGGCTTCTGATGCCAAAACTGGGGTTGTCGGAACAGAATATTATCTACTATGCGAATCTAGCGGAATTCTACACCATCCAGAAACTTAGGCGGATTAGCGATAAAAACCTGACCCGGCTGTATTTGCTTTGCTACGTGCATCGCCGCTTTCTTAAAATCAACGATTCTCTGGTGACCAGCCTCATCCAGAAGATGAACAAATATGCCGATGACGCCGACGATTATCAACGCTCAAAAATTGAGCTGCTGGAAAACGTCGATACAAAACTGAGAAATCAGGCTTGCCAAGTGTTAGCCATTAATATCGATAGCCGCATTCCCGATGAACAAGTGAGAGCCAAAGCCTTCGAGGTGGTTCCACAGGCCGATTACAGACAGTTCCTGGATGATTTTAAAAAGCCCAATCTGGATCGGGATTTTTATCGCTGGCAATACTACACACAACAAGCCTTGACCATTAAGAAGAATATTCGGCCCTTATTCAAGGTGCTGGAGTTTTCTTGCACGAATGAGGGATTGACGCAGGCCATTGCTTTTTTAAGAAAACATCTGAGCACGGGCCAATCTTTTCGGGATTATCCCTATCAAGAGGCGCCCCTGAACTTTTTTCCCCAATCGCTAAAAAAGCTTCTCACCCTCAAAGTAAAAACCGACGCTCAAAAAGTCGTCAAGCGGGTCGATGGCGACCGCTACGAATGCATGGTTTACCACCAGATCAAGCAAGGTATAGCCAACAACACGGTCTTCATCAAAGACAGCATCAACTATCGTACCCTGGACGATGAGCTGATAGACGCGGAACATTGGGCCGAGCACAAGGATGAAATTTTAAAACAGCTCAATATGCCTTTGTTGTCGATGGATATTGCTACCTTGCTGGACGAACTCGAAAAAAACCTGAAACCCAAATACGACTTGGTCAATCAGCATATTCATGCCGGCGAAAATACCAGCCTAAAAATTCAGCACAATAAGCAAGGCGACAGCGTCAAATGGACGCTGCCGTATACCCGGCTCGATGACGGCGTTAACAACCCCTTCTACGAAAAGCTTCATGTTTGCAGTATTGCCGATATTCTCAAGTTTTCAGCGGAAAACACGGGGTTTCTAAAATCATTTTCGCACCTTCAACCCAAATACGCGAAATCGTTCCCCGATTCCGAAGTCATTCATGCCTGCATTATCGCCAACGCGACGGGGACGGAAACCAAAAAGATGAAAGCGATTAGCGATATAAAAGAACAAGACCTGGATCGGGTGAATAAGAACCATATTCGCTATCAAACCCTCGCGACAGCCAATGATGTCATCATGAATCATACGGCCAAATTGCCCATTTTTTCGGAGTACAACTTGTCCGATTATGGCGTTCACGCCAGTGTTGACGGTCAAAAGTTCGCAACGAAATACAATACAATCAAATCGCGGTATTCGAAGAAATATTTTGGCATGTTGCAAGGCGTGGTCTTATTCTCACTAAACGCCAATCATCTACCGCTTTGTCTTAAGGTCATCGGCGCCAATCAGCATGAAAGCCATTTCTTGTTGGATATTGTCGAAAGCAATACTTCGGATGTTGAAATTACGGCTGTTTCCGGCGATATGCACAGCATCAATCGCGTCAACTTCGCCCTGATGTATCTGTTCGGTTACCGGTTTATGCCGCGCTTTACTCTGTTGCGGGACAAATCCGAGCATGATCTGGTGTGCTTCGATGAGATCGAGCACTATGCCAAACAAATTATCAAACCCAGCAAAAAGGTTAATAAAGCCCTGATTATCAAGGAGTGGGATAAGGTCTTGAGAATACTGGCTTCACTGACCACTAAAAAGACGACACAAAGCCAGATCGTCAGCAAATTATCCTCTTATAAAAAGCTGAACCCGACCTTGAAAGCGCTGATCGCCTTCGATGAAATCATCAAGACCGATTATTTGCTGGATTATATCGACAACAAAGAAGTACGCGAGGTTGTGCAAGGTTCATTGAATCGCGGCGAATCCTATCACCAATTAAGCGCGACCATTGCCAAAGTCAGCGGCGGCCGGATGCTCAATGGAAAGACTGAAATTGAACTCGACATCAATGCCGAATCCATCCGGCTCATTGCCAACGCGGTGATTTTTTACAATGCAACTATTTTGTCGGCACTTTATCAGCATTATCAAACCTCGGACCCAAGCAAAGCGAAGGAAATACTGCGTTTTTCACCCGTCGCCTGGCAGCACATCAACTTCATCGGCAAATATGAATTTTACAACCAAGGAAGTCTTCTTAATATTCAAGAGGTTATCAAAAAAACTGATTGGGGATTCTGAAATCGATTTTTCGGCTACAAGCCAGTGATACCAAGGGTTTCAGCGAGGTGCCGGGATAAATCGTTCTTTTGGTTAATTAACCCCGGTTTGATTCTGCCGATTGGCGAATGGGTGTTGCATACGGCCTGTTTGCAAGCCAAAGCTTGGCAGTTGTCGGGATTACCCGCTATCAACATGGCGGTCAATGTTTCACCCAAACAGTTGCATAGCCCAACGTTTGATCAAACGATTACCCGTGTTTTGCTGCAAAGCGAGTTGGACGCGCGTTTTCTGGATTTGGAGGTAACCGAAGGCGCGGTGATGCAAGACCCTGACAATATAGCCATTACTTTGAACCGGCTAAAGGATGTCGGCATTCGAATTTCAATGGACGATTTCGGTACGGGGTATTCAAGTTTGAGCTACTTAAAACGATTTCCCTTCGATAATCTAAAAATAGATAAAGCATTCATCAACGATATTCCGTTGGATGAGGGTGATGTTACTTTAGTGCTAACCATTATTGCGATGGCGCACAACTTTAAACTTAAGGTGGTAGCCGAAGGGGTTGAAACACAGGCGCAGGTGGATTTTTTGGCACGGAATGGTTGCGATGAAATCCAGGGTTATTTCTGTAGCCGACCGCTGCCAGCTTCGGAAGTGGAACAACTGCTTAAGAAAACTAACTGATCGGAGAAGCCAATGCGATGACGCCCAGGGCCATATCGTTATTGGATTATATCGCCCGATGTCCAGTTGGTGTACGTCAACCTGACGTCAGACTGACCGGCCAAAATACGTCAGGGCAGAACCTATTTTGTATTTCCTGACACTTTCTGTGCTCGGTCTAAGACTCCATACCGACACTTTACGTTCTTGGCGTACGATTTTTTCCGTTTCGTGAGTTACCCACTTACACAGTACCCTTTTATGAGTAAGAGGCGAAATGAAGTTACACTTGATTTTACGATAAAGCGGGGTCTTCTCCGCGTTAGCAACTCCGTCCAACAATACCTGTTACAACAACACATGATTTGCGCAACAGGTAAATTTACCAGTTTTTCTCTCTCCCTATGTTAATCAAGCATTTTATTTTGCTTGATTAACGCATTCTCTGTCACCCGATAAATGTCTCATTTCATGCCTATTTATTAGCTTAGAAACTATGAATCTATCTGTCAAAAATCACTCCATTCATCCCAAAAAAAGTGCTAAACAAACCTTTTTTTAAAAGTTGTTTGCCATTGTTTGGGCGGAGGTGTTGCTAAAAAATTAGCTCATATCGCTCGATGTTACATAAGATAGTTTGCCGCTCCTTCTATCTGTTACCAATCTTTACTCGAAAGCGTTTTCCGACGGACTTTTGGCAGAAATAATAAATAGGATTACGCATTGGGCTGTATTTCCTGTGGCGCATCAAAAAAGTGCGGCACTTTCTGCTGCACTTTCTGCTGCACTTTCTGCTGCACTTTCTGCCGCACTTTCTGCTGCACTTTCTGCTGCACTTTCTGCCGCACTTTCTGCCGCACTTTCTGCCGCACTTTCTGCCGCACTTTCTGCCGCACTTTCTGCCGCACTTTTTGCCGCACTTTCTGCCGCACTTTTTGCTGCACTTTTGTGCGGCATAATTTAGCAAGCAAAAAATCCGATTAATTGCGGGGGGTTAGTTGACCATCAAGATATTCGCGCACCACGTATAAATCGGTCACATCGCCCGACAACATGCGGTCAAGCGCTGACATTCCCGGATGTCGAGGTTGTACAAACAAATTGGTATCTTGCCAGACCGTATAGCCAATGTTGTGGCGTTCGCAATCGACCAGCCCGAGGACACGACTATCAACGAGTTCACTGTGGGACCATCTAACCAGCCTTGGTAAGTGGGATGATGTTGCCTAACCCGGCAATCAGGGCTTCGATTTCCTCGGCTTCAATGTGCGCAAATACGACGGCAAATTGCTGATCAAACCGTCCAAGAAAAGCGTGAAAACGTTTGTGGACACACTGCGTACCATTAGCAAATCCAATCCTACGATCAAAACGGAAAGTCTAATTCGGCTACTCAATCCTAAATTAAGGGGGTGGGCGAATCACTACCGCTACGTGGTATCGAAAGCCATCTTCTCCAGGGTAGATGAAACGGTATTCCAATCGCTTTGTCGATGGACCAGGCGACGGCATCCTCAAAAGAACGCGAAATGGCTGAGGGAGAAATACTTCTGTCATCCAGCGCTCAAAACTTGGCACTTTCACGCCAGGATCAGCGATGCTGACAATCGCTTGATTCTGCTGAGGCTTGTTAACATTGCCAACGTTAGAATCAAACGCCATGTGAAACTCACTCCCTATGATGTTACGTACCTCTCTTACTTCGAGAAGCGCAGACAGCAAAAGCAATTGCTGAATCATGGGTGGTAAATGCAGCGGGAGTTGCCGGATCATACTGGCTTTAGGAAGGCTTGAGCCGTGTGCTGGGAAACTCGCATGCACGGTTCTTAGGAGAGTGATGGTCGGTAACGGCCACTACTTATCCGGTCCAAATGGCCCGCTAGTCCATAATGGCTCAAAGTTTTATCGGCCCTGAAGTTCAAATCGCACTCGACCGGTAATCCTAAATGGCCCCGGAGTTGCGCCAATTAGCACATTACCCAGCTCAGGACAGCCCATGCCTAGTTCACAAAGCCCGAAGGCAATGTCCGGATCATCAGGCTGCCTGGCTGAATACACATCGAAATATTCGAGCTGAAGAAGCGGACAATTTGGCATTTTTTCACGCTGACTCAATAGGTATAACAAACCCAACCAATGACGCAACCGCTATAAAATTAGGATTGGTGAAAGGATTAGAACGAAGCAAAATCAAACAATTGATTGATCAGGGAGTTGCTTAATACAACCAAAGACGGCGCGCTACACATTTGTATGTGTTTTTGAACAAATATGTTAAAAAATAATCAAAATTACACTAAAATAAAAGTTTACAAACATTTCCTTGTGTTTGTATGTGTTTTTAAACTGTAGGTGCAGAATGGGTGAGAACAAGCTAGGTTATTCATGGCTAAAAGAGCACTTCAATCTTGAGTTTATTCAGGTTGAGCCTGAATGTTATTCAGAGAAAATTTCATCAATTAAGCAAGAAAATACGCAAAGCCGTCTCTATCCTGAGTCTTATCGCTCCAAAGACACCACTGTTGATCATTTCACGTTTGCCATGAAATACGAAGCATTAAATCTACAATGCTTGGCGGCTGTATTTCAACAGTCAGGCGTTGACGAAGAGATTGAGTGCGCCCTAGCTTTAAACCCAGGTGGCAAATACACTCGCTTAATGGGCTTTTATTATGAACTACTGACAGGAAAATCACTTAGCGTTAAAAAGCTTAACACAGGTAATTATGTCGATGCGGTTGATCAAGAACACTATTATGTTTCGCCCAGCATAAAGGACCGGAGATTTAGAATTAACAATAACTTAACCGGAACCGGTAAGCTATCTATGTTAATTAGGCGTAACAACAATATTTTAAGCGATGGTGAGCTTAAGCAATTGTTGATTGCATCAGTTGCAGAATATCCTGTTGAATTTCTTTATCGTGCTACACGATATTTAATTTCTAAAGAAACAAAGTCCTCTAATGAAATAGAATCTGAAAATATTTCCCCCAATAAAATGATCAGGTTTGTGTCGGCCTTAGAAACAATCAATAATGAATCGCTGACCAAAGAAAAGCTGATTAAGACGTTGAATATTATCAAGGATAAACATTATCGTGAATTTGATTATCGCTATGAGCAAAATTATCTGAGTGACGCTAGCTTTAATTACACCTCGGTAATTGACTATGTTACGCCAAAGCCTGCTGACGCACATGAATTAATGGATGAATGGTTTGTTGCTAGAGATAGAGTTATGCAATCTGACATGCCCTCTATTGCTAAGGCAGCGGCCTTATCATCCTGTTTTGTTTTTATTCACCCATTCATGGATGGCAATGGTCGGATGAGTCGATACATTATGCAGGATACCCTGTACAGGACAGGCGTTATCGATAAACAATATTCATTACCGTTATCCAGTGGCATATTGCTAGAACTGAAAAAGTATTATGACGTTTTAAATGAGAAATCCAAAAACATCATGAAGCATGTTGATTTCCACTTGGATCACCATGGGCGATTAACGGTGGAAGGCGATACAAGTGATTTGTATCGGCATTTGTGCTTTGATTCAGATGCATTTTTCTTGTCAGAGATTGCCAAGAAAGTCACTCAAGAGTTAATACCAGAAGAACTAGAAAAGCTTAAATTGTTCGATACTATTTGCCAGGACTTGAAAGAAAATATTGATTTGCCTAACAAAGACATTGGCTTAATAGCTACGCTTTTGATTAATAATCAGGGTCGAATCAGCATAAAAAAACGGAAGGGCGTTCTTATGCATGTTGCCACAGAAAGCCTCAATTATGCGGAGAAGGTTTTTAAAGATTGCATAGATGATAGTGATGATGGCCGCTTGTCCTAAGAATCGTATATTAAGTTTCTTCGAAAAATATTTTAATAAATAATACCGCATCTGACGCTCCTTGGTGCCCTTCCCGATCTGAAATAACTAACAATTTAAGTCAATTCTGGATCTCGCTCACTGCGTAATTGAGTGTATTCCGACGGTTTCTCCCATTGCACCAGGTGCAACGATTTTCGCGTCCGGGAATCTTTGACTAATTTCTTTTTGAACCGTTGTGTTTTGCACCAACAATTCGACGCCTGGTGGTTTGAGCCGATCAAGAATCTCGAGTTGTCGCTGTGACGCACTGCCACCGAGGGAAATATAAAGCGTCTGAGGATCGTTCTCGATATCGATAGATTTACTGAAGAGTCTGCCAAGGTTTATGAGGTTATCACGCCTAACAATACCTGTAACAATAACATCTGGCTCGCATAAAGCATATCTACCCATTTTTCTCACTACCTATGTTAATCAAGCATTTTATATTGCTTGATTAACACATTCTTGACTATGAGATAAATGTCTAATCCACTGCTCTTTCATTAGTCTAGAAAAATAAATCTGTTGAAAAACCGTCCTATGAATCTCTAAAAAATCGCCAAACCAATCACTTTGAGTAAGTTATTTTTCATTGTTTGGGTAAAGTTATTAAGTGCTTCTCGAGAAGTTCGTTTGTCGTCCGAAGAATATAAATCAATGACTTAGGAGTCCCCAGGAATGCAAACAAACTTATTGCTAGGCACTTATCAAAAAAAATAGCTTTCGAATACCTTAATACGATGGGCTTTTGGCAGTAATACCAAATAGTGCTGCACTTTTAGCCGTATATTTGGCCGCACACTAAAAATGCCGCACTTTCTGCCGCACTTTTAGCCGCATATTTGGCCGCACACTAAAAATGCCGCACTTTCTGCCGCACTTTCTGCCGCATATTTGGCCGCACAATAAAAATGCCGCACTTTTGGCGGCACTTTCTGCCGCATATTTGGCCGCACAATAAAAATGCCGCACTTTTAGCGGCACTTTTAGCCGCATATTTGGCCGCACACTAAAAATGCCGCACTTTTGGCGGCACTTTCTGCCGCATATTTGGCCGCACAATAAAAATGCCGCACTTTTGGCGGCACTTTCTGCCGCATATTTGGCCGCACAATAAAAATGCCGCACTTTTGGCGGCACTTTCTGCCGCATATTTGGCCGCACAATAAAAATGCCGCACTTTTGGCGGCATGATTTAGCAAGCAAAAAATCTGGTTAACTGCGCGGTTTTAGCTGACCATCAAGATACTCGCGCACCACGTATAAATCGGCCACATCGCCCGACAACATGCGATCAAGCGCAGACATTCCTTGAAAGGGTGCAGCGGAGTTCGGCCGTTTAATCCACTCATCGGCCGACTCCGGATTTGGTAATAGCACCTGTAAAGCCTTATAAATACCAAAAATGTATGACAATCGCTCCAATTTGCCGGAATCTAACCTGACTAATTCCGGTCGTTTCTTCCAGCTAAGGTAGATACTACGGGAATCCAGGCCCAGCAATTTCATGCCTTCTTCAACAGATAGCTCCCAGGCACTGGCTATATTGAAAAAAGTTTTTAAAGCGCTTTTTGATACCTGGGCGCTATCAATTTCAGCCACATTTCTCATACACATACCAAAAAACAGACAAAAGAAGGTCTTCAACTAGAAACCATAAGTAAAATAAGTAAACTCAAGATTTTCACTTAAAACAAACTTCAAGCCCAACACACCACAACTGATAATCAGCTTGTTCCCCGATCTAAGCGCCTAAAAATCACGGAGCGAATTTGCGTCATTTTAGGAGCCTACAAATTTGACCTCTTCAATTCATCAAGAGATTATGTAAAAATGCAGTTATTGGTTCAGTTCATCTTACCGGAGGCAGTATGAATATATCTCACTATACGACAGAGATTATCTCGACTGCCTCAGTGTGCCCGATAACTTTAGAGGCAATCAACGCTTAGCCGTCCCAGGCAAAACATACTGGGGCGTGTCGCCTCAGTATCGATCTTTCTTCAAAATCCATTCAATTTTTTCGAACCGAGGTACATGCCCCCCTAAACAGGGAGATTCGCATGTACGCGCATAAAAAAAACCAAAAGCTTAGAAAATATCTACGAGAAAAAGCGAAATACAGTCACGATTCAGGCGATTTTAAAATTGAGGAAAGCCCGTGGAGGCAGCCTGCAAAACTTATTGATGACCTACAGATTTTCAATGTTAACGCCATGCAGGCGATTGTCGAGCAACATGGTAATCGCAGCAATTTGAGCAAAAATCACAGTCGATATCTTGACTATCTGGAGGATACCAAGGGTTATTTGTCTTTAGCTGGCGTACCGGACGATGCGTTTACGCAACTGGATGAATTGGCCGTCGATTTTCCGAACTTTCACGAGGTCATCGATTTTTACCGGGAACAAATCGCTTTGACGGTTTATTGCGACGGACATGCATTCAAAGCGCAGCCCTTGCTGATCATAGGATCTGCTGGAATTGGCAAAACCGCTTTTTGCCATCGCCTCGCGAAAATCATCAACACCTATTTTTCCTTGATCTCGTTTTCGTCAATGACGGCCGGCTTTGTGCTCGGAGGCATGTCCTCCAGCTGGGCGGATGGAAAACCCGGCAAGGTAGTCGAGGCGCTTGCTGTCAGTCATAAAGCCAACCCGATTTTGTTGTTAGATGAAATCGATAAAGCCGGCGGCGATATACGCCACGATCCTCTCGGAAGTCTATATCAGTTGCTGGAACCTTAAACCGCGACGAAATTCGTGGACGAAGGCCTGGAGGTGCCAGTGGATTGCTCGCATATCGTTTGGGTAGCGACGGCCAATGAGTTGCACCGGATTCCGGATCCGATCGTGTCACGTTTAGCCGTGCTTGAGGTCCAGCAGCCGAACGCCCGTCAAATGCGTAATGTGCTGCAATCTATTTTTAAAAATATCAGGCGCCAACATAGCTGGGGACATCGGTTCAGTGAGCGCTTAGCCGATGAGGTCGTTGACAAGATCATCGGTAGCCAGGTCGATCCAAGACTGATTCAGCGCGAACTGGTTCGGGCTTGTGGCCGGGCGGTGTTACGGCAAGAGCAAAGCAATACCGAGCACATCACGCTTCAGGCGGAAGACCTAGTGATAAAGAATTCCTTAACCGGAAAAATCCGTCCGATCGGCTTTGTGCATTAGCGGGGTTGGCAATGGATAACGAAAAACACAATCACTTGTTGTTCGCCGGCGACCCGCACGGCTGCTTCGATAACTTGATTTATGCCGTGCACAAGTATCGGCCGGCAGCCGTCGTAATGTTGGGAGATTACAACCTGGAGATGCCACTGGAGAACTATCTACAGGCAGTGATCGGCATGACACAAATCTACTGGATCCCGGGCAACCATGATTTCGATTCTCAGGCGGAATACGAAAACCTGTATCACTCGGCATTCGGCGACAACAACCTGCATTTGAAGGTGATCGAGGTCGGCGGACTGAGAATAGCTGGGCTAGGAGGTATTTTTCTCGGTCGTGTCTGGAGGCCTGGGAAAGAGCCAAAATGGCCGAACCGTGAAAGTTGGCTGGCCTGCAAATCGCGATCGGTGAAAAAAATGCCGCTGCATATCAAGCACGCAATTTGGCACCATGAGTTTGAGTGGATGAAAGCGAATATCAAAGCCGATATTTTAGTGACACACGAAGCCCCGAGTTGTCACCGTTTCGGCTTTGCCGTCATCGATGAGCTGGCCCACGCTATCGGTGCAAAACAAGTCTTTCACGGCCATCATCATGAAGATTATCGCACTCGATTGCAGAACGGATTAGCTGTCAACGGAGTAGCTATGGGCGGCGTAGTTAACCTGGCGGGAGAAATTTTTACATGAAGCTATTTTTGGTTAGCGACATTCATATCGAAATGGCGCATCACCAAGCGTACATGACGTTCAATCACAAAAAACTTCGCTTTAGTTACCCTCGCGAAGCGGACGTGATCGTCTTGTGCGGCGATATCGGCGAACGGACGAACGGACTTGAATGGGCCAGAAAACGGTTCTCCACCAAGGACATCATCTATGTCCCCGGTAACCATGAGTATTACGAATCCGATCTGAGCGCTCTCGACGACATGCGTGCCAAAGCCCGGGAGCTGGACATTCATTTTCTGGAAAAGGACGCCGTGATCATCGATGGTGTCCGTTTCCTCGGTACGACACTCTGGACCGACTTCGATCGCTACTCCATTGAGGCCGTGACTACAGCAGAACGTGACATGAATGATTATCGCTACATCAAATGTCAACAATGGTGGCAAAACACTGATAATTTGGAGCAGGCAAAGGAACTGATGACGGCATTAACGGATTCGTTTTTCGGCTTCGACCCGGTTTATTTTTCACCAACGGTGGCCTATCTGCTTCATCAGCAATCACTGAGCTGGCTTGACCACCAGCTGGCCCAACAATATGAAGGCAAAACGGTAGTGGTAACACACCACGCCCCTTCTCTGCGTTCGACGGAAGACAATGATTTTACCTACGCTTCAAACCTGGAAGAGTTCATAGCCAAAAGAGCGAATTGCATCGATTTATGGTGTCATGGCCATATTCACAAGCCGGTCGATTATCGGGTGGCCAACGTTCGGATTGTCTCCAATCCGAGGGGATACCCTAAGTATCTTTGTCCGGAATTTTCCGTAAACAAATTAATCGAGTTGGAGCATGAGTGAATTTTTGGATAGTTTTTTCAAACTGTGCCATAACGAATGCTTTTCCAGATCCCGGGATATGTATCCCGATCTGGTAATTTGCATCAAAGTTCTATTATCTAACTCAACAACAGATTCGATTGCATTGATTGATCAGCTGGCTTGTTATGATCGGCCCGGGTTAATGAGAGCAATCTATCTAATCAAAGTGCTGCATTCTCATATGACGGAGGAAAACCAAAAAATATGGACGACTTGGCTAACGGCGCACAAAGACCTCAATGCCACACCGGATGAAAAACTCGCGTTTTTTCACGCCGATGCAAACCCAATGCATCCAACCTATGACGAAACAGCCAAGCATTTAGGCCTGGTGAAAGGGCTTGAGCGACACAGGATCAGGCGACTGATCGCGCATGTGCGATCCCAAACGGCACTAAGTAAATAGCCGCTAACCGTATACCGGCCAACACAAAATGCTCGAAAGGTGAAAGAAATTGATAACTAGGAATGCTTTTAGTGTAATCATTACACTGCCAGCAACCGAACAGAGGACACCAATAAATATCAGCCCCCCGGTTAACGCCGTGAAAGCCAGGCATGACAGGGCTTGAGCGACACAGGATCAGGCGACTAATCGCGCATGTGCGATCCCAAACGGCACTAAGTAAATAGCCGCTATATCGTATATCGGCCAACACAAAATGCTCGAAAGGTGAAAGAAATTGATAACGATGTCGGGCATCAAACTTTGGGACCGCCTGGTCGGCAAGAAAATCGAGCAAGAGAAAAGCAAAATCCGGCGGATGTGGTAATTATCCCCTCCCCTAATTACGAGCCCTAAAAACTAAGTCATATTGATGCAGAATTGGTCCACCTTTTTCCAGAACAATTTCCAACCTCCGATCACCGTCCACGAAGCCGTTGCCCGGCTCTTGTCGATATTGAGCGATGAGGACAAGGCCGCCATCGCCTCGATGCGTGAGGAAGATTTGATCGATCTGCATTTCGGTCTTGGGGCGGAGATCCGGAATGCCTTCGGCCTGCATGACAAGAACAGCCGGTTATTGGCCGACTGCGGCGTCGATCACCCGGACGACGCTTCCGGGGTGATCATCAACAAAACCTGGAAAAGACTGACAATGGAACAAACCAGGGCTTAACTCTCTTAGAGCTCCTGCCCTAGTCTGCCAATGAATTTGGGGTTTCCGATAAATAGGCGCCCCAATATTTGCAAAAATTCACCCTTGAACTATCTTGCAATATGCCGGAAGGCGTATTTCATTAACTAAGACCCCATGCCCTGTGTTTGAAGGACTCACTCAGGGCATACTTCCACCTCTATCACATTGGTTCATGACAGATACTTGGTCACGTCAGCTGAAAAACATAACGGAACCGCCGAAAACTGTTGCCGACGCTGTAAAACGACTACTAGCCATTCTAACCGGCGAACAAAAGCTCATGCTTGCGCTGACGCCGGAAGACGAGCTATTCGATCTGCATTTCACGCTGGGTCTAGCGATCCGAAACGCTTTTGGGCTGCACGAGCCTGGTAACAAATTACTGGTTGATTGCGGTACAGTTCATCCGGACGACGCTTCCGAGATGATCATCAAAGAATTATGGAAAAAACTACAATGTTGAGAGGATAAATGGGCATACAGGATCGGGATTATTATTGGGAAAAGTACAAAAAAACATTGGAGGAAGATGATTTTAATTTTACGGACCTTCGTCGAACCAACCGGGCGCACACCCCTTATAGAAGGAAACCACAGAACCATCGATCTCGGTATCTGATACCCACAATCTTGTCATTAGCCGCTATTTGGTATGGCTCCGGCTTGCTCATGGAACAGATTAAGATAAGGCAAGCCATTAAACAAAATCCCCAGGTTGTGTACATTCCAGAGCAAAGACCAGCCCCAGCGCCTACTTCCGCACAACCAATCCCAGCTATATCTGGCGGTATAAGAATAAAGGCGGACAAACAGGGGCACTTCAGGGGCACAGTCCTGATAAATAATGTCCCCATGCCCTTTCTGATCGATACCGGAGCCACTAAGACCGTAATACCAGAAAAGTTCGCGGCCTCAGCAAGACTTCCCTATGGTCAATATGCTCAAGCGAATACAGCTGGCGGAAGCGTGTCAGTACGTAAAACCACCATTAATACCCTAAAGATTGGTAATGCTCTGATCCGTAATCTGGATGCCAAGATAAATGGTCACCTCGATGAAGTGTTGATCGGCATGAATACGTTGCGATATTTTCGCATGACACAAAACCAAAATATCCTAACACTTGTGGCAAACGGTAAGCCTGTAACGCAAGTTCACACGGAACCTAGCATGTCCAGCTCTAGTACGGTGGCTTCAAGTCAACCAGTACGAAAACCAACTACTATCAAGAAAACTGTGGCATGCGACCAAAGAAATGTTTGCAAAACGACGTATAGCGATCATTGATTTGACGGTTCTTAATCCATCGTAATGGCATCTCACCGTTGGGCTGGGAGCACATCCGTCTGACAGGGACTAGATTTGGCGGCAGAATCATATGACGAGCATGTAAGTTTCGGCCTCTACGGGAGTCCCGCGAGGCTGAGCGTACGATTTTTCCGTTTCGTGAGCTGCCCCCTACTTCTAATTTTGATTCAGCCAACAATCTAAAATCAGGCAACTTAAATTTTATATACAACTTCTCATCAGGTATCGTTCGCGGGGGAAGTATTTAGACCCACTACGGTTTCAAACATCGATATCCAGTTAATCACTCCTGTTCCCGAACTGTAGCCACTAACGCGACCTCTCTCCGACCCATCGGCATTAATACCAATTACAGTAGGATATGAGTTGACACCATATTTTGTTTGCAGCATCTGGTTCTGCGCTATCGTATCTTCTGGATTATTTGGAAAATAGAGTTCCAAAAGAATTACATTCTTATTGGCCCAGAGCCAGAAATAGACCGTATTAAATACCTCTTTTTTTAAGTTTATACAATGTGGACACCAATCGCTACCCGTAAAATTTGCCAATACAATTTTGCCATTTTGATTGGCGTTCAAAAGGGCTTCTTCATAATCCACATACCATACTGGTTTTGCTGCTAATATTATTTTAGCAAGCCATTCAATAAATGGACTCCATATGAGGGCAAATGGGTGCTTTATTACTTCTATTAATTTATAGTCCATTGTTCTTCCCCTTGATAATTAAGAAAATAAGCACTTACAGCTCACAGAATTTAGAGTGTAGGACATTTCACCCGCTTAGATTTTGTTACAAATGCTATTCAAAATACCGTTAGTTTATTAACTAGACTCCAAATTAGTGTATCTTTCTCTATACTCAGTTGACAAAATAATTTTTTCCAATCAATTAATCTTCATTAATCAGCACTTGCGCCTCCGGCTCAAAAGCCCACGTCCCTGTCTGCTTTTGAACTCTCCGGCGCAAATGCTGGCCACCGTGGCAATTTGAGCGTTCCGGGTGAAGTGCCATCCCTGGACCACGGGCAATCGACCTCCCTGTCCATTGCCCATTGAGCATCGAGCCGATAGCCGGCGCCTACCACCCCGAAGCATCGTCGATCGAGCGCCTGCGTGCCTCCTCCGCAACTCGTCCGGGCAAGCACAATACCTCCCTGTATTGTTCCCATGCCCTCCCGAATTGCTCGCCTCGGTGGATCACCAAAAGTTCCGGGCATAGCCCTCCCTGGCTGCACGGCGAAACCATCCCTGTTCTCGCCGCCCAACCGCCAGCGCGCTGAATCGGCTTGATCGCGGCCGAAGCCCGGCTCTCCCGCGAAAAAATGGGACATCGTACAGGACAATAATTTGTTGTTCTAACGAGATGGCTCCGGTACACTGAATGTTGTGTTCATGACGCTCGAAAATGTAACATTGGCGACTATGCAATACGCTAACTTTTCAGAATTGAAAATTCCTGACAACCACCTTTGCAAGCCATTGATATTAAATTGTTTATAGATTCGAGCAGTTCGAACACCAGACCTTATGAAGAAGGGATTAAGACCTAGACATGCCTCTAATCTTCTTCTTTGTTAAGTTCGAACACCAGACCTTATGAAGAAGGGATTAAGACAGTTTAACTGAGTCTGAATCCATGATTCTGCCAAGTTCGAACACCAGACCTTATGAAGAAGGGATTAAGACTCTTTCATCAGTTTAGATTAGCCTGTAATGTTCGAACACCAGACCTTATGAAGAAGGGATTAAGACCTAACTGGGTTTCCATTATACAGGAACCTGTGAGTTCGAACACCAGACCTTATGAAGAAGGGATTAAGACCAATTCTTTGGAACATTCTCTACATAAAGGACGTTCGAACACCAGACCTTATGAAGAAGGGATTAAGACGCTATACTGAACATACAGCTCTACCTTATTAAGGTGTTCGAACACCAGACCTTATGAAGAAGGGATTAAGACCTGGGCATAGTAAGCTCATAATATTTTCCTCAAAGTTCGAACACCAGACCTTATGAAGAAGGGATTAAGACAAAGTGGACGGTCATATTGTCAAATCCCGGTAGTTCGAACACCAGACCTTATGAAGAAGGGATTAAGACCTAGCGATTGCGGCCAATCCTTCGGCCCGCCGTGTTCGAACACCAGACCTTATGAAGAAGGGATTAAGACGAGTATCCAAGTCTGGCTGCCGCCCTTGAGACGTTCGAACACCAGACCTTATGAAGAAGGGATTAAGACCCCAGTCCGTGCCCAACGTTTGCAAAATATGCGTTCGAACACCAGACCTTATGAAGAAGGGATTAAGACACAATCTAACTCGAGCAAATAGGTTGCCCGCTTGACGTTCGAACACCAGACCTTATGAAGAAGGAATTAAGACGGCACAGAAACTCGACTTTCTGCCGAGCGCTCTAATCTGACGTTAGCGCGCTTCCTCCGCAACTCGTCCGGGCAACCGCAAAACTTCCTTGTTTTGCCCTATGCCCTCCCGAATTGCTCGCCTCAGTGGTTATTCAGCGCATCGGGCATTGCCCTCCCTGGCTGCACGGCGAAACCATCCATGTTCTCGCCGCCCAACCGCCAGCGCATCTAATCTACTTGATTGCAGCCGAAGCCTTGCTATTCTGCGCATCCTGCCATCCCCGGCTCGGGCGTCCTTGCCCTCAAGCATGTATCCATTGATCTAACGGCTGTGATTCGTTATACGCCAGCCAAAACTCC
Organism: Methylomarinum sp. Ch1-1; assembly: GCF_030717995.2. Taxonomy (NCBI): domain Bacteria; kingdom Pseudomonadati; phylum Pseudomonadota; class Gammaproteobacteria; order Methylococcales; family Methylococcaceae; genus Methylomarinum; species Methylomarinum roseum. Next base: position 56,873 of record NZ_CP157742.1, on the reverse strand, counting down.
CACGGTGGAAGTTTTGGCTGGCCTTATTGCTATCGACCGCCAATCATCGCTCTCCCTGCGCTGCGCAATCCCAGCGATGCCTCTGCCTGCGGCGCCGGTTATTTGATGTCCGCCGCCTCCCCCGCCCGCCAAAGCCCCGGAATTAGTCTTTTTCAATGCCTGTTGCCAGCCGGAGCGCTGTCTGTTTCCAGCCTTTCCTCACAAGGGCTTTGCCGTGCCGCTGTCGTCGTCCACAGCAATAATAATTATTATTAGAGGACCGGTTTTCTGTGGGCAGATAGAGCAACGTCAGCAACCACAAGGCTTGCGCCCTGTTCGAACGGCTAACGATAAACTGTTAGTTCGGTGTGGATGATTTTGGCCGCCGGTGAATAAACACACAGTTCTTCACAATTTCTGCGCATAAACCTGTGGATAACCCGTTAAAAACGCGCTATTTATTTGAATTTAAATGACAATTTCGAGCTGTATAATTTTTATACAGCCCAATGCTCCCACCCCGGCCGGACTGGCATTGAGGCGTCGGGATTCGCCTCCCAGCAATACCGTAATATGAAATGATATAGTATGATATGAAATAATATCATATCATACCAACAAGACCATGCACGAACTCAGCACCCCCGAACTCTACAAGGCTTTGGAATACGCCAAAAGCGTCGACGAAGAAACCGGCAAATCGATCCTGGACCAATTCCAGATTGACCAGCCGGCATTGGCGCAAGCGATCTTCGCCATCTTTCCGAACTTCGTCGCCGAACAAGATCAGGACATGGCCTATCTGTTCATGGACTTATGCTTCGACGTCATCTGCGTTTTCCAACACGCTTTCGGGGAAACGCCCAAGCAAAACGAGCTTAGCGGGGAGTGGATGGAAAAACAGGCCGCCCTGCTCGACGCCGAGTTGCAATCGCTGATCGCCGAAAAAACAATGGACCCGAAGATGCGGGCCAAATTGCAGGAGCGTTTCTCGCAGCGCGCGGCCGATGAAGTGACCCAGACGGGACTGGTGAAATTCATGAACGACGCCATCGATGATTTCGCCTCCGAAAGCCCAAGCCGGGTTCCGGCGATCAAGATCACCCAAACCATGATCTTTGTAGTGATCCGCTTGTTCAGCAATCTGTACAGCACGGCGGCTAAAAAGTAGTATGATATGATATGGTATGATATGATATGATATCATTTCATACCATATCATACTAAAGACGCTGACATGGATTTACTACGCTTAGGAGTCGGTCAGAGGTTCGATCACGATATGCCGGCCGAAGGCATGAGCATCATGCTGGCCAGCGGCAGCCCCTTGCTGACCTTCAACTTTTCGCTGACCGAAAAGCAAATCGCCGCGTTCCTGAACGGCTCCACCTCTTTCGGTCTTGCGTACGAACATGACGTCTTGTTCTTCCTGTTCAAGATCGACGGCTTCCTGGATTGGTCCGACCTGGCCTTCACCATTCATCTGGCCGGCGACGAAGCCATAGAAGACAATTCAAGCTACCTGCCCTTTCATTTGCTGCTGGTCGATTCGGCTACCTCGATCATCCAGGGCATCCGCATTGTCACCGCCTCCCCCGATTTCAGGCGACTGCTCGCCCGGGCCACCGTCGAGCAAGCCGAAAAACCGTTCGACACCATCGCTTATTACCGGACGATAGGCGAGCTTTACAAGACTTACCCGACAGCCCATTCGATGCTCAAAAAAGCACGACTCATGGAGCGGGGCGGATTGACACTGCCTGATGATCGAGATTAAAAACAGTATGATATGATATGATATGATTTCATACCATACGATATGATATAGGATGATATAATATGATTATTTTAATTGGCGGCGAGAAGGGCGGCACCGGCAAAACCACGCTGGCGACGAACCTGGCTGCAATGCGCGCCTTGACCGGACGCGACGTTCTGTTGATCGATACCGACCCGCAGGGCAGCGCGAATTATTGGGCGCAGAGTCGGGACGAGGAGAACATCACTCCGCGGGTGGCTTGCGTGCAGAAATTCGGCAAAGGCCTGGCGGCGGAAGTCAAGGATCTCGCGACGCGCTACCAGGACATCATCATCGACGCCGGCGGACGCGACTCGATCGAACTCAGGTCGGCGTTAGTGGCCGCCGAAAGAGCCTATATCCCCATCCAGCCGTCGCAATTCGACATCTGGACACTCGACCAGATGGATACGCTGGTTGAGACAGCCAAGGGCTTCAACCCGGACCTGCAAGCCACCGTCGTGATCAGCCGTTCTTCGACCAACCCGTCCGTTCATGAATCCGACGACACCGGAAAACTATTGGATGATTTCGACAATCTCGAACTGGCCGACGTCATCATCCGCGACCGCATCGCGTATCGAAAAGCGGCCAAAGACGGCCAGGCTGTAGTCGAATTGAAGCCCAAGGACCCGAAAGCGGTTAGTGAGATGGAAACACTGTACAACGAGGTATTTGCCGATGAGTGAATTGAAAAGCAGACCCCCGACTAAAAAGACGTCAGACCTGGATAATTTTTTAACCGGCGCCGAAGAGAAAACGACGCCGAAGGCCAAACCGAAACGCAATGCCGCTTATCCATGGGAAGCGGAAAGCGTGCGCGAGGACATCATCAAGGTCTATAACCTGAGACTGTCCGAACCTTATTTGCTGAAACTGAAATACATCGCCGAGCACACGCCGGACAGCATGCAGAAGTTTTGCCTAGCCGCTGTCGAGAAAGAAATCGACAAGAAAATCAAGGAGCTGACTAAATGATATGATATGGAATAATATCATATCATACCATATCATATTACTCCTGATCCCCGTTATGTCGATGGCGGGGGATCTCGGCCAAATTCACGGCCATCTTAATCCTGAACCGAACAGCATCACTTTCATCGGCGAATCCCATCAGCGCCCGGAATCGGTTAGGCTGTTTCGCTCGATGATCAATGAACATTTGAAGCAGGGCGACTGCCTGACCGTCGCGCTGGAGATCGCCAGCAATCAGCAGGACACGATCGAGAAGATCGGGCGAGACGGTGTGACGGCAGCCGATATCGACATTGCGCCGGCGATCGATCATCAAGCTTACCGGGACATGCTCGACAGCTTGGCGGCGCTGCGCAATGCCGGTGCCTGCCTGAGTCTGGTCGCCATCGACGCTGGATTTGGTAACAAGATGCGGCGTGACGAATGGATGGCGATGCAGCTGGCGAAGCGGGCAGGGGAGACACCTATATTGGTTTTACTCGGCAATCTGCATACGCTGAAACGGGTGAACTGGGACCCGGCGATGGTTGAATATTCACCGTATGCGGCAGAAATTCTGGCGTCAGAGGGCGAAAACGTCAGGTCCTATTCGCAACTATGGGCGGGAGATTGCGCAAGCCAAGCCCGATTTATTGAGCCTGATTCGCCGGAAGCATTGGGGCTGCTGAACCAACATCTGATTTCATTACTCAACGCCTTCGACTATCAAACGGCGAGAGGCGTGGTCGATGGAATCATCGCCTGGGAATGCGACAAACGGCCGCGCGGCAATTAGCCACATTCCGCAAATCCAGAACGGAGACTAGGATATAACTCACCCGTTGTTACGGTTAAGGTCAAATACCCTTCTCCGCGTGCGGCTCCTTAGCCGCATTTTTTTTGGAATTTTTCTTTACCGCTTCCCATCGGCAAACCGACAACAAACCGCGTCAGCGCCAAAAGGCAGCGCACCCTACAACGCCTCGACCTTTGCCCTGCCGAACAGAAACCATCCAGCTACGCCCAATTCGCTCTTACCTGCCCCTGACCGCCGCAAGGCTTAAAATTGAATAGGCTGATGATTTAGGCACCTTTTTTAATCAGTGATACAGTCAGCCTTTTTTGCTCAAAAAGGAGGAGTTATGTATCGTTGTTTATGGTTTGTATTTCTACTGTTTACATCTTTAGCAATCTACGCCCATTCCGGCGGCACCAACGCCGAAGGCTGTCATACCAACCGCAAAACCGGCGACTATCATTGCCACAAACCGAAAAAAGCAGTGCACTTGAAAAGGGTGGCGGCATCAAATCCGCTCCCCCGGCAAGCATCTATTTCCCAATCAAACAGACTGCTCCGCCTGGACTACGAAGGCTTTACGATCTGGCTCGATTGCGAAAAAAAGGGGGCGGTGAAGTTTCGCTATAACGCCCAGCATGACGCCGGCAGCCATAAGCGCAGCAGCCGGTTTTTCCTGGACCCATCCGTTCCGGTCGAGTGCCAGCAAACCAGCGCTAGGGCTTACGGAAAACGCTATGACCGTGGCCACCTGGTGCCGGCCAACCACCTCGACCACTCCAAGACCGCGATCAAGCAGAGCAACACGATGACCAACATCCTGCCGCAGGCCGCGAACATGAACCGGGGCGCCTGGTTGATGACGGAAGAGATTGTCGAGTGCTACCGAGACATCGACGAGCTGCTGGTGATCGGCGGCGTGATCTGGGGCGACAATCCCGCCGACGACTATTTCATCCAATCGCACGGCGTGAGGACCCCGGCAGCGTTCTGGAAAGTAATCGTCCGCGGCGGCGGCCAGAACGAGCGGGCGATTGCCTGGATCATGCCGAATTCACAAGAGGCGAAGCGCGGCCAGCTGGATCGCTACCTGGTCAGCGTCGACGAAATCGAGCGGGCCACCGGCGAGACTATCCCGGTGGCGGACTACGCCAAGCACGACAGGCCGTCCAGGTCCTGGATGATCCCAAGGGGCTGCAACAAAGGTTGATATTGAGAAGAAGGGGGTGAAAGCAAGGTGTAATTTTAAATGATAATTATCATAATTATGTAATTATCATATTTACACTTTACAAACTGTAATAAGCTGCTATACTGTTATCTAACCCAACCCTATCAGGAGCACACCATGGCTGCCCCCCGACTGACCGAAGAAGAAGTACACGCCGCCTGCGCCGACATCGCCGCCCAGGGCGAAAGCCCCACCGCGGTCAAGCTGCTGGACAAGCTGGGCCGGGGCAGCCTGACGACGATCACCAAGTACCTAAACACCTGGAAGATGACCGGAGAGGCCCAGGCCTTGGACATCGAGTCGCTGCCGGCCGTTATTCAGCTGCCGGAAGAGCTTTCCAAGGACGGCGAGGATCTGCTGAAAAAAATCTGGAACATCGCCAAAGGCATTGCGGATGCAGAGCTGGATGTCCAGCGGGAGGCATTGAAACAGGCGGAAAAAGACAATCAGGCCAGGGTCGAGGAAGCTTTTGCCTTTTCCGAAGCCCAGTCGATGAAAATCGAGCGTCTGGAGGAGCATCTGGGCGACATCAATGCCCAGCTGGATGAAAAAATCCGGGAGCACAATCAAACGGTCAGCGACCTGATTGATGCTGGGAAGGTCAACGTCGGTTTAAGCAAAGACAACGAACAGCTTCAAAGTGAAGTCGAGGCGCTAAAAGAACGAATCGCCGAACTGGAAAAACGCGACAAAGCGGCCGAGGCGGAACGGAAAGCACTTCAGGACAGTCATGCCATTGAGTTGAAAAGGAAGGACGCCGAAATCAAGTCGCTGGACATGCAGGTCCACAAGCTGCAAACTTCCTTGGATACCACCGTCAACGCCAACGACAAACTGAAATCGGACATCAAAAGCAAGGCTTCCGAGCTTTCCGCCTGCGCAGTTGAACTGGAGAAGCTGGGCGTTCGCTATGAATCCACGCTAACTGACCTGAAAGCGGCCAGGGATGAGCTGAAAGAGGCCAAGAAAATCGCTTCTCAGGCCGAAAAACAAGTCGCGAACCTGGAAGGCCGGCTGGAGGTTTATCAATCGCTGGGTGCGTCGAGAAAGAAGTCAGATGAAGCAAAGTAGTCTAGTTCCATCGATCATTTCCTCCCGGCTGGCCGTTGTCGGAACCGCCGAATTTCAGCGGCTGAACTTGAGCCCGGAGGAAATCAGGATCTACCTGACTGTAAAAGAAAGGGCCGATTGGCCGGAACGGATGCAAAAAGTGATCCCTGATTTGGGCGATCTGGAGGTCGACGAGGAGGAGCTTTGACGGGCAATATGACGACAAATTGATCGTTAATCAAAAATTCCTCCCTTTCCCTTTTTTGTTTTTTCCTTTTTTAATATATTTTAAGGGCGTTTTTGGTCAGTAAAATCAAGGCCTGCAGCGCCGATATGACGACAAATTGATCTCTATATGACGACAAATTGATCGTTTAACAACGACAGATTGATCGTTACATGACGACAAATTGATCTCATATGACGACAAATTGATCGTTGAGCGCTCTATAAATCTTGGATTTGCTAGTGAACCCTTGATTTTAAAGGCCTGCAGCGCCGATATGACGACAAATTGATCGTTGGTTCTTTGGATATGACGACAGATTGATCTCATACAACGACAAATTGATCGTTACATGACGACATGGCGGTTTATTTGTCGTTGTTTTAGCATTGAATCGGGTGTATAGTCAGACAACACTTATTTGATGTCGTTATATTCCCTTGGAAAAGCCCGCGTCCTTGATCGTTGTTAAATCCAACAAAGTCGTCGAGGCCAGCTATCTGCTGAGCCTGTCGGAACAGCGCGTGTTGCTGGCGTGCATCGCCCAGATTGATTCCAGGGAGGAATTGACAGAGCAGTATCAATTCGAAGTTTCGGCCGCCGAGATTGTCGACCTGGCCGGCCTGGACAGCTTCACGAACGCCTACCGGGACCTGAAGAAAGCGGCGGAAAAGCTGTACGACCGCAGCGTGGTCATCAACGATCCCGATCCCGAAAACCCCCAGATCACCGAACGCAAGACCCGCTGGATCAGCAGCATCGATTACATACCGGGGGAGGGCAAGCTGGTGCTGAACTTCGCTTCCGGCATCATTCCCTACCTGTCCAGGCTGTCGAAGGAGTTCACCCAGTACAAGCTCAAGCATGTCGCCCGCTTCGAGAGCATCTATTCGATCCGCCTATACGAATTGTTAGTGCAATGGAGCTCTGTCGGCGAGCGGGAAATCGAGGTCGAGTGGCTGAAAAATCAGTTCCAGGTCGGCGACAAATACAAGCGACTGGGGGATCTGAAGAAGCGGGTAATCGATCCGGCCATCGAGGAGATCAACGCGCATTCCAACCTGTGGGTTAAATACGGCCAGCGCAAATCCGGCCGAACGGTGACCCATTTTCAGTTCCAATTCGGCATGAAAGGCCAGCCGAAGGAGAGGAAGCAACTGACCGAAGAGGAAATCGACCGGGCGGCCAGGCCGGGCGAGACCAGGGCGGCGGTGATCGCGCGTTTGACCGGCACATCGGTGGCGGAATTCGCCAAGCCCGGGGACACGTTTGATCAGGCGCTGGCGAGGAAGCGGGAGTTGGCTGATGTTAAGAAGAAGTTGAGGTAAGGGGGGCGGGGCGGGTTACGACCCAAATCGGTCTTTTATCACAATTGTTTGAGTGACTGGTTATTGTTGAATAGCAGGCAATCGATAAGATAAGAAGAAACCCTATATCATCCAATACGATAAGATATACCGTTAGCGTTTTGATGGTATACGCTGAATTTATTGCCCAGAGTGAGGTAATCATGGATGATATACAGAAAACTATATAATTACTTGTTAGGCGCACGTAGCGCATAGGGACACAGATCGATGAATACCAGCAGGTTATCGTTCAAGGCAGTCTTTTTGCTCATTTTGTTGAGTGCTGCATGTGCCTCTGTACCACCGAACGCAGACCGGGAAGAGGGACAAGCGGCCATTACCTTAAAAACTTCTGACGCAGATATAAAGGAGGCACGATCAGCCTTTGACTCCAAAGATTATGCAAAAGCAATCCGCCTTTTGACACCTCTGGCCGAACAGGGAAACCCTAGAGGACAGTATGCTCTTGGTATAATGTATGCGGAAGGCCGCGGCGTGAGCAAAGATTATTCGGAGGCGATGAAGTGGTTCCGTAAATCCGCCGAACAGGGAAACCCTAGAGGACAGTATGCTCTTGGTACAATGTATGCGGAAGGCCGCGGCGTGAGCAAAGATTATTCGGAGGCGATGAAGTGGTTCCGTAAATCCGCCGAACAGGGAAACCCTAGAGGACAGTATGCTCTTGGTACAATGTATGCGGAAGGCCGCGGCGTGAGCAAAGATTATTCGGAGGCGATGAAGTGGTTCCGTAAATCCGCTGAGCAAGGGTACCCAAAAGGACAGGCTGTTCTCGGCTGGATGTATCACAGTGGTTCGGGTGTGGATGAGGATTATTCGGAGGCGATGAAGTGGTTCCGCAAAGCTGCTGAGCATGGATATCCGCCTGCTCAGACAGCGCTTGGAACAATGTATGGCCAAGGACAAAGGGTATCACGGGATTATTCCGAAGCAATGAAATGGTACCGCAAAGCTGCTGAGCAGGGATATCCGCCTGCTCAGACAGCGCTTGGAACAATGTATTATGGCCAAGGACAAAGGGTATCACGGGATTATTCCGAAGCAATGAAATGGTATCGGAAAGCTGCTGAACAGGAGTATTCAGATGCACAATGGAGAGTCGGCGCTATGTATGCGAATGGACAAAGCGTCTCCAAAGATTATGCCGAAGCTGAGAAATGGTTTCGAAAGGCTGCATCGCAGGGAAATCCACATGGAGCACTTTGGTTGGGTCGTCTGTATATCGAAGGATGGGGTATAGGTCAGAACGTTGCTGAAGCAGCAATGTGGTATAAGTTAGCTGTTGACAAATTTCGAAAGGCTGGTTTCCCTGTAGAGAGATTTGAAGATGCGCAAGGCACGTCGGCCTCAGCACTGCTTCTGAAAGCTGTGGCCTATCCTCCAGAGGCATTAGCTATGAGTTATCTCTGGGTGAAGAAAATGTTGCACTTCCTTCCCGCCGTGGACGCAGGAGCCACTATTAATCTTCCGGACAAAACAATAACCAAAAGCAACGTGGAGGAATACCGAGGCAGATACGAGAAGCGGCTCTCGTTATACGGGGAAGCGATCAAACAGAGAGGTTATAAGACTATTTCCGGGGCATATAAAGGCGAGACCACCGAGTCATGTGCGAAAATCCAGTCGGCTTGGGTTGGCGTCATACACGAGCGGAGCCAGAGCGGGATTGAGATAGAGCAGCACGGAATAGAGGCGCAAGTTGTTATCAGGGTCACGCACGAGGGCAAGGAATTGAGCCTCAAGAATGAGGCTGCCATCGCAGAATCTGCTATTTCCGTGCTTGATGCGATGAATTCGGATTACTTTTTTCGGGGTGAGATTAAAGACCAAGCGATCGTTATCAAGCCCAATCTGTCGGTACTCGATAAGTGGCCCAAGTGGGCCGGCCCACCGAGCCGGAGTGATCTTGAAAACTGCACAATTACTCTTAAGCCGCTCTCGGCTGATTCCGGAAGTGAACAAAGGGGACAGATTTATTTTCCGTCTGTTGAGTATGATGGGCATGCCTAACTTGGCAATGCACCGGAGCCGCTAACGCGGCCCGGTGATCTTCCCTGTTATGAATGAGCAATTACAGATGTAAACCAGCCATTCAAAAAAACGCCTCGACAGGCTGGTATTGGCCGCAACCAGCTACTCAGCAAATGGTACGATGGGATTGTGATCAAATTAAAAATTGTCAGATCGGGTCTCGCTAATACAGATTATTCTATTTTTAACTAACATATATATATTTATTAGTTAAATTAGCAATTAGGATGTCAACGTTTTTGTAGTGCCTCCAATTCGCCCAGTTGCCGTTCGATATCCCGCCGGTATTCAGCGATCGAATTCACCAGGTCGACGGTGGCTAACGTGTCGGCCGTGGCCGAATGCGCGGAACCTGTCCATGATATGCCGGCTATCGATGTCGCGGTCGCCAGTGAAATTGAACCGTAGCGGTTCGTGGAGCCGAAGGCCTTGGCCGCAAGGTACATCGCGCACCTGGTTTCGATCACCTCCCACCAGTCCGTGGTTTCGCCGAAGGCCGCGCATGTTTGCCATACTATCCGGGAGTCGAATTCGGCATTAAAGATCACGACAGGCCTACCAGCGACCAGCTCTTTGACCTGATGGGCAATTTCGGGCCAAGCCGGCGCCGATGCCAAGGCGGCTTCATCGATGCCGTGTATTTCGGCGGCTCCATCTTCGATAGGGACGGTCGGTTTGATTCGGGTTTCGAGGTGGATGCGGCCGGCGGCGTCCGCCAGGGCCAGTTCGATAATCTGGGCGTTATAACCGAGACCGGTGGTTTCCGTGTCGAGAAAAAGCGGGTCTTCGTCAAGCCAGGCGCATGCGATTTCGCCGGCCCGCGCTTCGTTGCTGCGGAGTTTCGCCTTTAGCCCGGATATTTCATGATAGGAACGGGCAAGTTTGTTGATATTTGATAAAATTCAGTTGCTTATATTGAATTTAACCAACAACTTGCCCATGACAAATTGTACTCCAGCTCAAATAGAATTTCCTCCCTTAAAACGCCGCAAAATAGAGGCCCAATTCAGCGGAGGCGCTATCACCAGTGATGGCGGCGTACTGTTGTTAAGATCGGTTGATCAGCAATTACGATTAACTGAACGGATTGCTAAACACATCCCTGATTACCGAGACCCTAGCAAAATCCAACACTCGCTTGTCGACTTGTTGCGACAAAGAGTTTATGGCCTAGCCTGCGGTTATGAGGATTTGAACGATCATGGCGCGTTGAGAAACGATATTGCCTTGCAGACAGCGGTCGAGCAGGATCGCACACTCAGTAGTCCATCGACCTTGTGCCGGTTCGAACAGCAAGCGGACCGGGGGTTGATGTGGCGGGTACATGAAGAGCTGCTCACACAGTTTATCGCCTCTTATGAGACAGCGCCGAAATCTTTGATCCTGGATTTCGATGCCACCGATGATCCGGTTCATGGCGAACAGGACGGACGTTTTTTTCATGGCTACTATCGGCACTATTGCTTCCTGCCGTTGTATGTCTTTTGCGGCCATCACTGCTTGGTCAGTTATCTACGTCCCAGCAATATTGATGGCGCCAAGCACAGCTGGGCCATTCTGGCTTTGTTGGTCAGGCGCTTGCGTCAGGCTTGGCCGGACGTTGACATCACGTTTCGCGGCGATGGCGGTTTTTGTCGCCATAAAATGCTGAGTTGGTGTGAGCGGCATCGCGTTCACTACATCGTCGGTTTGGCCAAAAATAAATGCTTAACGCGCTTAAGCCAACCCTGGATTGAACAAGCCCGGCAACAGTTCCAAAGCGAACAGCAGAAACAGCGTCTCTTTACCGATTTCGACTATAAAGCCGGCACCTGGAAACGCCGACGCCGTGTCATTCTTAAGGCCGAACACATGAGCCAGGGAAGCAACCCGCGCTATGTCGTGACCAATCTGGACGGCGATGCACAAAGCCTTTATGAACAAGTTTATTGCGCTCGCGGCGAGATGGAAAACCGGATTAAAGAACAACAATTGGATCTGTTTGCCGATCGCACCAGTTGCAGCTTATGGTGGCCCAATCAGTTTCGTTTGCTGTTATCCACCTTGGCCTATACGCTGATCCATGCGATTCGCCGAATCGCCCTCAAAAACACCGAACTGGCGACAGCCACTTGTGCCACTATTCGCCTGAAATTGTTTAAAATCGGCGCCGTCATCATTCGTAACACCCGTCGTATTCGACTGCTGTTCAGCAGTCAGTATCCGTTTCAATCCCTGTTTCAATCCGTTTGTCAGCGCCTGTGCCCTGATTAGTACAAACAGAGTGCTGTGCCCGGCACGCTGATAAACAATGGGGTAAGGGGAAGTTGCGCCTGAAAAACGAAAATCAGTTATTAATTGCCATCTTTATCCATCGATTCCTCAACATTATCGGTTTTCCAAAATTAATTTGGATGTTGGAGCTGCTTTCTGGGGCTGGTGAAATATCCGGGTTAGGGCCAGGGCTTCTCTGGCCCGTTTTTGCTTCTCTGTCGGTTCGCGTCGCTGGATGGTACGGATTGGCACGCAGTCGGCTATCCGGTAAACCCCGTATTTTCGTCCATAATCGTTTTTATAAAACTTGATGGGAATGGCGTCGGGTTTGGGTTTCATCCTGAATTCATCCCGCAATCGCCCCTTGGAAAAGCATTTGTCGGCTGCGATCGCCTCTTCTCTGGCTTTTTGTAGTTCGTTGTCATCCATTGTGAATTCAGAGATAAATCAATCGGTCAACTTGAAATCTATTTTTCGTCTGCAGACCAATGATATCAAGGGTTTCAGAGGAGTGCCGGGACAAACCGTTCTTTTGGTTAATTAACCCCAATAAGCCACAAACGTCTCTTTGTAGTTTATTCCTTCAAACAATTCGCACATCATCCTTGTAATTTAAAATATATATTTTTAATATGCAAGGATGATAACACGAAACAAACAGCAACAATTATTGCAGGCGCTTAACCGGCAGGCAGCGGTCGCATTGATCGGACCCCGACAAGTGGGCAAAACAACACTCGCCTTAGAGATCGCAAATACCCGGAAAGCGGTTTATTTGGACCTTGAAGCTTACGAAGACCGGGAAAAACTCAAAGACCCCGTATTGTTTCTGTCTAAGAATGAAGGGAAACTCGTTATTCTCGATGAGATTCATCGTATGCCGGAGCTTTTCCAAACGTTGCGGGGGCTTATCGACCGGGGTCGCCGGAAAGGCTTACGCTCGGGCCGGTTTTTAATTTTGGGATCGGCTTCCATTGATTTGCTTCGACAATCAGGAGAAACCTTAGCCGGACGCATTGAATATATTGATATGGGACCGCTGAATATCTCCGAAACCAGTGCCGAAGGTAACGATGATCCGGAAAAGTTATGGGTCAGAGGTGGCTTTCCGGATAGTTACCTGGCCGCTAACGATCAGGATAGTTATGCTTATCGGCGCAATTTTATCCGGACCTATCTGGAAAGGGATGTACCGCAATTCGGGCCGCGTATCCCTGCCGAAACGCTTGAGCGGTTGTGGATTATGTTGGCCCATAGTCAAGGGCAATGTTTGAATGCATCCCGCCTCGCCGGGAGTTTGTCTATTTCTGCCCCAACAGTCAGTAGCTATATTGATTTATTGGTTGATCTTTTACTGGTGCGACGCTTGCCGCCGTTTCATAGCAATGTAAAAAAACGCCTGGTCAAATCACCGCGTATATTTGTCCGCGATAGCGGTATTACCCACGCCTTATTAGGACTCGCCGATTATAATCAACTTTCAGGGCATCCCGTCTTTGGGGCCAGTTGGGAAGGCTTTGTCATTGAAAACTTACTTTCAGCCGCACCCGATAGAACGGCGGCATCTTTTTACCGTACCTCAGCAGGGGCGGAAATTGATTTGGTTTTACAACTATCCGGCGGCGAAACCTGGACTGTTGAAATAAAAAGCGGACTAACCGCAAAACCGGAAAAAGGGTTTTATCATGCCCTTGAGGATATTAAGCCTGACCGGAGTTTTGTTGTTTATGCCGGAAAAGACCGTTATCCTATGACAGAAGAAACCGACATCATCAGTCTGCTTGAATTAGTGCAAGAATTAAAAAACAACGTTCATAACCAATGAATATAAATCGGCTCTATCTGGAGAAACGTGATCCCGATAGAAACATGCAACGGTTTTACGCAATGCATGTGACCCAAACAATCTTCGGCGATTGGGCTTTGATCCGTGAATGGGGCCGGATCGGATCACCCGGCACGATCCGGGAAAACTGGTTCGATACAAAAAAAGAAGCGCTTGAAGCCGAATGGAAGTTACTCAATCAAAAAATCAAGAAAGGTTACTCAAAAAATTCTTCGTCAGCGCTTTATAATTTTACACCATAATAATTTAGTGCGGACACCATTAGGAAATAGCAGATCACGGTGATTGTAATTGAAAGCTGAAGTTTCCTAAAAACGCCTCAAGCCACCATGCGTAACAACACCGCGACCAGCGAATTTTTCATGGGATTGGTGGGTTTATGGCAAAGCCTATCAAAATCTTCACTCAGTGAGGCTTCGGCGATGAGGCGCCGGACATCGGAAAAGGCGAAACTCGTCCGCCCCTTGACCTTGTGCCGACGTTGCGGATCCGCTTTGATGCGATCGGCGTACATCCAGGTGACCGTGGTGGCCATCATACAGAAATGCAGGTGGTTTATCACGGCCTGGGCATTCCGGCTCTGGCATTTTTGACTGCCAATGTCTTGCTTGAGTTCTTTAAAGCCGGACTCGATCTTCCAGCGAGCGCCATAATATTCGATGACCTGGGTGATCGACAAGTCGAGATCGGTCGTAAACAAGGCGACCCACTGGGTTTTACGAAACACCCACACGACCTTGATGGGGCATTTTAAGGTCTTCAGCATGACGGTTTTCTCAACCGCCAGTACTTCGCGTACTTTGCCATACAGGTTAACCTGATAGGCAGCAGTTTGCTGCCGGAGCGCGTGCGCTCGGTCGGTCACGGTCCCCAGACGCTGGCCGTATTTACGGGGGCGTCCGCGTGTCTTGGCATCGGCGGACCGGGCGTCGGGGAGCGCATAGAGCACCTGGTTGCTGCGCAATCGGGATAACAGGTGAAAACGTTCGCCTACCGTTTGGCGCACCGGCTTCCATAACCCTGATTCCCAAACCAGCTGTCGGTGACCGCCAGCATTGGTGTCGAAGCAAAGTGACCGGCGACGGCGATTAGCAATTCCGCCGCTTGCGTGAGTTTGCTTTGAAACGGCGCGACTGGCCTTTGATTTTGGCGGTTTCCTTTTGTTCGGCGATCATGTGACGGGGTAAGTAAAACGAAAGCCCAAAACAAACAGGCCCAACGACCTTTGACCTGCTTCAGTAAGCCGATCGACACCACATTTTGCGCCCAGGGTAACGGCTTTGATTCGCTTTGGCGGCATGATCGAAAATCGACGCGCAGCCGAAAATGTGTTGACCCACTTTGAGGTTGATAAAATCGTCCAAGCCAATCAATAAGCGGCCATCGGTCGTGGGGACGGAATCAATCCCACAGCGTCGTCCAAAGCCTTTCCCAGGGCAGTGTCGACGAAGCCATGAAGGTATAGAACCGCTTTTGCTTAATCTCGATCCCGAACAAAGTCTCCAAGGCCCGCCATAAATTAGACGACATCGATGAGGTAAACGGAACAATCACGGCGAGCAGCGTGTAGACAAACAAAGAAGCTCGCTCCCGTCCCAGATCAGTCTCGGAAAAATGGGCTTGGAGAGGGCGGAGAAGATCGCGTAAAATGAACATGAATGAGGCCCTTTTGTTTGTGTAATCAATGATTTAGAAACCAATATTATACTACAAAAGGCGACCTCATTCACCCATAAGCTATTGTTTTTAATGAGATTCGCCATAGCCTAACAATCAATATTAGAGTCAGCTAATGTTTAAGCTGAATATTAGCATTATCTGATATTCTTGCCCTCAAAAAATTGGGAAACTTCAGATTGAAAGGCCAAGGCTAATATAAAAATTCAATCCATACTTCAACAAATGTGGCAGTACCAGAAATAAAGCCAATGATGGGAGCACTAGCCAAAATACGTTTGATGCCAGAGAGCCAACCTTGCTTACATCCTTTGTATCGATATAGAGCCAAAGCATCGCTAACACTGACACCAAAGGAAGGGGTAGAACAAGCAGTCGTGTCACCAGCCGCCATTTGAATCTGTCGAAAACATCCGGCGGCAGGGCTGAACTGCTTTATACTAACCGGAAATGCGATGCCCCCATCGGCCTTTGCTGACACTTCGCTCCTCTGAAAGCCGACGTACCGGATCACCGTTTCTTTGTAGCACGAATCACAGCTACCGACCCAATACAGACCATTGAGCCATAGGCTTTAATGACTACAATAGAGTTTCCTCAAAAAGTTATCCGGTAATCATGCTGTAACCGGGATCTGTAAAAATCTCATGGTCTGGATTGAGCCGTATTTCAGAAATGCCCCCGCTAGTCCTACATTGCCACCGAAGAAGGCTGGTTATATTTGGCGGTGGTCATTGACTTGTTTTCCAGAAAGGTGGTCGGCTGGTCGATGGATAGTCGGATGAAGGCCAAGCTAGTCAATGACGCTTTATTAATGGCTCTGTGGAAGCGCAAACCGGAGAAAGGGCTTGTCTGGCTACCGATCGCGGCAGCCAGTATGCTTCTGATAGCCATCGCGCGATTTTAAAGGAGCATCATGTCATTCAATCGATGAGTCGTAAAGGAAACTGCTGGGATAATAGCGTGTCCGAAAGTTTTTTTCATACCTTGAAAACGGAATTGACCCATCATTGTCGATTTAAAACTCGTGAAGAAGGTAAGCAGGCGATTTTTGAATATATCGAGGTCTTTTATAATCGAGAACGCCTTCATTCTGCCAATGACTATTTGTCACCGGTGGACTACGAAATACAGCAAAAAGCTGTGTAACAATGTGTCCGGAAAAGTGTTGACACATCACCGTGGCGCTGACTCTCATGAAAAATTCTCTACCAATGCCAGCTCACGAGCGTCCCAATTGGCTTTGATCTCCAGAATTGTTGGCATGATATCCATGAATACCTCTACCAGTTGGCTATCAAGATGGCTTCCGGCATTCTCATTTAAGTAGTCCTGTATCTTGGCCAGTGACCAAGCCTCCTTATAGGGACGTTTCATCGAAAGGGCGTCAAATACATCGGCAATGGCCACTATGCGCGCCGATTCAGGAATCTCCATTGCCGACAGGCCATTGGGATAACCTGTACCATCCCATTTTTCATGGTGATTCAGCGCAATTTCCGCTGCAAGTTGAAATAACGGAGCTTTACTTTGTTTGAGGATCCCATGCCCTATGCTGGAATGGCTCTTCATGATCTTCCACTCTTCCTGATCGAGTTTTCCTGGTTTTTTTAGAATAGCATCGGGGATGCCGATTTTACCGGTATCATGCATCGGCGCGGCCAGTTCCAGCAGGTTACATCTTTCCATGTCCCAGCCTATAGTCTCGGCAAGAACCCGGCTGTAAGCCGCCATGCGCCAAATATGGACGCCGGTGTCGGTATCGTTGTAATGGCCTGCTTTGCCAAGCATATGGATCGCATCGTGATAACTTTCTTTAAGCCTGTCGGCTCGCACCAGCGACAGGTGAGTTTGTACTCTGGCCTGCACGATCGGTACCGAAATAGGCTTGGTGATGTAATCCACGGCGCCGACCTCGAACCCCGCCTTTTCGTCGATTTCCTGTGTCATTCCCGTCACGAATATGACAGGAATATTCTCGGTGTCGGCATCACGCTTGAGTCGTCGACAAACCTCATAGCCATCCATGTCGGGCATTTGGACATCGAGCAGGATCAGTGCAGGACGATGCTTGGCAACGGCATACAGGGTTTCCTGACCACTACGGGAAAAGACCAGGGGATGATGCTCTTTCAGCGCCATGCGCAGGATCCCTAGGTTGTAAGGCTCATCATCGGCGCATAGAATCGGGCTGTTTATCATAATCAAGTATCCTCCGGATTGATATCCAATTGTTTAATGAGGGCCTTGGTCTCTTCCTCGGCGGAGCGGAAATCAAAGTTATCTAACTGTTCACGTATGGGCGTCAGCATCGGCTTCGGCAAGAATTCCTCAATCGCAGACAGCAAGGGTTCCGCTTCATCCGGATTATCCCGATCGAGTGCCTGCAACAAATCGCGCAGCAATTGCAGGGAAGCCGCACTATCGGTTATGCAGGAAAGTGCCATTTCATTTTCCGTATTGGTCCCGGTAAGGCGTGTGATCTCAGCCAATACATGACCCAATTCCGTCTGCAGTTTTTGCACCCGATCGCTTGTCACACCGCCTTCGGCAAGCATTCGCTCGATCTTCTCGGCTAGTTCCCATACCCCCATCATCGCCAGATTACCGGCCGTTCCTTTCAATTTATGCACCAAAGCCCGCGCATTTTCGTGTTCTCCCTGCGCAATCAGTGCGCAGATTTCATCCCCATCGCGGCTGTGGGCGTCGGCAAACTTACGCAGATACTTGTAGTAAGTTTCGATGTCTCCCCAACTGCGTAATCCTCGCTGCAAATCGACGACCGGGGGAGCAGAAGTTTCCGAGGTGGCAGTGGTTGTCGTTGCAGACTGCGTCTTGTTTTTCTCGTAATGACCCGTGGCGTATTGTTGGAGATAGATGATTAATTCGTCGACATCGAAAGGCTTGGCGATAAACCCATTCATGCCGGCCGCCAATGCCGCGGCCTGTTGGTTTTTGAATGCGCCGGCCGTCAGCGCTAAGATGGGTAGCGCGGAGAGACCTAACGTTTCACGAATCTCACGGGTCGCTTCATAACCATCCATCAGTGGCATCTGGATATCCATCAGCACCACGTCGATCCTGTCAGGGTTAGCGCGCAGCCATTCCAATGCGGATTGGCCGTCATCCGCCAGATGAACGGCAGCACCCTCCGATTCCAGAATTCGGCAGGCCATATCGCGATTGATTTCACTATCATCCACTACCAGCACGCGGAGGTGAAACAGACGCCCCTCGTTTGACACACGAGCCGGGGAATTCGATACATCTTTTCCTTCAAGTTGCCTCTTGGCCTGGGACACGGCGTTATACAAGGCGGATGCGGTAACCGGCTTGCTCAGGATGGCGTTCGCCACTTCCGCCCCCTCCTCATGCATCAATAGGTCGCGGTCATGGGCCGTGATCATCACAATGACCGGTGCATTGGGAATATTGCCCAGCGCTTTTTTTATTTGTTTTCCGACCTCGAGACCATTCATGCCCGGCATTCGCCAGTCCAACAACAACAGGTCAGGGAGTTTGTTGTTCTGAGCCTCGGCAATAACACGCTGCACAGCCTCCTCCCCCGAGGCGACTACTTCAGGGTTCCAACCCAGACTGCGTATTATAGCCGCCAACATTTCCCGGGCGACAGGATGATCGTCGACAATCAGTACATTCTGGAAAGCCATTTCAGGTTGCATATATTCCTGAGACTCAATCAACTCCACTGGCAGAACAACCCAGAAGTCACTACCTTTGCCCGGTTCGCTGACGACGCCTATTTCGCCTTCCATCATTTGCACCAAACGGCGGCAGATAGACAAACCTAATCCAGTGCCGCCAGAACGACGCGTTGTAGACGTATCTTCCTGGGTGAAAGAGGTAAAGATTGCCGCCTGCTTATCCGGAGTGATGCCTCTGCCCGTATCTTTCACACTGAAGCGCAAATAATTCCTGCCATCTTTTTCTGGAATCTGTGTCGCTGTAACCGTGACACTGCCTCGCTGGGTGAACTTGAGCGCATTACTGGTCAGATTGACCAGTATCTGCTCGAGACGTAGCGCATCCCCACGCAGAAACTCCATGCCTTTCGGGGCCGGGCCCATGACCAGTTCCACATCACTGCTGCACTCGACGGCGGACATCAGGGCAGCCACATTATCCAGCACATCGTCGAGCCGGAACGGCACTTTCTCGATTTCCAGACGCCCGGACTCGATCTTGGAAAAATCCAAAATATCGTTAATGATGCCCAATAGAGAACGTCCGGCGATACGAATTTTCTTCACCAGATTGAGCTCCTCAGAGCCGAGGTGGGCTTTTTCCAGAAGATAAGCCAGTCCAAGAATCGCATTCATCGGCGTGCGTATCTCATGACTCATATTAGCCAGAAAATTGCCTTTGACACTGGCTAGGCGTTCCGCTTCCTGCCGGGCAGTTTGCAATTCAGACGTTCGCTCTGCCACACGCTGTTCCAGGGCATCGTTCATCCGAACGAGTTCATCCTGGACGCGCTTGCGCTCGGAAATGTCAATGATCGAGGCCAGCACAAAGACTTGATTATTGTCCCGATAAGGACTCAATTCTATTTCGATCGGAAATAGGCTGCCATCCTTGCGTGTCCCGAATAAATCCCTGCCGGCCCCCATAGATCGAGAAGTTGGCCGACGACAATATTCAGTTCGCTGTTCAGCATGACGTGTTCGATCCTGTTCAGGCAACAGTATTTCAACGGGTTGGTTGACCAGTTCAGAATGTAGGTAACCGAACATATTTTCAAAGGCCGGATTAGTCATCATAACCAATCCGTTAGCATCCATCACCAACAAACCGCTGGCATTTGCTTCAAAGAGCATACGGAAACTGGCTTGAACTTCCTGTAGCCGATGTGCCGCTTCCGCTTCGCTGCGAGCCAGTGCCGCGCCTTTTTCAGCCTGCGCGCGCGCGTTTTTTGCCTGAATCAAACGGCCAATGCCGAATGCAGATAGCGAGAGTATGATCAGTGCGCTCGTGATTTTGGCCGGCCAAACCCGGTTTTCCAACGCGGCTAAATCGCTTGCTGGAAGATGGGTGACCACTTTCCAGCGGATATTATGAAATAAACGGGTTTTCCCTTCAGGAACAGGGTGAACGGTATTCCAGGTCCAGAGACCGTCGGGCAATCTTATTTGCCCCATGTCTAGCTTCGAGATCTCCCTCCAAACCTGGGGATATCGACTGCCTAATGTCACGTTCCGCTGGAACATGAAGCCCCATTCATCGGCTTCATTGGGACTCTTGAGCCAATACCCGTCCGCATTTAGCAGCATCAATCGACCAGCTGCAGGGCCCGCGCTGTTCACGAAGGCATTCAGCATCGACCATGCGGCAATATTGATAATGAGGATGCCGTGAGGATCTCCGGCTGCATTAAAGACTCGGGTTGCAGCTCTTATAGTCGGTTTATAAGGTATCTCAATTTGACCGTTGTCCATGTTCAAGTCGAGAGGAGAGATATAAATCACCCCCTTACTGAGTTGCATGGTTTCGGTAAAAAAATATCGGTCGTATTTGTTTTGTAATTCACTTTCAGGGACGAGATAGGGCCGCCCTTCCCTATTATTCACTCGAACACGTTCCACTCCCTGTTCGTCAATCCAGCGAGCCTTGTCATAGCTTGGGTTACGTGCCATCAGTGAGACGAAAGCTTCCTCCATCGGCTTGAGGTCACCCGCCTCTAAAGCCTCATATACCCCGCGCACCGGCTTTTCATTGACTAAGCTCGCCAGATGTCGAACGGGAATGGCTAACTCATGATCTAGGCGGCTAAGACTAAGATCCACATAAGTTTTTTCCTCAGCCATCAGCATGGACAGTTCGGCTTGAATGCGCGATCCACCCAGCAGCCATGTACCAGCCGCGACCAGTACTGTGACCGGCAGAAACAGTAGCAGAAAATCCCATAATGGGTTTCCTTGCCCTGATGCATCAGAACCACGGAATAGATTTTTTAAGTTAATAAAAAAAACGCCCATGACCTGTTAACTTTAAGTTTTGAAAAAAAATATGGTATAAATCATGTATTTGGTGATTTACGGGTGGCCTGTATATTTTAGGATTTCAGCTGCTAATATACATCGACGATGACAACGACCTATTCAAGAAACTAACAAGAATTCTCTATACCCTCTTGACATCTAGATTGGAGTGTTCGTATATAAGCTCTTATCGTTGCCACTAATTCGATGTTTGTCAAGATAGGTTTCGTCCTTTTATTTCGTGATCGACTGTAACGGTTGAAAATTCAAAGTTTCCGTGCAATATCTCAATATCTATGTGCCTTCCAATTCTTGAAACTGCTTCTCGTTCAAAAAAAGACGCAGGGAGGGTGGCCATAGTCAAAATGTATTCCAACAACTTGGCTTTTGGGATTGCTTTTGACTAAATTTGCTGCCAAATAGGAAGAGTCAAGCCGGGGTCATCTGACCAAAAGAACGGTTTGTCCTGAAACCCACTTGAAACCCTTCCTTTTTCGGAGAGGAGGGCACAATAGAACCAATCAATTCTGCATCGTTTTTCTGATGTCTGTGATTAAAAGATAAAGATGGTATGGATCAGTCGGTGAGGGAATAAAATCAACATGCTCATAAAAAGCTTCCGCTTTATCATCCTTCGCATGGACTATAAACGCCCGAACACCTGCAATATCGACCACTTGGACGGTGCGTTGCATGACGTCCCTTAGCAACCCGGCTCCAACACCTTTTTCTTGCCAATCAAGATTGGTCGCCAGGCGGGCGAGCAACATAACGGGAACCGGGTTGCGGGATAGTCCTTTTTTCAAGCGTGCGGAAGCATCACCGTAAGTGACATTGCTCACGACAAGTGAGTAATAACCTATGACTTCTTCATCCGCCACGCCAACATATGTCTGGGCAGCACCGGACCGCTGACTCATCAAAGCGTAGCGCTGTAAATATCGATTCAGGTTTTCCTGTCCACAATCGAAGGAATCTATATCATGACGACGGTCGAATTTTTCGATAGGTGGTCTATTCTGGGTCGATCAAAAATCCCCGGCTCCTGCATGAGTTTCTCAATACGTGGTAATGGGCGGGGCGGGGAATCAAGAGCAACCTGTAAGGCCTTTCATTGCTCAGCATTCAACCCGAAATGGCGACGGTCGGCCAAAACTTCATCGGCAGTATCCAAAGCACTATCAAGGATAAATTCGCTGACCGATTTATGCCGTAATGCCGCCGCTTGAAGCGCTTCTTTCGCCTCTGGATAGACTCTAAGATCAATTCTGTCTGTACGTTTATTTGTCATGGCAATCTCCTAATCCAGACACTTTGATGATATTAGCAGATTTTACGGCAACGTCTTTGAAGCATTTACTAGCCTCGCTGAAACACCCGCCTATGTTAACAATGTAATAACAGGTAGAGCATTTGACCAATTTGAAGCTATGACATTGAAGTAATACAAAAAGCTCGATAAAGCTGGAAGATGTAATCCCTTTACAGCAAATCAACCATTCACGAAGTTATGTGAGAATGATTGACAATCAGCTCCGTAACGCCTCTCATCATGGTGGCTTTCGTTTCAATCAGGAGATTGGCGTGATCAAATACAGGGCTGGCAAAGGAGGAAGTGGGGAAGAGCAAAAATCACGTTTACGGATTGTATTGTTAAATGCACTAACCTCTTTTTAGCCATAGTCGTTTTATTACGAATAGAGCTTGCTATGCACGAGCATATGTAACATTCGATCTGTAAGAATATCATTCCTATTCATTTTCATTCACATTTAACGCATGGCCGCTCGTCTCGAGAACGGGAATAAATGGTGAATGGTAACTACTCGCCCCTCACTCGCAAGCCTTCCCCGCCAATGCTAATTGAATGGCGGTCAGCGGGTTATAGCCTTTATTGGCCATGGTCTGTAAATAACTGGAAATCCGGCAATAGGCATGAGCATAGTCTTCGGACCGAAAGCAGCCGGAGACCTTTTGCTTGACCTTGGCCATTCTCAAGTCCTGTTCGGCCCGGTTGTTGGTGAATGCCACGGCGGGATGGCGGGCGAAGAGCAGCACGGACGCTTCATGGGTTTTCAAGCGCTCCCACAAATTATGCGCATCAGACTTGGCGATTTTACCGCGCTTGCCGCTGGGCTTGGGCGGAATCGGCGGCAATTCCTTTTCACCCCGGGTGAGAGTCGCGCGATAGCGCTTTTGCAAGTTGGCCAGTTCCCGGTCGGACAGACATTTCTCTTCCTTTTTAGAGACCTGAACGCAAGTCTCCTGTAACAGCCGCTTCATATTTTTCGCCCAGCGATACTGGTGGGCATCCACGATAAACGTCAGCTCACGTAACAAGTGCGATCCGCACAGGCCATGCTTGCAATCCTCATACGCAAAATAAGAGGCCCAGCAATCATGCACAATCACCCCGCCATAACGCGGAATGATGTGAATGGCTTCAATCGCGGCTTTGCCCCGCTTTCGATGGAGTCGCTTGAGGGTGACGCTACCTGCCGCATAGACATGAATCCACTGGTTTTTTCGGTCGACTCGTAGCGAGGTTTCATCCACATACATCACGGGGGCGGCCAATAGCTGTTCAATGGCTTGTTGTTCCCAGGCCTCCAGCGCTTGATGACAGCGTAACACCCAGTTCAGCAAAGTGGCTTCGGCGATCACCGTGTCCATCATCGCCCCGATTAGCTGTTGAACCCGATTCAAGGCAACCATCTGACCGACTAATAGGTTGGTCGCGAACGCTTTCAGCCCATCGCCGTATTGCAGGGGCCCTGCCAAGTCATCGGGAAACCGGCCTTTCACCATGGTTTGGCAGACCGGGCAGGTCTTCACCTCGGCATCGACGTGTTCGACCACTTTCTCGAACACGATATCGATCTTGGTGCGCCGTTCATGATGCCGGCAAGGCACGTCCGTTAAGGACTCACCGCACACCTCGCAGGTCGACACCGTCGACACGCTGACCGTTTCGACGGTGCGCGAATTGACCGCATTCCGTTTATCCAGTCGCTTTCCTTTGCCTTGGCTTCCCGACACGAGCGCCGAATCATCCGGGCCCGTTTGTGACGAAGGCAGGCTGGAGTTCCGATTATCCTTCCGGGTTGTCCTTTCCAGGAAAATCGCTAAAATCAGCTCGACAATCATAAACAGACTGTTCATCACCGCCAGACTTTCCGGCGTGACTTTACCGGCCGTCCGGAGCGCTTCAAAATCGGCTTTTACCCGATCGAGTTCCTGTCGCACTGAGGTTTTATCAAGGTTTGCCATTCGCTATGACTACGTCTGTTTTCATGACGCTATTATCGCATGGCCTTTTTTCGACCTTCAGAGCGCTCGCTGAGCGAACGAAAAACAACATTTTGAAACAGGCCTTGCGTGACTGTCACAAAATCCCAGGAGCGTGATAGACATGGCGAATTGAGGGGACATTCGTCCCTATTTCGGAAAACGTCTTTTTTGCACCGAAAAACCTGTCAAGTCTTTTTTTGACTTTTTTTAGGGGTGAGTAGTTAGTGCGGCCAGGCAAGGTCGTTTATTCCAGCGGGCGAGAATCCCGTCCCAGAAGGCCGGTCAGCCACTGGGTAGAGTCTTTGGGTCGGCGGGGGTAACCCCAAAGATTAAGCACAAAGCAACTCAAGACAACAGGCCGTAAGCGAAAGCTGAAGTGATTGAGCCTCGAAAGCAGAGACAAGAGAGGGATGACGTAGTTAACTATGCGGAAATCAACACAGAGTAAGGCGTCATGACAAGTCTTACTCTGCCTCTCCGGGGTCGAAGAGCATGGCATGCTGGACACCGGGAATAAACGGCAACCTGGGAGAACCTATCAGGTCTCACAAGGAAGCGAGTATGTCGGACAAGCGATCATAAAGTAAGAAAGACAAATGCCTATAGGTAGTCGGATAACGGTGTAGTACCGATGAACGCGGGTAATGCTGCGGGAGGGAAGACCGTTACATTAAGAAACAACGTTAAGGAGACATACCGAACGTGCCCAGAAACGAAGAAACGGTAACCACGAAACTGCAACGTATAGCGGAGAAAGCCCGTAACGAACCGAACTGTCAGTTCACCAGCTTGTTTCATCTGATGACAGTGGAAATGTTATGGGGATGCTTTGACGCGCTGAGGAATCATGCTGCGTCAGGTATTGATGGAGTCACCAAGCAACAGTATGAGAACAACTTACTGGAAAATCTTCAGCAGCTAGTTGATAAACTGCACCGAATGGCCTACATACCCCAACCGGTGCAACGGGTTTACATCCCCAAGCCCGGGACTGATAAGTTAAGGCCCTTAGGGATACCGGCGCTGGAAGACAAACTGGTGCAAGCCGGGCTGGTCAAAATCTTACAGGCTATCTATGAGCAAGACTTTATAGACGACTCGTATGGATTCAGGCCGGGTAAAAGCTGTCATGATGCGCTGCGAGCGTTAAGCCAAACAGTCGAAAATCGACCGATAAACCACATTGTGGAAGCCGATATAAAAGGCTTTTTCGATACGGTAGACCAAGAGCAGCTGATGGCTTTTCTCGCGCATCGTATCGCCGACAAACGCGTATTGCGCTACATCAAACGCTTCTTGAAAGCGGGTATCGTCGAAGACGGACAGTTTAAAGCCAGTGAAACAGGCACGCCGCAAGGTGGTGTGATATCGCCCTTGCTAGCCAATCTCTATTTGCACTACAGCCTAGACTTGTGGATGACCCGCAAGTTTGCGAAAAGCTGCGGTGGAGTCGTCCGAATGATACGCTATGCGGACGACTTTGTCGTCTGCTTCCAGCAGGAAGCGGATGCCAAACGATTCCGGAACGAGCTAGAAGCACGGCTCGCCCTGTTTGGGCTGACGTTAGCACCGGAGAAAACGCAATGCATTGAATTTGGCCCGTTAGCGGTCAAACGTGCGAGAGCGCGTGGCGAAAAGGCGGTGACCTTTGATTTTCTGGGGTTTACCCACTACTGTACACGGACGCGAGACGGAAAACGCTTTCGGATGAAGCGGAAGACGATCGGTAAACGCCTAACGGCGAAGCTGAAAGCCTACCGTGCATGGCTTAAGGCAAACCGAAACCTGCCGACCGCCGAAATACTCAAGCGAACCGCCCGCAAACTGCGAGGCCATTACGGCTACTATGGCGTCACCGATAACAGTCGAGGAATAAACCTGTACTTTTATCAAGTGCAACGCATTCTACACAAATGGCTGAATCGGCGAGGCCGGAGAAACTGCTGTAGTTGGGCAAAGTTTGCTCTATTGTTAGCGCGTTTTCCACTGCCGAAACCTAAAATCTTGGTGAATCTATTCTGAATCCGTGAATAGGGTTCTTAATGAGGAGCCGTGTGCGTAAATAGCGCAAGCACGGTTCTGTGAGGGGCTTGGTAACAATTGATGAAATAACAAACGATTTGCAATCACGTAGTAGCCGCGTGCGGCGGGGCGTTCCAGAGAAGCATGGCAAGTACGATGTTATTTGGTCGAAAGAAACCGGTCTACTCAACCGGTGAATAATCATAACCTCGTAAGGCGCGAAGACGAGGTAGCAATCCTTCAATGCCGGTGATTATTGTGAATCATCCGGCATTTCTACATATTTTCAGCATTTACAGACATAAATTTCAGCCAAGACTGACAGCCGTCGAAAGGATGTTGTGCTTTAATTTCTCGCACTCATGTTAATCCCCAGCGCATCTACACAGGATGACGGGAAGCAAAATCAACCATCAAGGATAAAGGGAAGCGTATGTTAAAGCTATTGGCGCCACGCATTCAGTCTCGGTCTGTTCGTTCTTCAAATTGTTCCAAATCTTTAAGCGGCGACGCCGTTTTTTACGCGTCCCTGTCGGCGGATGTTGCGGCTTTAGCGTCCGCGCTGACGGCGATGATGTTGGGGATCTTGACGCTGTTAATGCTGTCATGCTGGAGCTTGGTTCAGGCCGAAACGGTGACCGCCTTCGAGCCGGCGCATTTTAGCCGGGCCAGCGGTGCCCCGGTCACCGAAAAGCGCACGTTTTTCACCGAACATCTCAATGGCCGCTTTGTTTTAACTGTCTACAATGGCGGCCTGGAAGACGATGAGGCGATCGGCAGTTTCGCCAGCAGCAGCACGATCACGCTAAACGGCGCCGTGGTGGTTGGGCCTCACAATTTCAATCAAAACACCGACATTATCAGCGTTCCGGTGACGCTGGCTTCGGTCAATGAACTGAGCGTGCAACTGCAAGGCAAACCGGGTGGGGTGGTGACCGTGGCAATCACCGGCAACGTCAATAACGCGCCGTTCGCCGATGCTGGCATCAACCAAACCGTCGCGGTCGGCGCATCGGTGACGTTGGACGGCGGCGGCTCGTTCGATGACGACGGCGATGCGCTGAATTATCGCTGGACATTGATCGCCAAACCCTCGGCCAGCCAGGCTGTTTTAAGCAATGCCTCGTCCGCCTCGGCCGCTTTCAGCGCCGATGTCGAAGGCAACTATGTCGCCGGTCTGGTGGTCAATGACGGCCAATTGGACAGCGCCCAGAGCCAGGTGACGATTAGCGCCCTGCAGCCCAATGCGCCGCCGATTCTCGAGCCTATCGACAATGTCAGCGCGCCGCTGGGCAGCACACTGACATTCGATTTAAGCGCCAGCGATAGCGACGGCGATACGCTCCGTTATTCGGTGCTGGATTTACCCTTGCCGCCCGGCGCCAGTCTCGATGCCGCTAGCGGCCGATTCGTGTTCAAGCCCGACGTCAATGAAGTCGGCGTTCATGCGTTGACCTTCACGGTCAGCGACGGCCGGGCCAGCGACCAGCAGACCGTAGCGATCACGGTGCCGGCCGTCGATGAGAGCGCTCCCACGCGCTTCCGTGGACGGTTGTTGGACGCCAACGATTATCAGCAGGGTATCGTGACGCCGATTGTCGGAGCGACGGTATCGTTTCGGCATAACGGTTCATCGGCACGCTCCGACAGCCAGGGCTACTTTACCCTCAGCAATCTGACCGCCGGCACGCAAGTCTTGGATATTAATGCGGCAACCGCCCAGGATTCCCCGGTCGGCGGCCCTTATGCCGGTTTTCGCGAGCAATACCCGTTGATCGCGCATGTGGAAAACCACGAAGCGCGACCATTCTACCTGCCGCGCATCGACCGCGACAGTCTGACCCAGATCGACCCGGCCATCGAAACGCGGGTCGCCAATCCCAACCTGGGCGTTTCCTTCACCGTGCCGCCATATACCGCTAAGAATCCGGACGGCTCCTATTTTACCGGGCAGTTTTCCATTTCCGAAGTGCCGAGAAACTTAGCGCCGGCGGCGATGCCGGAAACGATAGACCCCGGCTTGCTGGTCACGATACAACCGGTGGGCATCACGTTCACCGAGCCGGTCACACTGACCTTCCCCAATATCGATCACCTGGTACCGGGCAATGAAGTCGATATCTGGTCGGTCGATCCGGAAATGGGCGCCTTCGTCATCGTTGGGACGGGTCAGGTATCGGCCGACGGGCAGTCCATTGAAACGATTGCCGGTGGCGTCAGCGCCACCGATTGGCATAGCGTTTTGCCGCCCGAGGCCAACAACACCAGCCAGGCGCCCGGTAGTCATGTTTCCCCCTGTGACCAAGATCAAACGGTCACCAATTCGACCTTGACCACACAGAGCGGTTGCCTGAATTCTGGCTTCAGTCTGCCTTCCTACGCCAGTCAAGGTAAACGTCGGCGTCTCAGCTTTAGTTACCGCAGTGGTCGGGCCTGGCCTAATCCGGCCATACCGTTCGACGCCACCATCGTTCGTCGCTCTGCGGTGCCGCCTAAGATATCCCATCAAGCCATTATCGGCGGCGTAAGGCAAAACAATCCCAGCTATCTTTCCACCAGTGGTTTCAGCGAAAGCGTCGACGAAACCCTGCGTGCGGTCTCTTTATTGGACGCCAGTTCATTGGCGACGGGGATTTATCCTTATAACATTAGGGTGACCAACCATTTCGCCAGCTCAAGCCGTTCGACAACCTTGCGCGATTCCATGGTCGTCATCAATGAGCAAGCCAGTCCTTATGGCGCAGGCTGGGGGATCAACGGCGTTTCCAGGCTGAAACAAAACAATGATGGCCGGGTATTGATTTACGATGGTAGCGGACAGCAGGATGTTTTCGATCGTGTGCGCGTCAACCTTGACTTGAATCAATGGCAACAACAAGGTCCATTATCCGCTGGCAATTGGCAAGTCTCCGGTGACGGCTTATCCGTCGTGCAAACCATCAACGGACAACCATCCTTTTTCGTCGGTCCCGATAATCAAATTAACACCACGATTACCGGTCGTTTTCGAGTGGAGACCCGCAGCGATGACGACTTTATCGGTTTTGTTTTCGGCTATCAAAGCCCCCAATCCGGCAACGGCGATCACCCAAACGATTACGAATTTCTGTTGTTTGATTGGAAGCGCCGTTATCAAAGCGGGGCTCAGCAAGGATTTACCCTGTCCCGGGTGACGGGCGGCAATGCCGACTTATGGAGACATACAGGGGAAAACCTTGAAGTATTAGCCAGTCAATATGGTTCAGGATTGGGTTGGAGGCCCAATACCGACTATCAATACGAGTTGGTCTATAGCGACAGCCGCATCGTCATTCGCATCGACGGCGAAACCATTTTCGATGTAGCGGACAGTTTCGTACCCGGAAAATTCGGTTTTTACAATTCTTCTCAAGCACGCGTCCGTTACGCCCATTTCATTACCACATCGGATTATGACGCGTCGGAAGGCGATTATTCAACGCTGGTTGCCAACGACGATGGCAGCTTTACTCGCACCTTAAAGAACGGCACGCAAATCCACTTCAACGCCGAAGGGCTGCAAACCGACGTGGTCGACCGTCACGGCAACCGCACCCGCTACGCCTACAACAGAGACCGGCAGTTGACCACGATCACCGACCCGGCGGATTTGCAAACCGTCTTCGCCTATACCGACGGTCGACTCGATAAAGTTACCGACCCGGCCGGCCGGGTGACCCGCTTCCGCTTCGACAACGACAACAACCTGATCCAGGTCACTTTCCCGGACGGCGCTTTCAAGCGTTTCGGCTACGATCACCGGCATTTGATGACCACCGAAGCCAACGAACGCGGCTTTACCGGCGTTCGCGAGTACCGCGGCAATGGCCGGCTCAAACAAGTCACCCGCGCGGACGGCAGTGTCCATCAAGCCGATCATGAACAAACCATCGGCTTGGTCGATGCCGACAGCGCCTTCGGCAGCGCCGACAACCCGGCGCCGGTGGTTCGTCCCGAGGCCGCGATCAGCGTTTTCACCGACGGCGAAGGCCATAGCAAATACAGCAACACCGATTCATTCGGTCGCTTGATCCGACGCACCGACGCCAATCATCTGACGACGGTGATCGACCGTGACGGCGACGGCAACCCCATCAGGACCCACCGCCCGGACCAACTCAGTTATATCGATCGGGTGTTCGACGAGGCCGGCAATCTCATATCGGTCACCGAATCGTACAACAATGCGACCACCCGCTACAGCTACGATCCGGTCTTTAACCTGCTGACCTCGGTCACCGAAGCCAATCAGATGGCGCTGGACGCCAGTCAACGCAAGGCGACCCGATATGTGCGCAATCCGGCTAACGGCAATCTGGAAACGCTGATCAACGCCTTGGGGCACGAAACCCATTTCGACTATAACCATGCCGGTCAAGTCGTCGAAATCGTCGACCCGAACGGTCTGGCGACAAGCTATCACTATAACGCTCAGGGGCTGCCCGATACGATCACCGAAACACCGCCCAGCGGCGGCGGTCTGAATCGCGTGACCACGTTGATCTATCATGCCGATGGTCAGGTGAAAACCCTGACCACACCGGATCATATCACCCTGACGCTGGACTACGATCCGCGCGGTCGCCTGATCAGCGTCAGCGACCCGTTGCATCAACGCATCGACTATCGCTATGACGCCGCCGGCAATCCAACCCGGATCAACAGCGTCAACGGCGATGGCTCGTTGGCGGCGACCGTGGCGCAGCGTTTCGACGCCCTCAGCCGCCTACGCAACACCGTGCAGCCGCATATCAGCGGCCAAGACAGCGTTCAACAAAGCGATTACGATCAGGCCGACAACTTGGCGTTGTTAATCAATGCCAACGGCCAGCCGACCGATTTTGATTACGATCCCGGCAATCGCCTGATAAAACGCATCGATGCGCGCTTGGGCGTCACCGATTACGCCTATGACGACAACGGCCACTTGAACCAGGTGATTGCGCCGAACGGGGCGCAAACCGATTATCAAGTCGACCCGCTCGGCCGTATTCGCCAGGAAGTCAGTCCGGATCGCGGGGTTATCGATTATCGCTACGATCTCAACGACAACCTGATCGAAGCGACCGATGCCCGCGGCATTAGCGTCCGCTACGAGTACGACGAGCTGAACCGTTTGATCGCGATCCAGTATCCGGAGGACGCCCGCGAAGACGTCATCTTAACCTATGACACCTGTGCATTCGGCATCGGGCGTTTGTGTCGAATCAGCGACGAAGCCGGCGATAGCCAACTGGCCTACGACGCCTACGGCAACCTGACGGCGATCACTGAGCATAGAGACGGCACCGATTATAGCCAGTTCTTTCAGTATGACGCCGGGCATCGTCTGATCGCCCAGACCTTGCCGTCCGGCCGCACCCTACATTATGACCGCGACAGCCTGGGCAGAGTGGAACGCATCACCACCACCGTAGCCGGCGTCAGCCAAATCATCCTGGACCACATCGGTTACGACGCCAGTCACCGCATCACCGGGCGCGACTTCGGCAACGGACTCGGCGAGACCCGGCGATACGATCTGCAAGGCCGGCTGGTTTCGCAAACCCTGGGCAGCGGTCAGGACACCGTGTTCAGCTATGACGCCAACAGCAATCTGCTGACCCGCAACACAACGGCTAACCGTCACGCTTATCAATACGACGAACTGGACCGTCTGCAGAGCGAAGTCAACAACGGCGCGGAAATTGGCTATCAATATGATGAAAACGGCAATCGCCTGCTGCGAAGCGAAGGCAAACAAAGCTCTGTTTACGACTTCACGCTCGGCGGCAATCAACTGGAGACGATCGACAATCAGCTGCTGACATACGACGCCGCCGGCCACCTGATCCGGGATGCCCAGGGCCGAACCTTCGTCTACAACAACGCCGGACGGCTCACGGCCATCCAACAAAACGGCGTTACCGTCGCCGAATACCGTTATCACGGCAACGGCCAGCGCAGCCACAAGCTCATCGGCGCCACGGTCATTCATTATCATTACGATCTGTTAGGCAACCTGATCAGCGAAACCAACGCCGACGGCAGTGCGCGGAAAGACTATGTGTGGCTGGGCAGCGAACCGGTCGCGCAGATCGATCGCACGGCAAGCGGGGAAACGCTACACTATCTGCACAGCGACCATCTGC
Organism: Methylomarinum sp. Ch1-1; assembly: GCF_030717995.2. Classification (NCBI taxonomy): domain Bacteria; kingdom Pseudomonadati; phylum Pseudomonadota; class Gammaproteobacteria; order Methylococcales; family Methylococcaceae; genus Methylomarinum; species Methylomarinum roseum. Next base: position 24,201 of record NZ_CP157742.1, on the reverse strand, counting down.
ACACGCCGCGCCTGGCCACCGACGCCAGCCGGTCCATCACCTGGCGCTGGGAAAGCCAAGCCTTCGGCGACAGCCAGCCGCAAAGCTTCGGCGCCACGGTCAATCTGCGCTTTCCGGGGCAGTATTATGATGCGGAGAGCGGGCTTTACTACAACTGGCATCGGTATTATGATCCGGAGTTAGGGCGGTATATCACTTCCGATCCGATAGGATTAAACGGCGGGTTGAATACTTATGGGTATGTTGGTGGAAATCCGTTAATCTATAGTGATCCTAAAGGCTTAATTTGGGATATTCTGGATTTTGGTTTCTTTGCCCAAAGTCTGTATGAATATTATCAATGTTCGAGTACCGATAATGCGATAAACTTAGGGCTTGATGCTATTGGCTTGTTTCCAGGCATACCGGCTTTAGGGACGCTTAGACGGATTGATGATGCGGTTGATGTTACAAAGGGTGCAAAACTGCCGAAGCCACCAACTGGGCCAGGTACTGTACCCAAATCAGAGCGAGATCCAAAGCGCCTATTTACACCGTCTGAGCGTGAAGCTAAACGAGCTGAACAAGGCAACAAATGTGCAAACGGATGTGGAACTGATATCGATGCCTCAAATTCAGCCGGGCATCATATCGAACGTCATGCAGATGGAGGGAAGACTGTACCTGAAAATCATGCAGAGGTTTGCCTCCATTGTCATAAAGAACTTCATTCTGGAAACTGAAAGATGAGTGCGACAGTTCCTGTTTTAAAAGATCAAAATAATCAGACACCTGTAGCATCTGTTTGGAGAAGTGCTATTTCAGAAATCGTGGATGCATTTAAAGATGGTGATTTTAAGGTCACACGGAGAGTAGTTGGTCTACAACCAATTAGTGATACTGATGCGAAGAGAATAGAAAAAAATCTCTTAGCCTACGGCGCAACACTAACGAGTCTGCCTGAGGAGACTTGGGATACTTCTGTCTGTCAGTGGATGAATGGTTATTGGGACGTACTTGTTGATTTGTTTACGATTGAAGAAGGTGCTAGCGACTTAGTTATGGCCATACGTATATCTGAAGAGGGAGCAACCTACGTCTACGATGTACAGTCAGTCCATGTGCCGTGATGTGGTTGTTTGGAATATTTGGGGTCAGAGTCTGAGGTATCCCCACAAATTACGCTTTTTCCAGGGTGCTGAAATAACCAACCAAGAGAGCTTGAGCGTGTTCCAATAAATTTTCCTGCAACTCAAATACCACATATTGACAGGCGATACGAGCAAGAAAAATGACCGAATAAGGTGAACGATCACGATTGATGGCTGCAGTTGGTATTGCTATGACATTTTTGATAAAACCTGGCGATCGCGTTGTCATTCATGAGCCAGTTTGGCCGAACATAACTAATGCAGCCAGGGTTCGCTATGCAGAAATTGATATTGTAAGCTTAAAGTTAAAAAATGATGGAAGTTTTTTACTTGACATAGACGCCCTGCATGAAAAACTTAAAGGAGCTCGTCTTTTTTTTCTTAATTCACCCAATAACCCTAGTGGATGGGTTGCATCAGAAGGAGATTTAAAAAAAATACTCGCGATATGTCGAGAAACCAATACTTGGATTGTGGCTGATGAAGTGTATTCGAGGCTCATTTATAATGGCTCGCCATGTGCTCCATCAATACTTAGTGTTGCACATCCTAATGATCGGGTAATAGTATGCAACAGTTTTAGTAAAACTTGGGCAATGACTGGTTGGCGAATCGGTTGGTTGGTCGTGCCTAAAGGTCTGAGGGATACCTTTTGCGATATAACTGAAATTACCCACTCAGCCGTGTCACAGTTTATTCAATATGGTGCATTAGCGGCATTATCTGACTCGGATTTTATAGAAGAATTTCGTACTTTCTGTGATCAAGGTCGCCAAATTGCGGTAGAGTCATTGAATGCAATCAATGGAATTGAATTTATCGCCCCTCCTGGAGCCTTCTACGCATTTTTTAAAGTTCCAGGAGTTAAGGATAGCCTACAATTTTCTCTTGATCTTTTAAAAACTCAGAGGGTTGCTGTCGCTCCTGGTATTGGTTTTGGGCAATCTGGCGAGGGATTTATACGTATATGTTTTGCCCAACAGATAGACGAACTCCGTGAAGCTATGGATAGATTATCGCGAGGTATCTTAACACATGTTAGTCGCATATAAGGAGTGTCTGATTTACTCCAGCAATCTCGATCAGCGTCGAAAAGCTTTTATATGAATAATCAGCTAATCCTGTTTATATCAGCTTTTCTATGCTTAAATCGATAGAATTCGTACTCTGTTTCAAGGAGGTCGGTCATAGCGATAGAGTTATAAATAGGTTAACGATTACTTTAGGGTAATCGTGCGAGATGGCAATTGCCTTCCTACAAATCGCAACCCTATGAATAACTAAAAGCCACTCTCTGCATTCTTTAGCGTACGATTTTTTCCGTTTCGTGAGCTGACCCCAATAAGCCCGGGCCGCATGCTGGCCGATCGGCCGGCCGCCGGGTTTCTTGGCGAACAGGTACTCGTCGCGGTATTTGTCGGCGATCGACACGGCCAGCACTCGGCCGAAGGATTCCGGCAACGGCACCTGGCGCTCCTTGTTGCCCTTCCCGATCACCCGCACCGATTTGGCAACGCCGTCGACCACGCGCACGTCGGACACTTTCAGACCCAGCGCCTCGCTGATCCGGAGGCCGGATTTCTGGATCAGCTCGAACAGCAGTTCGTAGCGCTGGCGGATCTTAATCGCCGACTGCTTGCTGCGCCCGTAGATGTTGTCGGGGATGTCGTCGTAATTGCGGATCGCTTTCATGAACGCCTCCTGCTCTTCGGCTTCCATCCAGACCGGCATCCTGCGCGGACGCTTCGGCTTCTCGATCTGGTAGATCGGATCTTCCTGAACGTGGTCGTTGCGCTTGGCCCATTTATAAAAGGTGGCCTGGCAGGAAATCTTGCGGGCGATGGCGTGGGCGCCGACATTGGCTTTCGCCAGAAACGACACGAAATGCTCGGCATCGGTCGGCTGGCATTTGCGCCAATCCAGCTTTTCTTCGGTTAGCCAGGCGATCCAGATGTTCAGATCCGAGTTGTAGTTGTAGCAAGTGGTCTCGGCGTGGCCCTTGGTGTATTTCAAAAACTTCAGAAACTCTTTTTTGGTTTTCTCAAACTTCAGTTCAATCGAATTGGCCACCTCTCCTCCATACCGCGTTTGAAAACCTGTTTCAAAAATACGGCGGGAGCTTTTGAACAGAAACTTAAGGTTTCAACAAAATCCGGCCATGCAAAATTTATCTAAAGCGTCCGCTAAAAAGTTCCGGAACAGGGTGAAATGATTTGGGGCGACAGTGTCGAGACACGTTAATGAGCCTCCAAAAGACCTGCCAAAAACTGGATATCTCGTTTTGGCACTTTCTATTGGATCGAACCAGGGGAGCGAATACGATTCCGCCACTACCCGAACTGATACGTCAACGCGCGGCCGCTCGTGCCATGAGTTATTGAGAAGTTACTAAAAATTTAAAAAATTTCGTATGGAAATGACTAACTTAAGCTGTTTCTATCTCCATCAATTTCCGAGTGCCAATCAGTTTCTGGATTGATTTTCTTGGCAGGAATATCTGTAGATTTCCCTGATCTTCCATGAAGATAAAGTTCTGCCCATATTTGTTTTGCTGATGCTAATAAATTCATTTTTTGCAATCCCTCTAAAAATGAGTGTGTTGACAAAAGATGAACATTTCCAGGTATTGCTCCACTATGTGTTTCAAACCATGAATCTTCTAGTATAACAAGCATAGGTTTCCCAGGCGGTCTTCCTGAAGCAATCTTTAAAAAGCTTATAATGGAATGTTCTCCTGCATCTCTAGGCAATTCATGATTTCCGTTTTTTGCATATTCGATTAGCATTTGTCCATATTGGGTATCTTGAATGGATATTCTATCTTTGTGCTTTGTTAAAAAAGCTCTAATAACTTTTGCATCATCATGATCAATCGCATTTTGTGTGACTTCAAAGTGCACTACATCTGTTATCACAATACCGACCTTATCTTTAAACAATAATAATAAATCTAAGGCGTCTACTTTCGCCAATGTAATCAATGGCCCAGCATCAGGAATAGCCATTTGAACGGCTGTTTTATTCGTCATTAGACATCACTTTTATAAAGTCGGCAACCATGGTATTAGCTGTTTTTTCGTCAACATGTTTTAATTCCAATCCGAATTGACCTGCTAAGTCAAGAAGATCGCCATACCATGATATCCCAAGTAAATACATCGCTTCATGACGATCAATTTGAAGATTGGCAAAATCTTCTACTATCTGTTTTATTTCGGTTATTTTTATTTTTCGATCTTGATTGTGAGACTTAATTTTTCGATATTCATCTACTGATAAAGAATAAATAAACGGTTTTCCGTTTTTAGTGATCTCAACAGTGTCTTTTGCTGCCATATCTAAGAACTGACCGAATCTTAGTTTTGCTTCTTTTGCAGGAATAGTAATCATAGCGAACCTCGCTTAGTAATAGTGACTATTGTAGCTACTTTATCCGTTTGCTCAAAGTTTTTCACAGGATTCCAAGCAGATTCTCAAAGATAGACCTGGACTGCCTTGCGCTTTGGCTAACCAACATTTTTCCATATAGGGAAGTAGATTTTGGTCTAGGGCATATTATTTAATTTCAGTCGGCGATGGCGGGACAACTGAAATTGCTCTGTACACGACAAAAAATATAACTGATTGATTTTCAAGGAAGGAAGATAAAGGACTTGAAAATCCATCGCTAATCAGTTTCACTCTCTGCGACCAAACAGGAGGTGAAATGGCCGTAAGCGATGGACTGAGAGTGATTCTAAAAGGACATTTAGACTGGGGCAAGTGTCGATTGGATTGTTTTATAGGGATGTTGTTGGCATTAGTACGATTGAAGCACGTCAACCTGACGCAACTAGCGTTAGCTTTCACAAGTCAGGCCGACCCTAAATCCCGTTATCGCCGGTTGCAACGATTTTTCCGGGAAGTTGTTTTCGACTACGATGCTATCGCTAGCTTAATCATGGAAATGTTTGGATTGTATGATCAGTCCTACTATTTGACGCTGGATCGGACGAACTGGAAATGGGGTGAAAAGAACCTCAATATTCTCACGCTGGGCATCGTCTACCAGGGAACGGCAATTCCGGTGTATTGGCTGGTGTTGAATAAGCAAGGCAACTCTAACCAGCGCGAACGCATCGCGTTATTGCAACGTTATATTCGGCAATTTGGACGCAGTAACATTTTGGGCGTATTGGGTGACCGAGAATTTATTGGTGATCAGTGGTGGCAATGGCTCAGTGATCAGCGCATTCCTTATCTGATTCGGATGAAGGACAATCAATTGATGACGGATCAGCGCGGTTATGAGCGTCCTGTTCGTTCGTTGTTTGCCAATCTACAGGCTGGAAAAACCCGCTTACTCAGGAAAAAGCGACGTGTTGGCCAACAATGGGTTTGGCTCAGTGGTATGAAATTGAACAGTGGCGAATTATTGGTTTTGGCGGGTAATCAGCGCTTCGACCAACCGTTAGACGTCTATGGTTTGCGTTGGGAAATTGAAACGCTGTTTCAATGCCTTAAAGGGCGAGGGTTCCATTTGGAAGAGACACGAATAACGCACTACTTTCGGATCAAAAAGGTTATGGCGTTATTAGCGATCGCTTTTTGCTGGGCGCACAAAACGGGCGAATGGAAGCATAAAGCGATTCGACCTTTAAGAACCAAGAAACATGGCCGCATAGAGCAAAGCCTCTTCCGCTATGGGTTGGATCATTTATCCGATTTGATTCTGCATGGCCTTAGTAAAACAGAGAATCTACTGAAGCTATGGGTACTATTTATATGTCCTCCCGACATCATTGGTTTCGACAAGCAAAAACCGGAAATAATGGTTCCCAAGGTATGACTGAAAGGCTAATTAGATGATTTTTGTCGTGTACAGAGAAGCAATCTATATAATTTCTATAGCTGCAGACTGTTTTCTATTGGCCGAAACTAGCTGCTCAAAAAATTGTACGACTTGATTGTAATCAATTTTTAAAATTGTCTGGTCAGGTTGGAGCTAAGACACATCATGTTTGGGTCGCCTACTCCTGCTCATCATCCTTGGGCCAAATGCATCTGATAGGGTTCTTTTTTCCGCCGGCGGCGTTAAAAGACGCTCGACATAGGTATACAAATTGGCGATATGCTGATCGTGTTCCTTGATTTCCCGGGCTAAATCCTTGTGCGTTGCTAGCATTACCCAGCTCAAGACAACCCATGCCTAGCTCACAAAGCCCGAAGGCAATGTCCGGATCATCAGAGGCTCCAGCTCGGTGAGAAGCCTAGTGCAAGCGGCATCAAAAACCTCTTGTTCCGGCCGGGCCGTTTCCCCACTCGAAACCCAAGATCACCAAGGTACAGCGTTGTTCAACAAAATTTAATACTGTTGAACAACGCTAGACACAAATTTACCCAAATTGCGAAATTCTTCATTTTCCCCTTGATTAGAACCCCTGAGTAGAGGTGTAGGATAAATCATCCGCACCGGTCTCCATCTGGATCAAGCGACGAAGACCTGTTCAGCGTACGGAAAACAGCATCTCATGCCATTGCACAAACAGGTTATGAAATGTGATTGCGGCCTGGCGATGTTTGTCGTCTCAAATTTTTGAACAAAATAAAATTTGAGATTAGAGATGAAACCTATACAAGATATTCTGAGGACTTTAAAGAGCGAGCGCTGGCAAAAGTTTTCAGTCGAGGTAATAATCAAACTATTCAGCGCTTTGAGGCAAGGACATTGAAATTAAAGGGAAAATCACAAAACGGCAACAGCCATCTAATACTCCACCTTAAAACTCGGACTGTCTTCCGGCCGGCTATTCCGCTTATCGTAAAGCCGGGTGGTCGACACGTTGGCATGGCCTAACCATTCCTGGACTTTGGCGATGTCGGCTTTGTGATCCAACGCATTGGTCGCGGCAGTCGCGCGCAGCGAGTGCACGCAGAAGCCATGGGTATCCACCGTAATACCGACTTGCTTGGCATAGAAAATCACCACATTACGATAGACGGAACGCGGATTGAGCGATTTAGTGAGATCGCCCGTCGCGTTGTTTTTCACCGGCCGAAATAATGCGCCGTCCAGGTCCGTCGTACCGTGGCCGGTCATCTCCAGATACTCGGCGAGCAAGCGTTGAGTTTTCGGCTCCACTGGCACGAAGCGTTCCTTTTTGCGTTTGCCGTGGACGTGGAACATCATCACGCCGGATCTTCGTTGGTAATCCTTGACCCGCAGAGTGCACAGTTCCTGCCGGCGCAGGCCATGATAGAGCAGAATGGCCAAGATGGCTCGATCTCGACGGCCTTTCACCGTGTCCTCAGGCGGTGCTTCCAGCAATTGCCGGGCCTGGTCGTTGCTCAAGGCCGGGGTTTTGCCTTCGTTATTATTAGCGGCGGGCCGCTTCACGCCTTTGACCGGATTATGCGTCACCGCGTTGTGCTCGCACAGAGACTCAAACAGCGACGACAGTGCCGAGAGCTTGCGCCGGATCGACGCGTCGGACAGATTATTCGCTTCCAGCGCCTTGCGCCAGGCGATGACATGGGAGCGGGTGACGATCCGAAACTCAGTCGGATTTTGAATGCCGATGAATTGGGTGAAATCGCGAATGTCGTTTCGGTAAGCTTTGCGGGTTTTTTCCGAAGCGAGATTGGCGAACCATTCGAGTTCCGGCGGCACCTCGGCTAACTGTTGAAATTGTTTCGCGGTGAGGGCGCGTTCGGGATTTTTCAGCAGCAAGTCGGTCATCGCGATTTATACCTTATATAGTGGCGGAATTGATGGATGAGTTTGGGGGGGTAATTTTAGGTCCGATAAAATACATTATAGGACCTAAAATGGGCGGCGCCAAAACTACAACTGCGCGGACGTTTTTCTGGGAAAAGTCGGCCCCCTATGCTAGAGTATTCAATAGTACTACCTTTTAATAACGAGGCGAATCACTATGGCAACATCGGTTAAACTCGATGCGGACTTGAAACGTCGAATTCAGCACTTGGCTGAGCTGCGGCACCGGTCATCGCATTGGATTATGCGCGAAGCCATTCGCGACTATGTGGAACGCGAAGAAGCCCGAGAACGCTTCAAACAGGAGGCCTTGGCGGCCTGGCAGGCCTATCAAGAAACGGGCCAACATTTAACGGGCCAGGAAGTACGCGATTGGCTGAGCACCTGGGGGACAGCGCATGAGCAAGCGGTCCCCGAGTGCCACGAATAATGATTACCGAAGGAGCGGCTCAAGGTTTGGAGCGCTGTCGGCTCTTTTTAGCCGAAAAAAATCGGTTGGCCGCGGCAAGAGCCGCGCGGGCAATTGCCCAGCACTTTGAACTCCTGGAAACAGAACCCGAACTGGGCCGGCCGTGGGAAGAGCTTCCAGAATTGCGCGAATTACGCATTCCATTCGGCGATTCCGGTTATGTGGCACTCTATCGTTACGAACCGGAGGATAATGCCCTTTATGTACTCGCCTTTCGACACCAGAAAGAAGCGGGTTACTAAATTAAGACTAGCAGAGCGGGAGAATTTGAACAGAAGCTTACGGTTTCGACAAAATCCGGCCAGGCAAAATTTCTCGAAAGCGGCCGCTGGCAATGATTCATTTGAAATAATCCGACCATCAGGTTACGACCCTGAGCTGACCGAAATGTTTCTGAATGGTGTGACAAGGATTTGTTGAAAAGCAGTCTTTCGTAGCATGTTACGAGGTGGAAGATGATGCGCCCTTTGCGTCATTGGGCACGGCTTGGTCTTTCGGAGCAAACGACCGCGTTCAGCAGAACTTCCCTAGCACTTTCGTTTCGTGAAATGGGATATATAGAGAGTTTAAAAAGCCGCTGCCAATCGGATCAGCAGGATGGCCCAATAACTAGGAGAAAGTATGCATTTGAAGAAGCTTGCTGTCCGGAATTTCAGGCGGCTGCGAAACGTTGTAATTGATCTTGCTTCCGACATTTCTATTTTTGTCGGTTCTAACAACAGCGGCAAGACATCGGTCGGGCACGCACTCCAGCTGTTCACTAGCAGTGGCCGCTTCAACATACACGACTTTAGCGCCGAACTTTGGACCGACATCGTTGCGTTCGGTAAGGGTGAGGGCGAGGCGTGCCTTCCCACGATGGAAATCGACGTCTGGTTCGAAATCGGTCCGGACGATGTTCACCGCGTCATCGATCTTCTTCCCAGCCTTGCTTGGGAAGGCAAGCTGGTGGGGATGCGCGTTGCCTATGTGCCCAGTAATCCTGCAGCGACGCATGCACGCTATGTCGAAGTGCGCCAGCGCGTGCTAGATGCAGTCGCTAAGGGTGAAGATGGAGTATCCGTCTTCGATCCCTCGCCACGTAACCTGCGGGAGTTCCTTCGCGACAGGCTACATGACGAATATGAGCTGCGCTATTTCGTACTCGATACGGCACGGTTCGATGTGAACATGGTCGCAGAAGCTGGCTATGAACCAGCCTCTCTCACCGGTCGCGATCGGAGCGGTCGTGAGATTTTGAACGGCCTTCTCCATATTGACTTCTTGAACGCGCAGCGCCATCTCTCGGACAGTCCAGGTGGCTCTCGCGCCGAGGATCTCTCCAGAGTGCTCAGTCGCTTCTACGGGCACAACCTCGAACAAAAAGGCGAAGATATCGAGGCGTTGCGCGCCCTCGCAGCATCCGAAGTCTCGCTTAATGAGCATCTCGAACGAGTGTTCGAGCCGACGCTCAAGAGTTTGTCGAAGCTCGGTTATCCGGGCCTCTCAAACCCACGCATGATGATTCGCTCGGCCCTCGACCCGGCCCAGATTATGAACGGTCGAGATGGTGCAATCGTCCATTATGCATTGGGAGCCGATGACGGGAATCCCGACCCACCTACCTTGCCCGATCGGTATAACGGCCTCGGCTTCAAAAACCTCATCTTCATGGTCGTCGAGCTGCTCGACCTCCACGCTCAATGGCTGGCGATCGAGGAAAACCGTCCGCCGGTCCACCTGATCTTCATCGAGGAGCCCGAGGCGCACCTCCATGCCCAGCTTCAACAAGCCTTCATCCGCAAGGTGATGGACATCCTAACGCTCAAGGGCGAGGACCGCCCGCACTATACGAGCCAGGTCGTCGTCACGACCCACTCGACTCATATTCTTTACGAACGAGGCTTCCGGCCGATCCGCTATTTTCGTCGAAGCCGTGCGCAGAATGTGTCGACCTCCGATGTGCTCAACCTCTCGGTTTTTTACGACAGCACCGATCCGGACATCCGGAGCTTCCTCGAACGCTATTTGAAACTCGCGCACTGCGATCTGTTCTTCGCCGACGGCGCCGTGCTGGTCGAAGGCAATGTCGAACGGCTGCTATTGCCGCAGATGATCGCCAATGCCGCGCCGCGGCTGCAATCGACCTATCTCACCGTCCTAGAGATAGGCGGGGCGTTCGGCTACCGATTCAAGGCGCTGATCGAGTTTCTCGGACTGACGACGCTCATCATCACGGATCTCGACAGCGTGTTCGGTCCACTGGGGCAGGATGGCGAGGGTGTTGCACCCGTTGGTCAACCGGAAGCTGCGGAACCCGCCGCCGAGAACGCGCAGGCTGCCGGCGTTGATGCTGAGGACATAGACGATGACGAGGAGGATGTGCTTGTGACGGCGGAAAAGCCCGGGAAGGCGTGCATCGCCGGTCATCCGGGTGCGGCGACGTCCAACCAGACTTTGCTCCAATGGCTACCGAAATACGACACGGTCGCCGCTCTGTGGGAGGCGACGGCTGAGCAGAAGATTCAGGCGAGGACGAACGACAATGACGCTTTGGTACGAGTTGCCTATCAGTGCCGGACCGATGTCACTTGGGGCGGAGAGACCCTGGCGCTCGCCGGGCGCACGCTGGAGGAAGCGTTCGCGCTCGAAAATCTTGAATGGTGCCAGGACAAGAATCGTAAGCCGCTTCAGCTCCGCATCGCTAAGGCCGACGAGAAGAACCTGACCACGCTTGCGGAGCGCATCCACAAGCGCGTGCAGGCTAAGAGCTTCAGCAAGACCGACTTCGCGCTCGCCTTGCTTGCCGAAGATCCGAGCAGTTGGTCGGTCCCGACCTATATCGCCGAGGGCCTGAGCTGGCTTGAGACCGAGATCGCGCCGCCGGAGCCGGACGATAATACAGAAGAGGAGCAGCCGCATGATGACGCGCCCCAGAGTGCGTCGGCCGCCGCCGGCGACGAGGTACCAGCATGACGAGCCGGATCGGCAGTCCTGACACGCAAGCCGATCTAGATGTTCGCGCGTGTCTCGATCAGACGCCACCACGCTCGTTTGTCATGGTCGCCGGTGCGGGATCGGGGAAGACGACCTCGCTGATCAAGGCTATCGCGCACTTAGCCGAGACCCGCGGTCCCGCCCTGCGCAGCGCTGGACAGCAAATCGCCTGCATCACATATACCGAAGTCGCCGTCGGTGAGATTTCGGCCGACGTCGGCGTCTCGCCGCTATTCCACATCTCGACCATCCATAGTTTCCTGTGGTCAGTCATCCGGCCGTTCCATTCGGATATCGCAACTTGGGTAGCCACCCGCATCGATGAAAAGATCGCGGAGCGACGAGCACACTACGACAAGCCTCGGACTCAGGTGAAAACGAAGGCCCGCCTCGAACAGGAGATCGCGGATCTCGAGGTTGAGCTGTCTGCGATCGGTGAAGTAGAGAAGTTCGTCTACGGCACCGGCAGCAGCTACGCTGAAGGCATTCTTGGCCACGACGATATCCTCAAGCTCACCCCAGCCTGTGTCGCAGCGCATCCGCTGCTGAGGCAACTCGTCGCTAAGCGCTTTCCCTACATCTTTGTCGATGAGAGCCAAGACACCAATCCGGAGGTCGTCGAGGCGTTACGGCACATTGTGGGCGAACATCCTGGTCTGTGCGTCGGGTTCTTCGGAGACCCGATGCAGAAGATCTACATGAGCGGAGCAGGCGCTGTCCCGCTGAACGACGGCTGGGCGGAGATAACAAAGCCCGAGAACTTCCGGTGCCCGACATCAGTGCTCGGGGTCATCAATGAAATCCGCGCCACTGGCGACGGCTTGGAGCAGGTGCGTGGTCGGACAATGACCATTGATGGCATCGAACAGCCGGTTGCCGGCACTTCCAATATGTTCATCCTGCCGGCGGATGCGGATCGGAGTGAGCGCCTCTCTGCCGTTAGGCAGTGGTTAGCAGTCGAAACCGGTGATGAGTTGTGGCTAAGCGATGTGCGGGAAGGCGATGTCCGCCTGCTTGTGCTGGTGCACCGTATGGCAGCCAACCGGCTCGGGTTCCCTAGTCTGTATGCTGCGCTCAATGACCGAGCACCTTTGAGTCTGAGTGAAGGGCTGAGCGATGGCACTGCCTGGCCGCTTCGTCCAATTGTCCAGCACATACTCCCGCTCGTTGTCGCGGCACGAGCGGGCGATCGGTTCACAGTGATTTCGACCTTGCGCAGTGAATGTCCGAAGCTTGAACCGGCGCGGCTTCGAGGGCAAGCGACGGCCCCCGTTCTTACAGCGCTACAACAAGCGCTCGACAGGCTCGTCGCTTTGTTGGCAGCAGGATCGCAGGCGACCATCCGAGATGTCTTGACGCATGTGCGAGATAACGAGTTGCTGCGTCTCGACGACCGCTTCGCCATGCATCTGGTTGCAGAGCCAGTGGATGACGGCAGCAGCGGCTTCGAGAACGTTCAAGCCTACCTGGCATGCGGTGTCGACGAACTCTGGGCCTATCGGCGCTACTTCACAGAAGAGTCACCGTTCGCGACGCATCATGGAGTGAAGGGTGCCCAATTTGAGCGCGTATTGGTCGTCATCGACGATGAGGAAGCTGGCTTTCGGCAGTATTCTTATGGGAAGTATCTTGGGTACGTCCCTCTCTCGGACAAGGACGAAGCAAACATAGCGGCAGGTGAAGAGTCCGTACTCGATCGAACCCGTCGCCTATTCTATGTGTGCTGCTCACGTGCGATGAAGGACCTGGCAGTCGTAGTCTTTGTGCCCGATGTCGCAACAGCCCGCACCGCGATCGTTGCGCAGAATCTATTCCCCGAGGCCGTAATCCGAGGCGCTGAGCATCTGGGCTAAGGCTTAGCGCGGAGCGTCCTGCCAACTGCGATTGAACGACCGGTTTATGTGCAACTTTAGCCATCCACATGGGCAAGCGGTGAATGACAGGTAAAGACTCGGCTGTCATTTGGTCGACGAACTTGAATGACTGCCAACAGCCTAAACCAGACTTTCGGGACTGCAGGCTGGATGTCTCGTCTTGGCCGGTGTTGTCCCGTCAGTCTGCTTGAGATAAACCCGTAAGCGAATTATATTAGCCGCTAACGTACGTTTTCGTCCCATTGGACTTCAAACCCCTTAGAGCAGCAATTCTCAATTTAAGAAACTCAGCATAAATCCGGGTTCTGAGGAATGGGAATATCCAGCCCTTCCAACATCAATTCCATCAAATGCTGCCAGCTATCGAAACAAACATAGCGCGTGAGCGCCCTTAAATCGTTAAAAAACGTTTTCCGACTGGGCAGCTCTTCGCGCAGCAAACGATAGCATTGGTCGAACCATTGCAACACCGTATGAACCAGAAAAGCCAGGATGATTAAACTGGCCAACAAAGCGGCGAGGTGCTTTTTACCGTGACCGAAGTTGTGCGCGAAGTGATAGCCCTTGGTTTTCAAGGTGTTGTTGTTTTCGTTTTCTATTTTCCAACGGGTGCGGCCGGCGCGGACGATTTCAACCACATTCTGCGCATCTAAGGCATAATCCGTGGCGAACGCATTGCGATAAACGACACGGCCTTGCTCATCGGTGATCTCGATTTCGCACCAATTTACCAGTAGCGCATCATCGCTGTCGCGTAACGGCACTTGATGGGCGATGCGGTAGCGTTCGATCAGTCGTTGCTTGCCTGTCCAGCGCTGTTTTTCGACCACTTCGACCTGCCCGAGCCGTTGAAAATCCTCGACCCACTCGTAGAGGGTTTGATGGGATTCCGGTTTGCAGACCAGAATGAAATGCCGCCCCTGTTGCTTGAGGACTTCGCAAAAAGGCTGCTTGCAATATAAATCGTCGCCTAAAAACGTCACGTTTTTTGGCAAATAGCCGTTTTCGCGCGCCAACCAACGCCGCGCAGCAGCCAGTTCATAATCTTGCTTATCGTTTCCGTCTTGCGGTGCAATAAATTCAGGCGCCAACGGAATGACCTCCGCTTGATGCGGCGAAACAATCACTGGCGTCACCGCACTGTGAGTATATTGGGTCACACCGTTTTTCAGCGTTTTCGTCGAGCAGCATTCACAATGAACCTTTTGCGAACTAAAGTATTCCACACCATCCAAAGCCACCAGTAGACTATTGTCCAGCACGTGGAATTCTTTGAGCTTGCCTTGCCCTTCCAGTGCCTGCAACAGCCAGCGGTACAACGGCCACAAGGCCTCGGGCGGTACCGCATCCAGCAGATTCCGAATCTGGTTGTCGCTGGGAATTTGATGCACGCCAAACAAACTCTGTGCGTTATTTTTGCCCCGCTCTTTCTGCATCGTCCTCTGATATTCCAGAAAGGACGGCGATTGCATGAAAAATACCGAAAAGGCGCTTAGCGCCGCATCCGCCATGCTGTATTTCCGGTAAACGCCATTCCCGCTACGGCCGTCGGGCAATGTTTCAAAGAGCTGCCTGACTTTGTTGATCAGGGTCGCTTGTGTGAATGTCTCTGTCTCGATAAAAGGGTAGGCCATCGTCCGTGAACGGGTGAAAAAATTGGCTTAGTTTACCAGCCTGGGCTAAATTGAGAATTGCTGCCCTTAGAGGGGATGTTTTGACTGGTGGGTTTCGACCCACAAGCGACAATCGGTCTAGTTTTATTTATGTTGGAAAATTGACGATAAGCCGATGTTGGGTTTGCAAAAGTAGGCTGGGTTGAATGATAATGAAACCCAGCTTATGAATGAATCAATTATGCGCACGTACATTCGTAACCATGCAAAAGGCGGCGTTAATTTCTTTACCGTCAATCTTGCTCAACGAAGTCATAGCGATATTACCTGAACATTTGCACTGTATTTGGCGATTACCCGAAGAAGACGACGATTATCCGCTGCGTTGGCGTTTGATCAAATCGCATTTTTCCAGATCTATCGAGAAAGACGAAAGAATATCCGACAGTCGATTGCGTAAAAAAGAACTAGGCCTATGGCAACGCCGTTATTAGGAACACCAAATCCGCGATGATAGAGATTTTCAGCGGCATGTAGATGATATTCATCGTTGGGTTCAATTAGGGGTTTACAGCGAAGAATGGGCGGCCTCACCGGACTTAAGCGAACAGGATTGGGAATAATTGTAATGCTGGGTTTCACATTGTTCAACCCAGCTTACGGTCCTCATTCTTGACAGCAAGATAAAAAAAGACGTAGCGTTGGCCAGACCTAGATAATAACTTGATGGCCCCGCTTCGCTGAGCCATCGACCCGTTAGGCACTCAACAATCCAGTATTTGGCATAAATTAATCGAAGAGTAATTTAGGATAGCAAGGCTCTATAAGTCACCCGTATCAATTATAGGAGAAATGCATATATGAAATTCCATTTTCCAGGTAAGACAACATGTGCAGTAGGGTTGCTTAACTTATGTTTACTTAGCGCCTGCACCCCAAAAACAACGATTATCCATGCAAATTTCAATACAGACTCCGTGGGTCTTCCGCCGGCCTCAAAACCCGCCGGAGCACCGGTAAACGACAGTATCTACCTTGATAACAGCAATGTGGCACACGTTATCCAAAGTAGTGAAATGAAATCGAAGAGCCTTGAAATCCGAGACGCTGACGGATGGGTAATGTTCAAACCAGATCAATCCCTCGGTAACTACAATCTTATTCACGTGCAATGGGTCGGTCACCAATATCTCAGTGGTGGATATGATCAATACCCACGTATGCTGATTTACTTAGATCTTACAGGAACACTTAACCCAGTTATGCCGAGGCCGGTAGCACTGATGTTCATGGATGGGCAGATAAGAACAGTAGGGACCGATCAAATTATTGGGTCATACAGTAAGACGGAAAATCAAATAGTCAGCATCACCGTTGACATGCAAAAGGAGATGTATCAAATAGCCTTGATTCCCGGATTTAACAGTGGATGGCTACCTTGGCACTATGACAAATCGGTTGTTGGAGAACCCGATGGACTGGCCGTCCGAATGGCTCTGGGTGATGGGGACAGCAATAGCCGATACGTCATGGACGACGTCATCGTAGAGGCAAAATAAGGTGGTAAAGTGCTGGGGCACTTTGGTGCGAACAGGCCATGGGGCACACCTAACGAATAAGGTTAGATGGTGCGAGCGCAACGCGCGAAGCCACCCTCTGAACCGTTTGTTGGATGGGCCCGGGACTAAGTGAACGTGTGAACGATGCTATGAAAATAGCTTTTTGTGGAGCAGCCTGATTGAACAGTCAGGCTGCTGTTTTTTTGTCTGATGGTCTGGTATTGGACAGAATTCCATTAGGCTCCTCTGACGGAGCGTCTTTTTTGAACGATTTATCCTGATTTCAAGCCGAACGCTCTTCTCAACCTGAACTAAGCTGCTTGAGGGAGGGGCGAAAGTGCATAGCATTTACATAACCGCAATGGATCCCTTGGTTAAATGGGCGCCAGCGTCTGCGCCAAAGCCATCGACTCGATCGCCGGTATGCGCGTTCGTCCCACCGCCATGACGCCACCACAGCACGCACAGCGCATTTGTGGCCGTTGCCGGATAACCGGCAACCATTTTTGGGGATCGAGTTTCTTAAGGTATTGCAAAATCCGGATCGTACCTTTGCTGTTGGGATGCAGGAAGCCATAGTTTCTGGCCCGGCGAAAACCTTTGGGCAGCACATGCTGGAGCACCCGCCATAAAAAATCGGCGCCGGAGACCGTTTTGATTTGCCAGCGTTTCGTTTTACTGTCTTGATACCGGTAAGTGACCTTGCCGTCCCGGCAGGACAGAATGTCCTTTTCCCGGATGACACCGCGATATAGATAGCGCCCCAGATACACCAGCGCCTTGTCCCCCGAACCCACCCGCTTGCAGTCAACGACCCATTTGTGAGGCGTCGCCTTGGGCAACGACAGGTTTTCTCGGGCAAGGCGGGTCAGCATTTTGGCGCGGAAGACTTTCGCCAGTGCCTTGTGATTGAACAGATACTTTCCTGTTTTGGTTCGCCACAGGCGTTTGCATTGATCCACAATCGCGGCGGGCATCACGGCATGAATAGGGGGATGATAATCCAGTGCGCGGGAATGCGTATGCAGGACCGCAATGACGCCGGGATCCCCATTGAGCTTCTGGTCATTGCGGCTGAAGGTTTGCAAGGTTTCCCAGACACATTCGAACAGCACGCTGTAAAGCAGCCGTTGATGTCGCCAGGCAAGTGTTCTCAACTGTGCCGGCAGCGTAAAGGTGATCATGAAATACTGGGCGGGCACCTGTTTCTGCTGCTGCCGTTCGATCCATTGCTGGCTTTGATAGACAGGAGTCTGAATGCAGCGTAGACCAGGGAGGGTCGAGAGCTGCCTTGATGTTGACAATGGGGGCAGTTGCGGCGGCCACAGGAATGCGGCACGAAGGTCTGATGTTCGCACTCGGTACAATTCACTTGCATGACAGGACTGTGCCGGGTCGACAGATTTTCAAGGCCTGCAAAGCCTTTAACTGGCTGGGCAGAATTTGGGACGGGTACTGATTGAGAAAGTCTGCTTCAAACTGATCGATAACTGCAGAAATCGGGATCATTTGACGTTCCCCCAGGTCAGGTCGAAACCATTAATCAACTGATTGATTTGCTGCCCCGAATTCTTTCCAGTGACATCGGTTAAATGGGGGTAACGCGAAGTGGTCAACAGGCTGACATGGCCCAAGATCTGTTGCAGCTCCACCAAATCGACGCCAGCCTCCAGCAGATGTGTGGCATAACTGTGGCGCAGCGAATGACAGGAAATCTTTTTTTTAGCCCCATTCCGTTGACGACAGCCGCCATAGTCGTTTGCACGCCGCCTCTATCGAGAGGTGACTCGGCCATGTGCGCTGCCTTCAATCCCCGTTTGCGGTTGGGAAAGAGCAAGGTGGGATGCCGATGCAGTTTCCAAAAATGCCGCAGAACCTGCAAGGTATTTAAAGGTAACGGAACTAAGCGATCCTTGTTACCTTTGGCATTACGAATATGCACGCGCAGACGCTCGGCATCGATATCCCCGACTTGCAATCGGAGTCCTTCACCCCATCGCAAAACCATACTGTAAAGGGTGAAAAAGAATACCCGGTAGCTCAAACTTACGGGTTGATAGAAACAGCTGTTGTGCCTCAGCGATCGTGACAATATCGGGAATACGAACTGTCCTGGGCGGCTTGATCAGTGCAATATCCGTCCAGGGCTTGTTCAACACATGCATATAGAAAAACTTCAAACCATACAGATCCAGCTTGACGGCACTCCAAGACAGACGCTCCAACAATTCACAAAAATAATCCAGCAACTGATCCTGGGAAAGATCCTCCAGATTGCCATCGAAATAATCACCGATCCGACGGATAGCGCGTGAATAGGCATCGATAGTTTTTGGCTGCAGACCTTTAAGTTTTAGATGTTTGCAATGCAGAGCATAATAATGGTTGAATTTCGTATTGTTGGGTGTTTTCATGGCAGTGTAACCTCAGTGTTAGTGGAGCTTACACAGTACCCTTTTATGAGTAAGAGGAGAAATGAGGTTACACTTGATTTTACGATAAAGCGGGGTTTTCTCCGCGTTAGCGGCTCCGTCCAACCAATCATTCAACCCGGACTGGCGCGATAAAGCCGCGCCAGCCGGTTAATTCAAACGTTCGGCAGTAAAATAGAGATTACTGTGAATTCGAAATAAAGGAGAACCATCTTGAAAGCAAAAACTAAAACCGCAGCTATTACAGCCTTAAAATGGGCTGCTGGTTTGACGGCTGGATTTATCATTGGGCCTACAATAGTTATTCTTGCAAATGGGCAAGGTGATACTGGAGGAATGATAGCAGAAAAGCTTGTGGTAGGAGCTGCATGGTTCCCAATTCTTTTTTTTGGCCTATGGGCATGGGGAACATTTTCAAAGAAATACACATTGGAAAATAATCCTACGAGTTTACCTGAAACAAATACAAATAGAAGACCAAGTAAATGGAATCACATTAGTATTTTGGCAGGAATATTAATGATATTATTCGTATTCTTGCCAGACATGATCAATGGTACACTTGCTGGGCAGTACTATTTAGGTATTATATTTTGGATTGTTGTAATTGTCTTTTGCTCACGTAACATATTGCAGGCAAGGCAGTAATGCTATGCGCTTAAATTGAGGTGGTTAAGCATGTTTAAATATTTTTGGCTCTCTAGGATTTCCCGTGGTAACCCCAATATCTAGTGTTCCGCAAACAAGAGCCGGCGTCCCTGCACATCCAGCCAAATATGCTGGAATAATCGGCCCAGGTTATAAATACCGTAGCAGCGGCGCTTGATCACTTTGATTTTGTTATTCAACCCTTCAACAAACCCGCTGGTTTCACGCCGAATAAAATAGTTGGTGATGTGATCACGCCAGTTGTTTAATGTGGTGACAAAAGGCGTGAAACAATCCAATCCCAATTCCGTAATTCTGTCCAGCCACTGCGTTAACGCCTGTTCGGCCTGCGCTTTGGTCAGGTTCTGTTCAAAGAGACCGGTTAGGACTTCACGTTGAACATAGACCTCTTTCAGTATCGGTGCCTGCCGGAATAACGCCAATAAAACGATTTGCTGTTCTTCGGTCAAGCGATTCCAAGGCTTTCGAAACGCCCACATGGCGCCTTTCAGTTGAGCATACTCCGATTCCGGTAAGGTTTGTTTCAGTTGCTTCATTTCGGCTTTGCGCGCTTTATCGGCACAGTCATGATAATGTTTGGCGACATGAAAGCGGTCTACCACAACCTGAGCGTTGGGTAGGGTTTCTTGAGCGGCATTACAGTAACCTTCGTTCATATCGATGCAGACACGACGGATGCTTTGGCATTGCCGAGGCGGCAGCGTCTTTAAAAAGGCCTTGACGGTTTCTTTTTTGCGATCCGGTAACACCGCCAAGAGATACTTTTCACGTTGCGCCGTCAGTCCGGAGACGATGACGACAAAATCCTTATGGCCTTTCTTCAAGGCAATTTCATCAATTCCAATCAACTCTAAATCGGGCACTGTCGACCAGTCCACTTGGCGCTGAATATGCCGATCGAGGATGCCTTCAATACAACCGATGCTGAGATACCGTTTCAGGCTGACGTCACTGAGTGTGCTATTGACCAACTCGCGTAAAATCCAATTCTCATAGGCTTTGGTATGCGGACTATTGGGCTCATACCACTCGCAACGTTGCGTCGTCGTTGGCCCTTTGTCACAGTAGGGACATTGAAAACGCTTCGGCCGGATGCGAATCCAGACCGGTCGGTCAAAAATCGGCAGATGCCGTAGCGTAATCGCTTTGTCGTAACCGTGAAATTTGTCGATCGTTCGACCGCATTGACGACACACCGCCGTATCACGGGTACTGACAACAGTGATCACCAAACCCTTATCGGTTTGTTCGTATTTTTCGACTCGGACATTGGGCAAGTCTAACGGTATTTGTATCTGCGGTTGGTTCATTGGCATTCAAAGAAAAAGTCGTCCTTTGGCTATTTTACATGAGGCTCCCGTTGCGGTCTTCTAACATACTATATGTTGTGGTCTCCCACGGGAAATCCGGAAGAACCATATTTTTTGGTTCTAATAATTGTATTGGTCAGTTGCGATGCTCAAGCTAGATGGGCGCAAGTGGGAGAAAATCACAGAGCAACAGCTTATGCTTATACTAACCCAGAGCAGAAAGGCAATTCAGTTATTGCTTGGGTATTATACAGTTACAAAGAAACTCAAGAGTCTCCTCGTAGTGGACGAAAGTATCTGTCAGAAAAAGCACAATATGAAATAGACTGTACAGCTAAAAAATCTCGCACACTTTTCTACACTTGGCATTCGGAACGTATGGGATATGGAACTGTAGTCTATACTGGAAGAAAACCAACACCATGGGAGCCAACAAATTCTCCCAATAGCTATGCAAACGCTTTTGAAAAATTCTATTGTGACGAACCAATAGATAAAACTATACCCTCTCAAAAAGAGGTTGATAAAAAAATAATCGAAGGGTTCGAAAAAGCTGCAAAGGAAGTCAATCGCAATGCACCAACAATGATTGATCAAGATACTCGCTTAGATAAGGTAACTGTAGGCCCTGGGGCTAAAGCAACTTATCATTATACTTTTCCTAAATATTCTTCCCAGGAAATTGGGCAGGATTGGTTACAAACAAATCTACGCCCCCTTGTAATGAGACCTTCTATAGAATTTGGAGGGATATATATATTTTCGTACTCAGGGAATGACAAGGTTGAAATTACCAACTTTAAAATCTCTTTTTCAGTGGCGGCGGCAGGTTATTTAAGGCGTTCGACAGGACAAACTTGCCCGCATAATCGGATTCCGCTACGCTGCATCCATTATGTACGCAAATTTGCCTGTCAACTCGAGCATTATGCCTTTGAAAGAAACTAGCTATGGACCCAAAGACAATATTAAAAACATTAAAGGAAGCATCTCCGTTTGATCTTTTCCTGATCTCATTCATTGCGCTTCCATTTGTATTTGAAGCATGGTTGCGAATATTGGAAAAGCTTGAATTGGGCTTGTGCGCAATGTATTGGTCATTCGTCATTGTCCTTCTTGGGTATATTGTTGGTGTTGTGGCTATGTTAGTTGGTTCAAATAGAGAGAAAAGGCGAGAGGTGGCTAAAGATCAGATTATTGGTTACTTAACCGCCAACTCCTACAAAATGATGACGCTTGAAACAATTCGGGAAAAAATAAACCAAGTCTATACGAATGATTTCCTTAACTCTCTTCCTGTTCATTTTCCGAATGAAATTCGAAGGGCAACACTAAAGGGCAATAAACCAGGTCTGGCTAGAATTACTGAGGAAAACGATGAAAGCAGGACATAACGAATAAGGTTAGATGGTGCGAGCGCAACGCGCGAAGCCACCCTCTGAACCGTTTGTTGGATGGGCCCGGGACTAAGTGAACGTGTGAACGATGCTATGAAAATAGCTTTTTGTGGAGCAGCCTGATTGAACAGTCAGGCTGCTGTTTTTTTGTCTGATGGTCTGGTATTGGACAGAATTCCATTAGGCTCCTCTGACGGAGCGTCTTTTTTGAACGATTTATCCTGATTTCAAGCCGAACGCTCTTCTCAACCTGAACTAAGCTGCTTGAGGGAGGGGCGAAAGTGCATAGCATTTACATAACCGCAATGGGTCCCTTGGTTAAATGGGCGTCAGCGTCAGCGTCTGCGCCAAAGCCATCGACTCGATCGCCGGTATGCGCGTTCGTCCCACCGCCATGACGCCACCACAGCACGCACAGCGCATTTGTGGCCGTTGCCGGATAACCGGCAACCATTTTTGGGGATCGAGTTTCTTAAGGTATTGCAAAATCCGGATCGTACCTTTGCTGTTGGGATGCAGGAAGCCATAGTTTCTGGCCCGGCGAAAACCTTTGGGCAGCACATGCTGAAGCACCCGCCATAAAAAATCGGCGCCGGAGACCGTTTTGATTTGCCAGCGTTTCGTTTTACTGTCTTGATACCGGTAAGTGACCTTGCCGTCCCGGCAGGACAGAATGTCCTTTTCCCGGATGACACCGCGATATAGATAGCGCCCCAGATACACCAGCGCCTTGTCCCCCGAACCCACCCGCTTGCAGTCAACGACCCATTTGTGAGGCGTCGCCTTGGGCAACGACAGGTTTTCTCGGGCAAGGCGGGTCAGCATTTTGGCGCGGAAGACTTTCGCCAGTGCCTTGTGATTGAACAGATACTTTCCTGTCTTGGTTCGCCACAGGCGTTTGCATTGATCCACAATCGCGGCGGGCATCACGGCATGAATAGGGGGATGATAATCCAGTGCGCGGGAATGCGTATGCAGGACCGCAATGACGCCGGGATCCCCATTGAGCTTCTGGTCATTGCGGCTGAAGGTTTGCAAGGTTTCCCAGACACATTCGAACAGCACGCTGTAAAGCAGCCGTTGATGTCGCCAGGCAAGTGTTCTCAACTGTGCCGGCAGCGTAAAGGTGATCATGAAATACTGGGCGGGCACCTGTTTCTGCAGCTGCCGTTCGATCCATTGCTGGCTTTGATAGACAGGAGTCTGAATGCAGCGTAGACCAGGGAGGGTCGAGAGCTGCCTTGATGTTGACAATGGGGGCAGTTGCGGTGGCCACAGGAATGCGGCACGAAGGTCTGATGTTCGCACTCGGTACAATTCACTTGCATGACAGGACTGTGCCGGGTTCGACAGATTTTCAAGGCCTGCAAAGCCTTTAACTGGCTGGGCAGAATTTGGGACAGGTACTGATTGAGAAAGTCTGCTTCAAACTGATCGATAACTGAAGAAATCGGGATCATTTGACGTTCCCCCAGGTCAGGTCGAAACCATTAATCAACTGATTGATTTGCTGCTCCGAATTCTTTCCAGTGACATCGGTTAAATGGGGGTAACGCGAAGTGGTCAACAGGCTGACATGGCCCAGGATCTGTTGCAGCTCCACCAAATCGACGCCAGCCTCCAGCAGATGTGTGGCATAACTGTGGCGCAGCGAATGACAGGAAATCTTTTTTTTAGCCCCATTCCGTTGACGACCGCCGCCATAGTCGTTTGCACGCCGCCTCTATCAAGAGGTGACTCGGCCATGTGCGCTGCCTTCAATCCCCGTTTGCGGTTGGGAAAGAGCAAAGTGGGATGCCGATGCAGTTTCCAAAAATGCCGCAGAACCTGCAAGGTATTTAAAGGTAACGGAACTAAGCGATCCTTGTTACCTTTGGCATTACGAATATGCACGCGCAGACGCTCGGCATCGATACAGCAATTCTCATTTAAGAGATTCAACCCGAATCCGAATTGGGAGGAATTGGAATATTCAGGCCATCAAGCATAAATTCCATCAAGGGGTTAATTAACCA